>JBAVTH010000669.1:0-2167 GCA_049696035.1 Ilumatobacteraceae bacterium
CGCCACGGCTGACGACCCATGAACGGTGACCAGGGTGCCTTGGCCGATGTTGGCGGCGCGGATCGCCGGGTCGGCCTCGTCACTGCGGACCTCGCCGATCATGTTCAGCTCGCCGCGGGTGCGCAGCACCGGCGCCATCATGTCGGCGCACGAGATCCCACGCGACGTCGAGGTCATCGGCATCCGCGCCTGCATCTCCTGTGTCCACGGCCGACCCAACGACACCAACCCCAACTCGAAATCGGTCTCGACGGTGACGATCCGCGTGTCCGGCGGATACGCCAGCGGGAACGCGCGCAACACCGTCGTCTTGCCCGAGCCCTGCACACCAGTGGTCGCAGCGGACAGCTGGGCCTCAACCGCTGCGGTGCCGAGCAGGTAGCGCATCCCGTTCGAGATCGAGCCCCACTCGAACAGGTCATCGAAAGTTGCGCCCATCACACGGTGCACACGGATGAAGATCGCCGGTCTGGACACGACGTCGAACCCTTGCCCGTGGAACCGCAGCCGAGGGGACAACTGCACGTCGACGAACGGATGCTCGAAACTGAACGGCCGATGATGTGTCGCCGCCACGTCGGCGATCATCTGGGTCAACTCCTCGGCGGTTCGCGCCAGCGCCGGGTAGTAGCTCTTGGTGCCGTCGGCACGATCGACGCGCACCGGTTGGCCGGGGAACACGAGCACGTCCTCGGCCAACGGTTCCCCGGCGAGAATCCCGTACAGGCGAGGGAGCAGGAACATCGCCGAAAGGATCAACTCGACGACGATGTCCTCCTCCGCTTCCGACAGCGCAGGTTCCCGACCGGCGACGCGCTGCTCGTTGACGATCGGCAGCACCTTCGTCTCCAGTTCGAACTTGGTCTGTTCCTGCCGGCGGTCACGATCAGCGTGCGATTCACGCACCGGTGCCGCCGGAAGCTGGGCACCGAACTCGCGGCGAATCCGCTCCGCCAACTCCATCAACCAATCCTGCGGCCCGTTCACACCGTCACCCCCACCCGAAGCCGCGCCAACAAGCCGTGTACGCCGAGCACCAATCGTGATCGACGCAGAGAGCGATGCCCGATCGACGCACCTCGACACAACAGGTCGAGAGCCCCGTCATCGAACGGGACGTGACCGGCGTACGCGGGGCCGAGTTCGTCACGCGCCAATCGACCCGGGTCGATCCGCAGGCGACGCTCGGCCGCGACATCGACAGTGAGAATTCTCACCCGCCCGGCGTCGATCTGGGCGTCCGTGGCGGCGAACTGGCCGCGCCGGGCGACCCACTCCAAGGTTGCCGCCAACGGGCCGGGCTCGGGCGGAGCGACCAACACCACGACATCGGCGACACCGGCAATCTGTGCCGCCGGCGACCCAGGGAACAGCCGGCCGATGTCGACCACCGCGACCCCGTCGAGGGGGTCGAGCAACTGCCGCCAACCTCGAGGTCGATCCAGCGCGGCCGAGATCCGCCACGGATCACCCTGCGCGGCGACCACATCGACCTCGCCAAGCAGTTGAACACCGACGGCCAAATCGCGTTGGAACACGCCCTCGTACAGTCCTGGGCCGGACGGGTCGAGGTCGGCACACCAGCCGAGCAGCGACCCACCGGACGGGTCCGCCTCGACCAGCGTGACGTGCTCACCGGTCGCCGCTGCTGATGCCGCCAGCACCAACGCCGTCGAGGTGGCGCCGCCAGAGGCCTTGATCGAGCCGACCGCGATCACCCACGTCACGGCTGCGCTCCGACACGAACCAACACCAAATCATCGGATGCCGCCCACTGCGCGACCTGCGCCGCCGACTCGGGCGCTGCCGCCAGCACGACCATCAACGCCCGGTCATCACCGACCGACGACTCAACGACCAACACCGCAACCGGGGCGACATCCGCGCCATCCAGCGGGATCGCCAACAACTGGTCGCCGACACTCAACGACACCGGGTACCGGCCGGCGCGCAACAGCCCACCGATCTCCAACCAGCCGTCTGGCACGCTCGGCCCGGTCGAGATCAACGACGGCCCGAGCAGGTCGCCCGGCGCAAGGTCGACCGCGGCGATCTTGCCTACCAACTCGGCACGCTGTGACGCCGAGAACAGCTGGGTAGACGACGAGTCGATGGCCACCATCGTCGAACCCAACGCCGCGTCCGTGATCGGGTCGCCCGCCTCCAC
>JBAVTH010000670.1:0-6377 GCA_049696035.1 Ilumatobacteraceae bacterium
CAGCATCTGGGTGGATGGAGAACGGGTGATCGACGTCGCCGATCATCCGAAGTTGTCAGGAGCTGCACACGCAGTTGCCGCCGTGTTCGACCAGCAGCACACGTACGCGAAGGAGTGCTTGTTCGACGATCCGGCCACGGGCGAGGCGACCAACCTCAGCCACCTGCTGCCTCGATCCCTCGACGATCTTCGACGCCGCCACGCCGGGTTGACCCGCGTGTCCGAAGTCTCGATGGGCATCATGGGACGCACCCCGGACTACATGAACATGAAGTTCTCGGCGTTCGCATCCGCACCGTGGGTGTGGGCCGGCGACGACGGCCGGAACGACACGGGGGCGGCCAACCTCGTCGCCTTCCAGCAACACATCGCTCGCAACGACGTCGCCCTGACGCACACGATCATCCAGCCCACGGTCGACAAGCGCACCGACTCGGCCATCCTCGGCAACGAGGTGACGATTCGGAAGGTCGGCGAGACCTCGGACGGCATCGTGATCCGAGGCAGTCGAGTGCTGGGCACGCTGGCACCGTTCGCCGATGAACAGACCGTGTACCCGGCACTCCCGCTGCCACCCGGCGCCGAGAAGTACGCGTTGTCGTTCGCCATCCCGCTCGACACGCCCGGTCTGAAGTTCCTCTGCCGCGACTCGGTCTCGTCGCCCGGGGCGAACCACTTCGACCGGCCGTTGTCGTCCCGGTTCGACGAGCAGGACGCCTTCTGCATCTTCGACGACGTGGTCGTCCCATGGGATCGGATCTTCATCGACGGTGACGTCGCGATCTACAACTCCATCCAGCAGACCGGCTACACGATCAACATGACGAGTCACTCGACGACTCGCGCACTCACCAAGCTCGAGTTCGCCTATGGGCTGGCCACACGGATGGCACAAACGATCGGCGACCACAGCCCGACGACCATCGACATGCTCGGTGAGCTCGCCTGCTACGTCCAAGTCACCCGGAACGCGCTTGAACTGTCGATCGAGCACGGCTGGGAGCGCGAACGCGATGGGCATTGGTTCCCCGACGGGCGGCCGCTCGATCCCATGCGTGCGCTGCTCGCCGAGTGGATGCCGCGTGTGGCCGAGATCATCACGCTGATCGGCAGCCACAACCTGCTCACCACGCCCACCCGGAGCCAGCTCGACGATCCGGAACTTCGGCCGCTCATCGACGAGATGATGCACGGCGCCGACGGCGTCAACGCTGAAGACCGGGCAGCGCTCTTCCGGCTGGCGTGGGACTTCGTCGGGTCTGCGCTCGCCGGTCGCGGCTTCCTGTACGAACGCTTCTACCTCACGTCGGCCGCCCGCAATCGCCAGATGCTCCACTTGCGGTTGGCAGACCGCACGCGGGCGAACGAGCTGCTCGACTCGATGCTCACCCGCCCGTAGGGCAGACCGGAGTCCACATGCCCAGAATTGAACGACTCAGCCACGTCGGGATCTACGTGACCGACATCGATGCCAGCCGCGCGTTCTTCGAGGACGTGGTCGGCCTGCAGGTGACCGACGAGAAGCCTGACGGGACGATGGTCTTCATGAGCTCGGATCCCGAGAGGGAGCACCACGAACTACTGCTCGCCGCAGGCCGAGACACCGACCCGTCGAGCAAGACGTTGCAGCAGATCTCGTTCCGCGTCGAAACGCTGGACGACCTCGTCGAGTACCTCGAACGGTTCGAGCAGCACGGCATCGAGCTGGACATGATCGTGTCGCACGGCAACGCCATCGGGATCTACTTCTTCGATCCAGATCACAATCGGATCGAAGTCTTCTGGGACACCGGAATGAAGGCCCGTCAGGTGTTCCTCCACTCGATCGATCTCACACAACCGAGCGCGGTGATCATCGCCGAGGTTCGCCGACAGGTGGCCGAGTACGGCGAGACAGGCGTCATCAAGGAAGCGTTCCTGCGCAGATACCGACCGTGACGTCCACTCGCAAGTTGCGATACTCCGTCAACGACGGCGTCGCCCACATCGTGCTCGACCGTCCGGAGCGGCTGAACGCACTGGACTTCGGCCCTGGTTCGCTGCGCGCACAGGTGCTCGAAGCACTCGCCGAGGCCGACCGGAACGATGCCGTCGGTGCCATTGTGATCCGTGGTGCCGGCCGCGCCTTCTGCGCCGGTGGCGACCTCGATCTGGTGGTCGAGGGCACGGCAAGTCGACCCCCGACGATCGACGACGAACGCAGATTCATGGAGATGGTCGCGGACTTCGACGAACGGGTGCGCCGTACGAGCACACCGATCATCGCTGCCGTCCACGGTCTCTGCCTCGGAACCGCCGTGAGCTTCGTCGCCCAGTGCGACTTCGTCGTCGCCGCTCAGGATGCCCGATTCGGCCTGATCGAAGGTCGCATCGGTCACCCCGGCGTCACCGAGTTGGTGCCCATCGTGGGTGTCGCGTGGGCCAAGTTCCTCATCCTCACCGGCGAGATCATCGATGCGCGTCTGGCGCAACAGATCGGGTTGGTCCTGGCGGTCGTCGATCCCGACCAGCTCGTGGATCGAGTGTCCGATCTCGCCGGTCGAATCGCCCGCATGCCTCGCGAGGCCGTCATCATGAACAAGGCAACCGTCAACGCCATCGCCGACGCCGGAGGGCGAGCGACGGGACGGATCACCGGCCTTCCCCACGAAGTCATCACGAGAACGGCGTCGTGGTTGGCCACAGCCCCCGACGGGAGACGCTTCGCAGACATCCTCCGGGATTCGGGCATCGAAGAGATGAAGCGTGCCCGCGATCAGCAGTACCGCGACCCGTGGCTACGCCCGAGCGACACCTGAGCCGCCCGTCAGTTACCGAGCCCGGCTATGCCCGAGGCGTCGCCACCAGATAGGTGGCATCCACCTTGCTGAGCAACCGGCCCGTGTCGTCGACGACATCGGTGGTCGTGACGATCAATCTGCGCCCGGCACTCACGAGCGTCGATCGGCTGGTGGCGTAGCCCGACTTCGTGTTCGCGACCAGCGAGATCGACGACTGCACCGCGAGCGGGAACGTGTCGGCAGGCGCGTGATACCGGGCCAGCGTCGTCCCGGAGACGTCCGCGAGGCCGAAGAGGGAGGCAGCTGAGAACATCCCGGCCGGCTGACGGATCGCCGGCGTCAACGCCATCCGTACCCTGACGAGGGAGGGGTCGCCGGACAGCGGCTCGAGCCCGAGCGTGAGCGCCATGTCTTCGCCGGCGACCAGCACGGCATTCCAATGGGCGAGGAACTCGTCGCTCGGCGCTCGCTGCTCACCGCTGGCGTTCGTCGTCATGACGCCCCTCGGTCCCCTGCTGGGTCGGCCGAGTCTGCCGACGGCGCAGCACCCCACCATGCACCCCGCGCCGCAGCGGCAGCACCGCTCATGTGCAACTCGTAGGTGTAACTCGCCTCGGCGCGGTACTTGCCGACGAGGTCGCGCTCGGTGGACCTGTTGATCGCACCCTTCATCGCACGGACGACGGCGGGCACCTTGGCGGCGATGGACAGCGCGAGGGCATCGACTTCATCGCTCAGTCGATCGGCGGGCGGCACACTGTGGATGCTGCCGTACGCATGCATCTCCTCGGCCGCCACGGGTGCTCCGGTGAGCAGCGCAGCTCGCATTCGCTTCTCGGGCAGGAGGCCGAGCGCCTGGATGGAACCGCTGGCCGCGCCGTTGTCGATCTCGTTGAGCACGAACTGCGTTCCCTCGGCAGCGACGACGATGTCGCACACGCCCACGACGAGAACACCGATGCCGTAGCAGTAGCCGTGCACCTCGGCGATGACGGGTACCGGGCATTGCTCGATCGCCACGCAACACGCGAGGCCCTCACGGATCTGGCCGATGATGCCCTCGAACCCGCTGAGGCGTTCCATCTCCTTGATGTCGCCGCCGGCGGAGAAGCCACTGTGCTCGGCGCGCAGAATGACCACCCGAGCGTCGTCGGACAGCTGACCGAGGAGACGGGTCACGTCGCGCAACAGCACGATCGAGAACGCATTGACCGGTGGAGCGTCGACCACGATCTCGTAGATGCCGTGGTCCCGCATGGTGCCTCGTACTGTCAATCTTCGCTCCGATCTCGCGTCATCCGTGCCAGTCATTCAGTATCGAGAACGTTCCGAGACCTTCACGTCGGACCCTGCGGTGGGCATTCGGTCGAGCCACCGCCCGACACGATCCGACTTCAGCGCGACGACGCTCGCGAGCCGGAGTCGAGCTCGACGACACCACGACTTCGCCTCCATCTGCTGGAGCGCTGCAGACGCTGCCTCACGATTCCCGAGCCCTGCCGATCGGCGTTCTTCCGCGACGGCGACGATGTGGGCACGCGCCTCGGCGGGGTCGGTTGCACGCAACGCGTCAGCGATCGCTTCGACCTCGAAGACGGCGTCGGGGATACCAGAGTTCAGGCCGCGGGCACCACCGAATGGCGGAAACAGATGGGCGGCCTCGCCCGCCAGCAACACCTTGGCGTTCGCGTCGGTGTACGACGTGGCGACCGAACGGTGGAACCGATATGTGGTCACCCACAACGGCGGAAGGTCGAAGCCGGGCCCGGCCACAGCACCGACCCACTCACTGAGCTTTGGGTCACGTTGCAATGAATCGACGTCGTCGGCGGCGGAACACTGCAGGTCGACCCGCAACCCGCCACCGAACGGCACGACGAGCACGTTGCGGCCACCCACCGCCGGATGCTGATAATGGAAGGCGCGTTCGTTGTACTTCGGGTCGTTCTCGTTGGCGGCGAGGTCGACGATGATGAACGCAGTGTTCGAGCGGGTGCCGTCGAGCTCGATGCCGAGCCCGCTGCGCACCGCCGACCGCGCGCCGTCGGAGGCGACGACGTAGTGGGCTCGTACCGTTTCGCCACCTGCGATCTGCAGCGTTACACCGTCGCGATCGGTGGTGACCCCCTCCACCTGGTGGCTCCAGCGAAACTCCACGCCCTCGCGCAGGCAGCGCTCGAAGAGCACTTTCTCCTGAGCCGGCTGCGCGACGGAGATGCCGAACTTGCCGGCCGGCGCAGCGGGGAACGTCCGCACGTACACGTCCCGGGCGCGGAAGGTCGTGCGCACCTTTGTCCATGAGCGACTCTGCTCGATCAGCGGTTCAGTGACGCCGGGAGCGATCCGTTCGAGCAGATCGAGCGACTCTCGATAGAGGTAGACGGCACGGCTACCGGGCCGGAACCGTCCCTCCGGCTCTGCTTCCAGCACCACCACCTGAATGCCGTGGTGCCGTGCGGCGAGTGCGGCCACCAGCCCAACCGGGCCCGCTCCGACCACGACCATTGGCAGTACGTCCGACGCTGTTGACTCGTTGGTCATCTCACCACTCCTTCGATCCCCAGCACCCTGGAGAGTGCGTTCTCGAGCATTTCCTTCGCGACAGTCGAGTCCGAGACCGCTGCTGCGTGGCGCCATGCGACGTGCCCGTCGGGGCGGACCAACAGCACGCCGGCTTCGTCGATCTCGCGGAGTGCCCACCACTCCCCATACGGGTCGGTGGTGCCGTCCGCGCCGATCACGACGACGCGGAGCCACGGAACGCCGAGCAGTGAAACTGCTTCTTCCCAGGCGCTACCGGACAGCCCGGTCAACACCGAGAACTTCCCGTCGCCGACGGTGTCGAGCGTCGACGTGCGCAGCCCATCACGCCCGACCAGCCAGGCGTGCGGCAGCTTTGCGCCGGGTCGGGTGGTGGGCTGTGGGAACAGTTCCCGGTCGCGCTCCCACAGCTCCACGGTGGCAGTCGGGTCTTCGAGCACGGCGCTCGACTGGTAGCGCTGGTTGGACTCGACGCCCTGAGCGTTGAACTCGT
The DNA here is from genome assembly GCA_049696035.1 of Ilumatobacteraceae bacterium. GTDB lineage: Bacteria > Actinomycetota > Acidimicrobiia > Acidimicrobiales > Ilumatobacteraceae > UBA668. Next base: position 5,815 of record JBAVTH010000670.1, read on the forward strand.
ACTGCTTCACACGGAGGGCCTCGTACATCCGGTGCCGCAGCGATGCGCCGTGCGGGGTTCGCTCCTGCAGCCCTGCCAAGCCGGCGGCCACCGGGTCGTCGGCGTCACGATCGAACCACTGGCGCAACCCGGCGAACTCGCGCCGCGACTGATTCGCTCTCGTGACGATCTGCTGGCCCACAGGGACGCGCTCCTGGGAGTAGGACTCCAGCAATGACGGCCCCGCCAGACCGTGCACCGCGAACGCCAGCTTCCACGCGAGGTTGAAAGCGTCCTGGATGGAGGTGTTGGCGCCGAGCCCGTTGCTCGGTGGATGACGGTGCACCGCATCGCCCCCGCAGAACACCCGTCCCTCCTGGTAGCACGTGGCGTACTGCTCGTTGACATACCACGTGGTCGTGCGCGTGATCGACACGTCGATGTCGGGGTCGCCGATGAGCGACTTGATTCGCGCGAGCACGGTGATCTCATCGAGGTCCCCGGGCCCCACCGCCGCGTCGAAGCCCCAGCCGGCGATCCACTTGGTCCACGGCTCGACGGCCCGCAGCAGCCCCAACCCGATC
>JBAVTH010000671.1:0-18195 GCA_049696035.1 Ilumatobacteraceae bacterium
CTGCAGTGCTTGCCGACCTGCCCGAGGCCCAGCGCGCAGTTGCGGAACGCGCGCTGCAGGGCGGCCTGCCGGCCGTCCGTCAGGCCGTCAACGAGCAGAACGCTCGCTTGAAGGCCGAAGGCCAGGAAGAGATCCCCGCTGCCGGCCTGCTCAGCATTGCCGAGCAGTTGCTGCCGAAGCTGCGCGTCGCCGAGTGGCTCGACCGTGCCGACGCCGCTCTGGCCGACATCGAGGAGCTCGATCTCCGCGACCTGCGCAGCGTCGTGGCCTCTGCGGAAGACCCGATGGTGGCTCGTGACGAGACCACCCGTGAGGTTTCGGCCAAGCTCAAGGAAGCGCTGATCAGCAAGCAGGAGAAGGAACTGAGCCTGTGGTTCGGCGACATCGATGCCGCCATCGGCGTCGGCCGGGTCGTGCGGGCGCTCAAGCTCTCGTCTCAGCCGCCCAAGGCCGGGGTGCGCTTCCCGGCGGATCTTGCCGGCAAGCTGGCCGCTGCGGCAACCGCCAACCTCACTGCCGACGCGATGCCCGATCGTTGGGTCGCCGTGCTCGAGGCAGTCGCCTTCAGCCCAGTGCGCACCCACGTGCAGCCGACGGAGAAGCCCGCTCAGACCAGCGACGAGCTGCTGGCCACGGTGAAGCGAGTCGGTTCCCTGCTGCCTCAGATCGCCAGCTTGTTCGGCGTCGACGTCGATGCGAAATCGCAGCCCAAGCCCCTGCGCCCCACGCGGCCCACTGCACCGTCGAAGAAGGCCGCACCGCGGCCGCCGGCGCCGCCCACCGCAAAGGCTGCGCCCAAGGCGGTCGAGGCTGTCACCGAGCCGGTCGCTGCCGGCGCTGAGGTCGCCGAAGCGGTCGAAGCCGCTGAAGTGGTCGAGGTCGCTGAAGTGGTCGAGGTCGCTGACGTAGCCGAGGTCGTCGAGGTCGTCGAAGTGGTAGAGGTCGCCGAAGTGGTCGAGGTCGCCGAAGTGGTCGAGGTCGCTGAAGTGGTCGAGGTCGCTGAAGTGGTCGAGGTCGCTGAAGTGGTCGAAGCCACCGGCGACGACTCGGCGGTCTGATCGCCGGTTCGGCGTCAGCGCGCGTGCGCCCCTACAGTCGGAACCATGTCCGACATCGTGCAGTATGAAGTCCATGGTCGCGTCGCGCTCATCACGCTGAATCGTCCCGAGGCCCGCAACGCCGTCAACGGTGATGTTGCCGAGGGTCTCGAGGCCGCGATCGATCAGTTGGAGGCCGACCCCGGCGTGTGGGTCGGCATCATCACCGCCAACACCGAAGGTCAGGACCGACCCGTGTTCTGTGCCGGCGCCGACCTGAAGGCGATCAACAGTGGCAACGCCGCGGGCCTCAACACCAAGCGCGGCGGCTTTGCCGGCTTCGTGTACCGCGAGCGAACGAAGCCGGTCATCGTCGCGGTCGACGGCCTCGCGACCGCGGGCGGCTGCGAGATCGTGCTCGCTGCCGACCTCGTCGTGGCCACCACCCGGAGCTCGTTCGGTCTGGCAGAAGTCAAGCGCAACCTCATTGCCGGCGCCGGGGGCCTGTTCCGGCTGCCACGTGCCATCGGCCAGGCGGCCGCGATGGAGGCGATCCTCACCGGCGAGCCGATCCCTGCTGCCCGCGCCTACGAGCTGGGTCTCATCAGCCGGCTCGTCGAGCCCGGCGTCGCGGTCGAGGCCGCCATGGAGCTGGCCGGCAAGATCACTGCCTCCGCTCCCCTTGCCGTGTGGGCCAGCCGAAAGGTCGTGCTGGCCGCTGCCTACTCCGACGATGAGACTCTGAAGCGGATGACGAACGAGGAGTTCGCCAAGGTGATGGGCTCGGAGGACACCAAGGAGGGTCTCACCGCCTTCATCGAGAAGCGACTGCCGAACTGGCAGGGCCGCTAGAGCGGCACCGAGACGGTGATCTTGCGGGCCTTGATGCCGGCCCGCTCGAAGAGGTTCTTCGTCGCCCGGTCGCCCGGCAGCGCCGTGCCTTCCAGCACGGTGCACGCGTGTGACCGGGCGGCCGCCAGTGCCGCCTCCAGCAGCCAGTCGCCGAATCCGACCTCACGCGCCTCGGGCTGCACGAACACCTGCAGCACCTCGGCCCGTGCGCCATCGATCGCCAGCTGCAGGTACCCGACGACGACGTCGTCGAGCGTGGCGACCCACACCAGCTGGCCGGGCTCAGACAGCAGCGCCGACCAGTCCCCGACAGCCGGGCGTTCGGCCAGGTGGGCAGCGCCGCCGCGCTGATCGATCAGCGCCGTTCGCGCCAAGTGCTCGAGGGCAGCCAGCTGTGCGGCGTCGGCAGGCGACATCGGGCGGACGACTTGGCGCACGTTCAGCTGCCCAGCAGCTGGTCGAGCTTCGCCAGGATCGTCCTCCGGGCCCGGTGAGCTGCCTCGTACTCTCGGATCAACGCCAGCTCGGAGTGCGGCAGGCGCGCCAGCAGCTGCACGATCTGCGCTGCCGCGAGGTGTTCGTAGCCCTCGAACGGGGGCGCTGCCGGCTCGTGGGCCGCCACCACTGCCAGCGGGCCGGCGATCACCGGTTCCAGGGAGTGGTGCTCGCTGGCCGCGGTGGTCAGCCGCTTCTCCAGCTCGCGGCGCCCGTAGGTGACGGCCATCTCCCCCACCCAACGGGCCACCTGCACCCTCTCCTGCACCCGCGTGCGGCCGCTGGCCACCAGCGTGGGCACATCCTGCGTGAGGTGGACTGCGAGGCCCACAGGCGCATAGAGCACCAGATCGAGCACCTTCTCGATGAGTGGGCGCTGATCGGCCATCAGCGGCTCAGCTGAACAGCGGGCACTCGTCGTCGCCGATGGGACACACCGGCGCTCCCTGGCGAACCAGCAGGAAGCACGTGGGGCACAACTGCTCGTCGGCCCGCTTGGGTTGCAGCCGGTCTGCGGCCTCGCCCTTCTCCTCGGGCTCGTCGTCCTCGTTCTCGTCCTCGTCGTCGGCAGCGACCAGGCGATCCTTCAGGATGGTGTCGAGGTCGGCCTCGACATCGTCGGGGGCGATGATGTCGTCGTCCTCGTCCTCGTCCTCACCGGCGGGCACGGACCGGCGGACCGGGCCACTGGTGTCGTCGTCTTCTTCCTCGTCTTCGACGGCAACGAAGTCGTCGTCGAGTGCGACGAAGTCCTCGTCACCTTCGAGGACATCCTCGTCGAGCTCGTCGTCGTCCAGTTCGGCCGGCTCGAGGTCGACCTCTTCCTCGACCTCCTCGAACTCTTCTTCCGGTTCGGTTGGGATCTCTTCGTCGTCAGCCATCTTCGGTCCTTGTCGTTACCAGCGCGTACTCAGTGCGTCCCCGTGCGAGGCCCGGGATACTACGGGCGGCGCCAGCGGAGGTTACTCACCCGCACAGTGACAGCCGTCACTCGTGGCACTCAACTCTGGCCGCGACGTGCTTCCGCACGCCGTTCGGCCTCCAAACGCTCGAGTTCCGGCGCTTCCGTGGTCATGTGCGTCATCGCCGAGGCGACCGCTCGATGGCCGGCCTGCTCGCCGATCAGGCGGTGCATCTCCAGGGCGATGCGCCGATAGGACGGGTGGCCCTGCGGCGACGAGCGCAACTCGAGCAGGTGAATGGCCTCGCGAGCGTTGAACTGCATCGAGTACCGCATCCGATAGGCCATGCTGACGGCGTACTGCGCCTGTTGGGGGAACTCTTCCTTCAGCGCGTCGTACAGCGACGCCGAGCGGGCCATCGCGTCGTCGAAGACGTCGGTCATGCCCGCCTCCTCCACGAGCTCGGGGCGCACGTACCCGTGATTCGGTGTCAGCGACTGCCACTCGATGGTGAGCATTCGATGACGCTGCAGATCGCGGAACGCCCCGTAGTCGCTGAGCACGTCGAACCGGTAGTCCACTCGTTCGAAGGCCCGGCCGGGCTTGTGCCGCCGGTTCTCGCGATCGCCGATGTAGGCAGCCAGCAGCGCCGCCCGTTCGGTAGGACTGAGCGTCTTCACCCGCTCCGCCAGCTGGCTGTCGGGGAGGTGGCTGAGCGGGTAGCAGATGGCTGCGAGCAGCTTGTCCTCCGCATCCGGATCGAAGTCGACCAGCTGGACGGACGGTGCCTGTTCCACCGGCACACCACCGAACAACGACTCGACCAGTTCGGCGGTGTGCTCGCGGGTGCCGGAGAGGTAGTGGCTCCAGCGACCTCCGCGATCGGCGAGATCGACCCGTTTGAGGAAGCTGGGGATCACCTTGCGCAGCTCGTGCAGCATCAAGTCGGCGTAGTGACGCGCTTCGGGGAGCGGGTGGGCGCGCATTCGCACGAGCAGCGATTCGAAGGCCTGGCCGCTTCCGTAGATGCCGACGTTGCTCAACGATGCCGCCGGCAGCACGCCGCGCACTGCGTCGAGCGCCTTCGCCTTCGTGGCGGTGCGATACACGAAGTCGCTGTCGCCGGCTTCGCGTGGGACGGTGGCCCGCACATGGTCGGTGACTCGGCTCAACAGCAGGCTGTAGCTGTCGAACATGCGATCCATGTCGCCGACGTAGCGTGTGCCGAAGCGGCTGGACAGGATCGCCGGGTCGCGGAAGAAGCGATAGCGGCCGCCGAGGCGGGCGTCGTAGCTGATGTAGCGGGTGCTCTGCTCGAGGTAGCTCATCAGCCGACCCCATTCGAGCACCTTGGTGAGGATGTTCGAGGCCTGCTCGCACGCGAGGTGCACTCCGCCGAGCTGGGCCACCGAGTCGTCGCCGTACTCGAAGAAGACCTTCTCGTACAGCTCCTCGGCCCGTTCGAGGCCGATGGTGGCATCCACCGAGACGTCACCGGCGATGTCGAGATCGCCCACGAACTCGTCGAGGAACAGGCGACGCAGGCTCTTCGGGCTGCGGCTGTAGCGCGCGAACAGCGCTCCCTTCACGACCTCGGGAAGGTTGACCAACGCGAAAACGGGGCCATCGAGATTGGTGAAGTAGCGACGGAGGATGTCTTCCTCGCCTGGGGTGAACTCTTCGGGGACGTAGACCGTCACGGGTTGAATCCTACGGTGAGCGGCCGTCCGCGACGGGGATGCCGCAGAAGGCCGGAACGGCCCAGGTCAGAGCACCTGGACGCCTGCGGGCCGCTCCGCGAAGGCGGCCTGCATGCGTTCCCGGAGCGCTGCCGAGGCCCACAGGTCGACGACGGTCATCGCCATCGCCTTCGCCCCGTCGAGCACCGCCTGGTCGCCGGCAGGGCTTGCCGCCCACTCGGCGAACTCGATGCTGTGGATCGGCACGCCGTCGGGCGCCACCTTGATCATCGGGTGGATCGACGGCACCAGATAGCTGATGTTGCCCATGTCGGTGCTGCCCATCACCCGCCGGCCGCTGGTCGCCGGGTCGAGCACGTTGCGGCCCAGCCGGGCGGCGTTCGCCACGTAGGCGGCCACCATCGGGCCGTTGTCGATCATGTCGGCGCACGGGTTCGGATCCCATTCGTGGGTCATCGTGCAGCCGCATGCCGATGCCGAGCTCTCCAACGCCGTCATCACGCGCTGCTTGAGCGGCTGCAGCGACTCGATGGTGCCGGCCCTCACGTACCAGTCCATCGCCGCCTCCGAAGGCACGATGTTCGGCTTGTCGCCGCCGTTGGTGAAGATGCCGTGGATGCGCTCGTTGGGGCGGATGTGCTGGCGCATGGCGGCGATGTTCATGTAGCCCAGCACCGCGGCGTCGAGGGCGTTGCGGCCCTCCCACGGAGCAGCGGAGGCGTGTGCGGACTTCCCGTGGAAGTGCACGAACAGCTCCTGGATGGCGATGCAGTCCATCGCGATCAGATCGGCGTCGGCCGGATGCACCATCATCGCCGCCTCGACCCCGTCGAACGCGCCCTTGCGGGCCATGTGAACCTTGCCCGCCCCACCTTCCTCGGCAGGTGTGCCCATGATGCGCACTCTCCCGCCGGCTTCCTCGGCCACGAAGGCAGCGGCCAGTCCGGCGCCCAGACCGGCGGTGCCGATGATGTTGTGGCCGCACGCGTGGCCCACGCCGGGCAGAGCGTCGTACTCGCACAGCACCGCGATGTTCGGCCCGCTGGACCCGGCGCTGGAGTCGAACGCGGTCTCCAGGTCGTAGGCATGCCGTGTGGGCGCCACGCCGCTGCGCTCCAACAACCCGGTGAGCAGGTCGTGCGCGAAGTGCTCCTGGAAGTTCAGCTCGGGGCGGGCGTGGATCTGGTGGCTGGCGTCGATGAGCTGATCCGCCAGTTCGTCGACGCGTGCGCACACGGCCAGCTTCAGGGCCTCGGTGTCGGTGGTCATCGGTCAGTTCCCTTCGTGGGTGAGCACGATCTTGCCCAACTGCTCGCCGTGCTCCAGGCGAGCGAGGGCTTCGGTGTAGCCGGCCAGCGGGTAGGCGCGGTCGATGTGGATGGCGAGGCCTTGGGCGACGAGGGCGGAGACCTCGTCGAACTCCTGGTAGCTGCCCATGGTGCTCCCGATGATCTCGATCTGCTTGAAGAACAGTCGTGGCAGGTTGAGCTCCACCTTCGGGCCGGAGGTGCCACCACACACCACCAGGCGGCCGCCTGGCTTGAGCGAACGCACGGACTGCTCCCAGGTGGCGGGGCCCACGCTCTCGATCACGACGTCGGCCTCCACCGCCCACTTCGGCGCGGCGCTGTCGAACACCTCTGCGGCGCCCATCGTCAGTGCCTCGCTGCGCTTGGCTTCGCTACGGCTGGTGGCGACGACCGTGCAACCCATGTGCCGTGCGATGGCGAGCGCAGCGCACGACACGCCGGAGCCGATTCCCACCACCAGCACCGTATGACCGGCCTGCACACGCGCCCGTTGCAGCATGCGGTAGGCGGTGAGGTAGGCCAACGGATACGCGGCACACTCCTGCCAGGTGCGGCCCGCAGGCCGTGGCCGCACGTTGCGGCTGGGCGCGACCGCGAACTCGCCGTGGCCACCCCAGCAGTGCTCGCCATAGATCATGAAGCCGGGGCCCATCGGGCTGTCGTTGCCCAGTGCGACGATGTCGGCCACCGGCGAGACACCGGGGTTGACGACCACTTCGTCGCCGATCTGCACGGTGGTGACGGCCTCACCCACGGCTGACACGATGCCGGCGACGTCGCACCCTGGCACGTGGGGCAGAGGTGGCCTGGGCATCCCGCGGGTGACCCACAGGTCCATGTGGTTCAGCGCCGAAGCGACCACCTTCACGAGCACGTCGTCGGGGCCGATCGCCGGCGCGGCGATCTCGCCCCACCGATAGCTGCCGGGCGATTCGTCGAGGATCCATGACTGCATGAGCGCCGACCCTAACGCGCCGCCTGCTCCCCGCTTCTACGGCTGTCGGTCGCCGCCGCCGATCAGGCGTAGACGGTGAGCGCGTCCGGCTCGCAGGTGACGGTGATCTCGGATGCCGTCCCCCACCGTACGCCGTCCACCCAGAGCACGAGCGGCTGCTCGAACGTCGTCGAAGCCGACGGGGCCTGTGTCACGACGATCTGCGGATGGGGCAGATGCGTGCCGGTGAGCGCTCTGTCGCGAGCCTGACGCCGCGCCCTCGCCGACATCGAGGGCTGCACGTGCAGCACGTCCACCTTGCCGTCGTTCGGATGCGACCGCGGCGCCACGTCGTAGGGCCCGAGGAACTGGGCGTTCATGGCCAGCCAGACGTCGCCACGCCACCACGAACGACGGGCGATCACGTGCGCGACGGCCCACGTGGTGCGGCCGCCCGCCTCGACACGCAGCAGGTCGACGGGAGCCGTCGTCACCATGCCGGGGAACCTGCCGGCAGCGCCACCTCCGAGGGTGCGTGCCAGGTCGCCACCTCCCAGCCCCACCGGCTTCATCGTGCGGTCGTGCTCCACGTGAGCGAGCACCCATTCGCGCGCGTCGCGATCGGTGGGCACGACGCGGAGGAAGTCGGGTGAGTGGACCTGTTCGCCCCATGGCTCGCCACGCCGGATCGTCACTGTGCGACATCCTGCGAGTCGGGTTCCAGCAGGTCGATCGCTGCCAGCTCGTCCGAATCGGCCTCCGCCACGTCCACCGCGCTCGACGAAGCGACCACTCCGCGGAACAGCGCTTCGGCAGCGGCATCGGCAGCTCGGCGCGTCGCCTTCAGCGGTGCGACGATGGCGAACTGCCGCAGCAGATCGATCAGCTGCTTCATCGTGCGCACGAAGTCGCCGCCCGACAGCTCCTCGGCCGCCACCACATCGGCGAAACCCTCGCCGGCCGCCCAGGCGTAGGCGATGGCGATGAACGTCGGGTCAGGAGGGCGGTGCACGCTCAGACCGGCTTCCTCCTCCGCGTCCTGCAGGTCGTAGCTGATGCGGGCGATCGATTGCCAGCGGCCGCGCACCGTCGGCGATGGGTACCACGGGGCGGGCGGCGCCTCCGGGCTGCGGTGCTCGTAGACGAACACGCTGGCCAGGCCGGCCAAGGCTGCGGGGTCGAGTCCGTCGAGCAGACCTTGGCGCACGCACTCGACCACCAACAGGTCGCTCTCGTGGAACAGGCGCGCCAACGTCTCGCCCGCCGGGGTGAGGGTCCAGCCCTCCACGTACCCCCACTCCTCGAGCACGCCCAGCACCCGGTCGAAGTCGCGGGCGATGGACTGGCTGCGCCCTCGTACGCGCACCCTCAGCTCCTCCACCTCGCGAGCGACCCGGTCGGCTTGCTGCGCGGCCTTGAGACGATCGGCGAGATCGGGGTCGTCCTCGACGGGATGCACGCCGTCGTACGACGCGGCGTCGGGCCGGCGGCTGCGGCGATGGGGCGCCACCTCCGCCTGTTCGAGCCGGGCTGCCACCTGCCGCTGGAAATCGTTGCGGTTGGGGGCGAAGTCGGCGGGCAGCTCGATGCGGCCGATGGCCGGCGGTGGCTCGTCGAAGTCGAGCGCGGTGAGCATCAGCATGTCGCGGCGAGTCGTGATGGTGGTGAGGCGCACGCCACCCTTGCGATGGGCGTTGGCCAGCACGGCGACACGACCGGAGTAGCGGCCCTTCTCGACGTACACGATGTCGCCGGGCCGCAGCTTGAGCAGTGCCAGCGAGATCGGGTCGTCGCGCACGACGATGCCCGGGCGTTGGCGGTCGTCGTCGCGCTGCAGCCGGCGGTACCCGTCGATGTCACCGAACGGGCTGCGAGCTCTCTCCAACAGCCCGGCCAGGTGCTCCTGACGGCGGGCGAGGCGGGCCTCGATCTTCACCACGTCGCGATCGGCCTGGTACTGGGCGAACGACAGGTTCAGCAACTGGTGTGCGCGCTCGCTGGTGTAGGAACGCACGAGGTTGGCAGCCATGTTGTACGTGGGGCGGAACGCCGAGTTGAGATGGAACGTCCGGCTGCCGGCGAGTGCCGCCACCTGCTCGAAGGGCACGAACGGGCTCCACAGCACCACTGCGTTGCCGAGTTCGTCGAGCCCTCGTCGCCCGGCACGGCCGGTGAGCTGGGTGTACTCGCCCGGTGTCAGGAAGGTGTGGTGATCGCCGGTGAACTTGCTGAGCTTCTCGATGACCACCGTCTTGGCCGGCATGTTGATGCCCACCGCAAGTGTCTCGGTGGCGAACACCACCTTCACCAGCCCTTCCACGAAGCAGGCCTCGACCGCCTCTTTGAACGGCGGCACCATGCCCGCGTGGTGGGCGGCGACACCGGCTTCCAGCTGGGCCAGGAACTGCCCGTAGCCCAGCACGGCCAGGTCGGCGAGATCGATGCCGCCCAGCCGGGCCTCCACGATCTCGCGGATGCGTTCCCGCTCCTCGCCGGTGGTGAGGTGCACGCCGGCGGCGAGCACTCCGCGGGCAGCCTCGTCGCACTGGTTGCGGCTGAAGATGAAGCAGATGGCCGGCAACATGCCGTTGCGGTCGAGCAGCTCCACCACCTCGATGCGCGACGGCGTGAACAACCGGCGGCGCCCCTGCTGCTTGCCGCCCTTGCGATCGCGATTGCTGCGCGCAGCCTCTGCGTCCAGCCGGATCGCATCATGGTTGGGCCGGCCGTTCACCAGCACCGGCAGCAGGTGCAACCGGTCGTGCGTCTTGTCGCCGATCAGGAACAGGTTGTCGAGACGCACGGGTCGGCGATCTTCCACGACCGCTCGCGTTGCGCCGCGCACGGTGGTGATCCACTCGGCGAGCTCGCCGGCGTTGCTGACGGTCGCCGACAAGCAGACCAGTCGAACTCGATGCGGCAGGTGGATGATCACCTCCTCCCACACCGGACCGCGGTAGGTGTCCTGCAGGAAGTGCACCTCGTCGAGCACCACTACTGCGAGGTCGCGCAGCGCTGGGCTGCGTGCGTAGATCATGTTGCGCAGCACCTCGGTGGTCATCACCACCACGGGTGCATCGCCGTTGATGTTGTTGTCGCCGGTGAGCAGCCCCACCTGCTGCGGGCCCAGTCGTTCCACCAGGTCGTGGTACTTCTGGTTGGAGAGCGCCTTCACCGGAGCGGTGTAGAACGCTCGCTTGCCGTCGGCGACGGCGGCGTCGATGGCGTACTCCGCGACCACGGTCTTCCCGCTGCCGGTGGGCGCCGCCACCAGCACGGACTCGCCCTCGTCGAGCGCGTCGAGTGCTCGTAGCTGGAACTGATCCAGTGGGAACTCGTAGTGGGCGATGAGGTCCGCCCGGTCGGTGCGCACGGCTGGTTCCGCGTCAGGCCGCGGCGGCCTCTCGCGCCCGCTTCCGCTTCTGGGCGACGAGGCCGATCACGATCGAGATCGCATAGAAGAGGGTCATCGGCAGCGCGAGCGCCATCATCGAGTACGGGTCGCCACTGGGGGTGATGATCGCCGCGATCGCGAAGATGATCACGATCGCGTAGCGCCACTGCTTGAGCAGTGTCTGCGGTGTGAGCACGCCCACCAACTGCAGGAACACGAGCAGTACGGGGAACTCGAAGGCCACGCCGAAGGCGGCAATCATCAGCCCGACCAGGCTGATGTACTTGCTCACCTGGAAGCTGGCCTGCACATCGCTGCCGGCCCAGGAGATGAGGAAGTCGAGGGCCGGGCCCAGCGTCCAGTAGGCCACGGCGCCGCCGAGCACGAACAGCAGCACCGACGACAGCACGAACGGGATGGCGTACTTCTTCTCCTTGGCGTGCAGCGCCGGCACGATGAAGCGCCACACCTGCCACATGATCACCGGCAGGGCGAGGATGATGCCGCCGTAGGTGCAGATGGAGAGCCGGGTGGTGAGGCCCTCGAGAGGGCCCAGGAACTGCAGGCTGCCCACGCACTTCAGCGACGGCTTGCGCTCGCACAGGTCGGTGTAGGGCTTGCGCAGGAATCGCAGCACCTGGTCGTAGCTGGCGAGCAGCACGATGATGCCGACGACCACGGCGAGCACCGAGCGGATGATGCGGGTGCGCAGTTCGGCGAGGTGCTCGGTGAGCGTCATCCGGTCTTCCGGCGTCTTGATCTTCGTCTGGCCGGGTGCGCTCTTGAAGGGGATCTTCATTCGGTGGCGTCCTCCGCCGTCGCCTCGGCTGCGGGCGTGGTTGCCGCGTCGGAGGCCGGTGCCTCCGCGGTGAGGGGCGTGGTGGCGGTGTCGTCGTCAGTGCGGGCGATGCGGGTTTGGCGGCGGGGGTTTGCGCTGCCGAAGTTGAGCCCTGCCTCACGACGCACCGAAGGCCCGGTGCGAGGGGTGATCTCGCTGACCCCCGGCGTGCCGGTGGTGTTGGCGGCGTCGGTCTTCACGTCGGCCTTCTCCGCCGGCGTGGTGGTCTCGCCGTCGAGATCGAGATCGAACTTGGCGGCATCGCGCACCAGGTTGGCCGTGTCGCGCAGCTCGCGCATCGGCTCGTCGAACGCCTGGCGGAACTCGCCCTGGAAGCCGTTGGCCATCTTCTTGAACTCGGCGTAGGTCTTGGTGAACTTGCGCACCGCTTCGGGCAGCTTTTCGGGCCCCAGCACGACGAGCGCGACGAGCAGCAGGAAGATCAGCTCGCTGCCCTGGATGTTGAACACGTCGGCGAGTCTAGGAGGAAGTCGCGCCGACCCCGCCTCACCCACCTCATCGCGGCGGGCCGTCTCCGCGCAGCGGCGCACACCGTGCCATCATCGTGCGGTGCAACAACGACTGCCTTCGCTGCTCGACACCCCGATCGCATTCGCTCACCGTGGAGCAAAGGCGTACGCACCCGAGAACACCCTGGAGGCCTTCGCCCTCGGGTTGAAGCTGGGGGCGAACGGCCTGGAGAGCGACGTGTGGGTGACCGCCGACGGCATTCCCGTGCTCGATCACGATGGCGTCGTCAAGCGCTCGCTCGCCCGCGGCAAGCCGATCGCCGGCTTCCGCCGATCGGAGCTACCCGTGCACATCCCCTCGCTCGCCGACCTGATCGAGCGGTGCGGCTCCGCTTACCATCTCTCGCTCGACCTGAAGGACCCCCAGTCGGGGCAGGCGGTGATCGACGTCGTCCGCGAGGCGGCTCCGGAGATGCTGGAGCGGCTGTGGCTGTGCTCACCCGTCTGGGAGTCCCTGCTACCCCTTCGTGGTCACGGAGCGAAGCTCGTCGACAGCACCGCGCTGCAGCGCATCAAGGAGGGCCCGGAGCGCAGGGCGGCCACGTTGTCGGCGCAGGGCATCGACGCGCTGAACATGCACCATCGCGACTGGAACGGTGGCCTGGTCTCGTTGCTGCATCGCTTCGACAGGATGGCCTTCGGATGGGACATGCAGGAGCCGCACATCCTCGAGCGAGCCTTCCGCATGGGCATCGACGGCGTCTTCTGCGACTACCCGGACCGCATGATGGAGGTCTATCGCGACCAGCTGGGTGCACCGACACCGCTCGACGGAACGAGCTGACCGATGTCTGCTGAGTGACCGAACGTCAGAGCCAGCGCCAGTCGCTGGCCGGCCAGATCACCACGAAGGCCCGCCCGATCAGGTCGCTGTACTTGATCGGCCCGAGGGCGCGGCTGTCCTTCGAACCTGGGCGGTTGTCGCCCATCACGAACACCTTGTCGTCGGGAATCAGCTTCGGCCCGTACGACTCACCGCAGCTGGTGGGCGTGACCACGGCAGGGTCGAGGTACGGCTCCACCAGCTCGCGCCCGTTCACGTACAGGATGCACGACCGGTACTCGACCGTCTCGCCGGGAAGGGCCACGACGCGCTTGATCAGGTCGCGCTCCCCCGCACCCTCGATGGTCTTCAGCACCACGACATCGCCTCGTCGAGGGTCGTGCAGACGGTAGCTGAGCTTGTTGACCAGCACTCGGTCGCCGTCGTGCAACGTGGTGATCATCGAGTAGCCGGAGACGGCGAACTGCTGCAGCACGAACGCGCGCACCATCAAGGCGGCACTCACGGCAACGAAGATGACGATGAACCACTCGGTCCAGGCGTTGGCCTTCTTGGGCTTGCGAGGCGACGCAGCGGGTGATGTGTCGTCGTCGTCGTCCATGGCGTCGAAGCCGTCGACACCGCCACGCGAGGCGGAACCGGCCAGAGGAACCGGCCCGGTGGGCTCGTCGCCGTAATGGGTGGTCGGATCGTCCGGCGACAGCACCTTCATCAGGGCGTCGATCTCGGTGGACCGCTTCGGTTCGTCGGGCATCGGCATCACGCTAGCGCTGCCGCAGTGCGCCGCACCGGCACGGCCACCCACCCGCGCGGGCTCAGAGCGAGGCGATCAGCTTCTCCACCCGCTCGTCGCGGCTCTTGAACGGGTCCTTGCACAGCACCGTGCGCTGGGCTTGGTCGTTGAGCTTCAGATGCACCCAATCAACCGTGTAGTCGCGCTTGCGCTCCTTGGCGCGCTTGATGAACTCGCCGCGCAACCGAGCCCTGGTGGTCTGCGGCGGCAGCTCGATGGCGGCTTCGATGTCGGCATCCAGGCACATCCGATCGATCATGCCGCGGTCCTGCAACTTGTAGAACGGGCTGCGATCGCGTGAGATGTCGTGGTACTGCAGATCCAGCAGCTGCACCCGTGCATGCCCCAGCGGCAGGTCGTGGCGGGCGCGGAACGCCTCGATCAGGCGGTACTTGATCACCCAATCCACCTCGCGATCCAGCTTCAGCGGGTCGTTCTCGATGGTGCTGATGCAGTGCTCCCACATCTCCAGCGCCTTCTGCTCCATAGGCGGGAAGCCCTTGGTGTCGGCGTAGCGCAGCGCCCGGTCGAGGTACTCGCGCTGGATGTCGAGGGCGCTGACCTCGCGACCGTTGGCCAGGCGCACCTTGCGCCGACAGGTCATGTCGTGGGAGATGTCGCGGATCGCGCGGATGGGGTTCTCCAGCGTCATGTCGCGCAGCACGACCGTCGGGTCCTCCAACATCCGCAACATGCATGCTGCGGAGCCAACCTTGACGAACGTCGTGTACTCGCTCATGTTGCTGTCGCCGACGATCACGTGCAGCCGCCGGTACTTCTCCGCATCTGCGTGCGGCTCGTCGCGGGTGTTGATGATCGGCCGGCTGCGGGTGGTGGCGCTGCTGACGCCTTCCCAGATGTGCTCGGCGCGTTGCGCCATGGAGAACGTGGCCCCGCGGGCTGTCTGCAGCACCTTGCCGGAGCCGGTGAAGATCTGCCGGCTGACGAAGAACGGGATGAGCACCTCTGCGTAGTGAGCCATGTCGTCGGCTCGGCTGGTGAGGTAGTTCTCGTGGCAGCCGTAGCTGTTGCCGGCGGAGTCGGTGTTGTTCTTGAAGAGGTAGATGGTGCCGCGGATGCCTTCTTCGCGCAGGCGCTGCTCGGCCGACTGCAGCAGACCTTCCAGGATGCGCTCCCCTGCCTTGTCGTGCACCACCAGGTCGTACAGACTGTCGCACTCCGGTGTTGCGTACTCCGGGTGCGAGCCCACGTCGAGGTACAGGCGGGCGCCGTTCTGCAGGAACACGTTGCTGCTGCGCCCCCAGCTGACCACCTTGCGGAACAGGTAGCGGGCGACCTCGTCGGGGCTCAGCCGCCGCTGGCCGCGCAGTGTGCAGGTGACCCCGTACTCGTTCTCGAGTCCGTAGATGCGCCGCTCCATGCGCGCACCGTAGCGCACAGGATCGTGAGCGTGCCGCCCCATGGTCGAGGAATGCAGGGGCTCAACCTCACTTCGGAGGCATTGTTGGCGGCACTGATCACGATGTCGCTCGTGTACGGCAGCGGTGGGAGTCACCGCCTGGCTGCGACACCGCCGGCCGCTCGCGCCGGCTGGGCTCGCCGTGGTCAGCGAGCGCCCGACGCCTGGGTGAAGCGCAGGATGGTGCCGGCCGCAGCCTGCGCGACATGTCCGACGTCGGCAGGGTCCACCACGGCGAGCACCGGGTAGCCGCCGGTGGTGGGGTGATCGGCGAGCATCACCATCGGCTGCCCATCGGGCGGCACCTGGATCGCTCCTTCGAGCAGCCCTTCGGACGGGAGCTCCTGCCAGGAGGACCGCAGCAGCGGTGCGCCGCTCAGCCGGGAGCCCACCCTGCTGGTCGCCTCCACCACGTAGGCGGTGCGAGTCAGCAGTCGCCAAGCCTCGGCGGTGAACCAGTCGGCCCGCGGGCCCGGCCACACACGGATCGTCGTGGACGGCTCGACGCGCGCCGCCGGGTGTGTGCCCGGCAGCCGGTGCGGTTCGGGGCCCACGGAGAGGGCGCCGCCGTCGTCGGTGAGACCGCCGCGCACGGCGAGGTAGCTGCGCGCCCCGGAGAGCAGCCGGCCGCAGCGTACGGTTGCACCAGCCGGCAGCGCCACTGGGGCGCCCCAGCCCAGTGGGGGGCCACCACCGATGGTCCACTCGGCGACCCCGCCCGCGACGGCCACCACCACTTGCCGGCGCACCTCCAGGTGCAGCCCTCCGGAGCTCTCGATGGCGCCGGAGTGCTCGACGTTGCCCACCAGCCGGTTGGCGAGGGCGAGCGAGGCGAGATCGACGGCTCCTCCACGGCTCTGTCCCAGCCAGCACCGACCTGGGTGGCCGCCGTCGACGACCGAACCTGCGATCCCCCACGACCGTACAACGATCATCGGGGCCGGAACCTGACGGTGGTACCTGGCGCGAGCAGTGCGGGCGGTTGGCGGTCATCCACCCACAGGCGGGCGTCGGTGCGGCCCAGCAGGTGCCACCCACCGGGGCTCTCTCGCGGGTACACGCCGGCGAACTCGGCGGCGATGGCCACCGACCCTGCGGGCACGCGCGAGCGCGGCGAGGCCCGCCGCGGGAGGTGCAGGCGTTCCGGGAGGCCCAGCAGGTAGGCGAAACCGGGCATGAAGCCGCAGAACGCCGCTCGGTAGGTGGCCGACGAGTGCAGCGCCACCAATTCGTCGATCGAGAGGTGGCATTCGGCGGCGACGGTGGCCAGGTCGTCGCCGTCGTAGTCGACGTCGAGGGTGACCACCGGGCCACCCGCCGGAGGAGCCGCCGAGGGCGAGGGTTGCAGTTGCGCCGTGTCGAAGGAGCCATCGTGGACGACCAGCACCGTTCGAGCGGCAGGTACCAGCTCGAGCACGCCGGCGAGCCGGGCCGCTCGCCATGCGGCTGCGGTGGACGTCACCTCCGCCAGCGTGTCGAACTCGGCCAGCACCGCGCAGGGGCCGTACGGCAACAACCTCACGGCCCGCTCACGACGAGAACGGACGCAACCGGAAGCCTGCGTCGGCGAGGGCGCCGGCCACCGCCGACGTGATGGCGACGGCACCTGGCGTGTCGCTGTGCACACAGATGGAAGCCACCCCTTGGTGGGCCAGGTGCACGGCCTGCTCGGCGGCACGCATCGGTTCGGTGATGAGCGCACCCGGCTCGGTGCGCGGTACCAGCCGACCGTCGGCGGAGTAGCGACGGTCGGCGAAGCCCTCCGCCTCGAACCGCAGGCCCGCGCGCTCGCACGCACGCTGGATCTCCGAACCCGCAAGGCCCATCACCGCACACGTCGAGTCGTACTCGTGCACGGCCGCGGCAACCGCGCCGGCTTGGGCCTCGTTCACCACGATTGCGTTGTACAAGGCTCCATGCGGTTTGACGTAGAGGACTCGGCTGCCGGCGAGCCGGGCGAAACCCTCGAGCGCGCCCATCTGGTAAACGACGGCCGCCGACAGCTCGTCGGGCTGGAGGTCCATGAAGCGCCGGCCGAATCCGAGCAGATCCGGGTAGCTCACCTGTGCCCCGATGGAGCAGCCGTGCTGCACAGCAAGCGTGCAGGTGCGACGCATGATCTGCGGGTCGCCGGCATGGAATCCGCAGGCCACGTTCACCGAGGTGAGCAACGGCATCAGCTCCGCGTCGGGGCCGCCGGGCCACGCCCCGTAGCCCTCCCCGACATCGCTGTTGAGATCGATGCAGGGCTGGTCGACCATGCTCAGCCGGCCAGGGCCTCGGCGACGGTCTCGTCGCTGAGGCGCCGGAAGCAACGCCGACCGTTGCTGCGCGAGAGCACTGCCACCTCCAAGTCGTTGGCCGACAGCGTTCGCTCGGTGCCCGACAACGCCTTGGTTGCCTCCTGCACCGCCGCAGCCAACGTCTGCCCTTCTGCGAACGACTCCTTCATGCGGCCGCCGATCGCCTCCGCGTCGCCACCGAGCACGCTGTAGCGGCGTTCGTCGACCACCGTGCCGTCGTAGAGGATGTGGAACAGTTGATCGTCGCCGACGGCGGTGCCCACCTCTGCGACGAGGATCTCGACCTCCATCGGCTTCATCTCGTGGGTGAAGATCTGGCCGAGGATCTGGGCGTAGTTGTTGGCCAGGCTGCGGGCATCGACATCGTCGCGGCTGTACTGGAAGCCCTTCAGATCGGCCGCCCGCACCCCTGCCACGCGCAGCTGGTCGAACTCGTTGTACTTGCCGACACCGGCGAAGGCGATGCGATCGTAGATCTCGCTGATCTTGCGCAGCGTGTTGCTGGGGTTCTCGGCGACGAGCGCGATGCCGTCGTCATAGCGCACCGCCACCAGTGCCCGGCCGCGGGCGATGCCCTTGCGCGCGTAGTCGGCGCGATCCTTCATCACCTGTTCCGGGGCCACGTAGAAGGGCATGTTCATCGTGCACGAACCTCCGACGCGATCGATTCGAACACCGACACCAGTTCGGCGTCGTCGAGACGCGCCCAGCCGTCGGCGGTGATGGTGGCGACCACCGGATAGATGCCGCGGAGGGCATCCGGGCCGCCCGTCGCCGAGTCGGCGTCGGCGGCCTCCCACAGGCCCCGGCAGGCCAGCGCCACCGCAGCAGTGCGGTCGAGGCTGTCACGCCAGCCGATCTTGATGACGGTGCCGGCGTGCAGCATGCCGGAGCCCGTCGCCA
>JBAVTH010000672.1:0-4492 GCA_049696035.1 Ilumatobacteraceae bacterium
TGCTCTACGAGGGCGCCGGCAGCAACGTCGTGTTCGACACCTCGTTCCTCGGCATGCCGCCGGTCAGCGGCGAGGACTACTTCAAGGACTGCGAGGTGGTCGTCAAGGGCCGCTTCCTCAACCAGCGCGTGGCTGCCTGCCCGCTGGAAGTGCGCGGCGCCGCCGTCGCCTGGGCCGAGGACGGCCGCCTGCACCAGTGGCTCAGCACCCAGGGAGCGCAGAGCGCGAAGACCACCATCGCCACCGCCAACGGGCTCGACCCGGCCCAGGTGCTGGTGATCACCCCGGATGTCGGTGGAGGCTTCGGCGCCAAGATCAGCTGCTACAACGAAGAAGCGATCCTCGGCGTGGTGGCCAAGAAGGTCGGCCGCCCGCTGCGGTGGCGCGAGACCCGCAGCGAGAACATGATGGCCATGGGCCACGGCCGCGGCCAGGTGCAGTACGCCACGATGGGCGGCACCCGCGACGGCAAGATCAGCCACTACCAGCTGCACTTCATCCAAGACGCCGGCGGGTTCGCCGAGGTCGGCACCATCCTGCCGGCCTTCTTCGGCCGGCCGATGGCCAGCGCCGTCTACGACATCCCGAACATCGAGTGCCAGTCGACAGCAGTGGTCACCAACACCGTGTTCACCACGCCGTACCGTGGCGCCGGTCGCCCCGAGGCCACCGCGGCCGCCGAACGCTGCCTCGATCTGTGGGCGCTGGAGCTGGGCCTCGACCCTGCCGAGGCTCGCCGCATCAACCTGATCCCGAAGTTCCTCGAGCCGCACAGCACCGCCATCGGTCAGACCTACGACGTGGGCGACTACGAGACCGCGCTCGACAAGGCGCTGGCCGCGGCCGGCTACACAGAGCTCCGCGCCGAGCAGGCGCGCCGCCGTGCCGCCGGCGACACGGTGCAGTTGGGCATCGGCGTCAGCACGTATGTGGAGATCACCGGTGGCGTCGCCCCCTTCGGTGAGCACGCCAAGATCGAGGTCCACGACGACGGCCGCGCCACGGTCTACACCGGCACCTCTCCCCACGGCCAGGGCCACGTCACCTCGTGGAGCATGCTCGCCAGCGAGCAGACCGGCATCCCGATGGATCAGATCGACGTCGTGTGGGGCAACACCGACCTCGTGCCGGAAGGCGCCGGCACGATGGGCTCGCGCTCGCTGCAGCACGGTGGCACGGCCGTCTGGAACGCCGCCGCCGAGCTCGTCGACAAGGCGCGCAAGCTGGCCGCCAAGCTGATGGAAGCCGACGAAGCCGACGTCGTGCTCGACAAGGACTCCGGTTCGTTCCACGTGTCCGGCACCCCCTCGATCACCAAGGGTTGGGCCGACCTTGCGGTCGCCGCGCACAGCGACGACGAACTGCCCGAGGGCCTGCAACACGCACTGTTCTTCCAAGGGGCAGCCAGCTTCCCGTTCGGCGCACACGTGGCGGTGGTGGAGGTCGACACCGAGACCGGGAAGGTGCGTCTCGTGCGCCACGTCGCCTGCGACGATGCCGGCCGGGTGCTGAACCCGATGCTGCTCGAAGGCCAGATCCACGGCGGCATCGCCCAGGGTGCGGCGCAGGCACTGATGGAGGAGGTGCGCTACGACAGCGACGGCAACCCGGTCACCTCCAACCTCGCCGACTACGCGTTCATCTCGGCCGCAGAACTGCCCAGCTTCGAAGTGGTGCACATGGAGACGCCAACACACCTCAACCCGTTGGGCGCCAAGGGCATCGGCGAAAGCGGCACCATCGGCAGCACCCCTGCGGTGCAGTCGGCGGTCATCGACGCGGTCAGCCACCTGGGCGTGCGCCACATCGACATGCCCTGCACTGCGGAGAAGGTGTGGGCGGCCATCAACGCTGCCGCCGGCTGACCGAAGCAGTGACGGCCTCATCGCAAAGAACGGAAGGGGCCGGAAGGTTGACGAGCGAATCGCTCGTCAACTGTCGACGTTGTCACTGATTCGCTCGTGATATCGTCTGCCGAATGATCGATCGACAGACGCTCAAGGCTCTGCACACCATCGAGGAGCAGCGCTTCATCGATACCCACCCGCGCTCGGCAGAGATGGCGGCCGCGGCGCGCACCAACCTGCTCGGTGGCGTGCCGATGGCATGGATGACCCGCTGGCCCGGCGCGTTCCCACTGTTCTTCGACGAGGCCCGCGGCGCTGGCTTCACCGACGTCGACGGCCACGAGTACGTCGACTTCTGCCTCGGCGACACCGGTGCGATGACCGGTCACGCTCTCCCCCAGGTGGCCGATGCCCTCTACGCCCAAGCCTCGAAGGGCATCACCACCATGCTGCCCAACGCCGACGCGGCATGGGTGGGAGCGGAGCTGGCCCGCCGCTTCGGCCTACCGGTGTGGCAGATGGCCATGACCGCCACCGACGCCAACCGCTTCGTGCTGCGCTTCAGCAGGTTCCTCACCGGCCGCTCGAAGATCCTGGTGTTCGACTGGTGCTACCACGGCAGCGTCGACGAAACGCTGGTCACACTCGACGCCACCGGCCAGCCCGTCCCACGGGAAGGCAACATCGGGCCGCAAGTGCACCCCGAGCTCACCACCGTCGTCGTGCCCTTCAACGACATCGCCGCGCTCGAGGCGGCGCTCGCCGGTGGCGAGATCGCGTGCGTGCTGGCCGAACCGGCACTCACCAACATCGGCATCGTGCTGCCCGAGCCCGGCTTCCACACCGCGCTGCGCGAGCTCACCCGCAAGTACGGAACCCTGCTGGTCATCGACGAGACGCACACCATCTGCGTCGGCCCCGGCGGCGCCACTGCGGCATGGGGCCTCGAGCCCGACTTCTTCGTGATCGGCAAGACCATCGGTGGTGGCATGCCCGCCGCGGCGTACGGCTGCACCGCCGAGATCGCGACCCACATCAACGAACTGCTGGCCGACAAGAGCGTCGACACGAGCGGCGTCGGCGGCACGCTCACCGGCAACGCGCTGTCGATGGCGGCCGTGCGCGCCACCCTGGCCTCCACGCTGCGCGAGGCGGACTTCGCCCACATGATCCCACTCGCCACCGACTGGGCCAACGGGGTGCAGCGCACGATCGACGAGTTCGGCCTGCCGTGGAACGTGCAGCAACTGGGCGGGCGTGCCGAGTACTGGTTCTGCCCGCCACCTCGCGACGGCGCCGCCGCAGCGGCGGCGGTCGACCACGAGCTGGATGCTTTCATGCACCTGTGGGCCGTCAACCGCGGCATCCTGCTCACCCCGTTCCACAACATGGCACTGATGTCGCCGCACCACACCACCGACGATGTGAAGCTGCACACCGAAGTGTTCCGCGAGGCCGTGGAACAATTGCTGCGATGAGCATCTTCCAACGTCTCGACAGCCAGGTCGCGCTGGTCACCGGTGCCGGCAACGCCCTCGGCATCGGCTTCGTCATCGCCCGCTGCCTGGCCGAGGACGGCGCCTCGCTCGTGCTGTCGTCCACCACCGATCGCGTGCACGAGCGTGCGGCCGAGCTGAGAGCCGAGGGACACGACGCGATCGGGGTCGTCGCCGATCTGATGGCACCCGGTGCCGGCGATCGGGTGGTTGCCACCGCTCTCGGCGTTGCCGATCGGCTCGACATCTGCGTCAACAACGCAGGCATGATCGCGGTCGGGATGGAGGGCGCCTCCGCCGACGTGGAGGGCACCACCGATGCTCAGTGGCACGACGGCATCGAGCGGAACCTCACCACCTGCTTCAGCGTCACGCGCGCCGCGGTCGCCGTGATGCACCGCCAGGGCTATGGGCGCATCGTCAACATCGCCAGCACATCCGGGCCGGTGCAGGTGTTCCACGGCGACATCACCTACCACGCCGCCAAGGCGGGCATGCTCGGCCTCACTCGGGCCGTCGCACTGGAGACCGCCGGCTTCGGCATCACGTGCAATGCGGTGGCGCCCGGCTGGATCGCCAGCGGCTCGCAGCCCCACGGCGAGCGCATCGCCGGTACCCTCACGCCGATGGGCCGCTCGGGCACGCCACGCGAGATCGCCTCCGCGGTGCGCTTCCTGGCCGACCCGTCGGCCAGCTACATCACCGGCCAGCTGATCGTCGTCGACGGCGGCAACTCGCTGCCCGAAGATCGCGCCTGGCGGCCATGACGCAGCAGGTCGTCCTGATCACCGGCGCCGCCGGCGGCATCGGTGGTGCGACGCGCCAACGCTTCCTGGCCGGTGGTTGGCGAGTCGCTGCCGTCGACGTGAAGCCGATGGCCGACGAGGACGGCGTGCGGGCGATCCACGCCGACCTCCTCGATGTCGATCAGTGCCGTGCAGCCGTCGAGCAGGCAGTTGCATGGGCAGGCCGACTCGACGCCGTCGTCAACGCCGCCGGGTTGTGGACCGAAGGGCCCAGCGCCGAGAGCACCGAAGAGGAGTGGGATCGTGTGCTCGGCGTGAACCTGAAGGCGCTGTACTTCGTCACCACCGCAGCAATCGTCCACCTCGCGGCCACGGACGGGTGCGTGGTCAACCTGTCCAGCGA
>JBAVTH010000673.1:0-5509 GCA_049696035.1 Ilumatobacteraceae bacterium
CTGGACCTTCGCGTGCTGGACGTTCCCGTCGTGGACGATTCAGTGGCGGACGTTCCACCGGCGGACGTTCCAGTGGCGGACGTGCTGGCGCCCGATCACTCCGCGGACGACGCTGCGCCGAGCGGCGATTCCCCGGAGGCCGCCGACGGCGATGCCGCCGCGGCAGCTGCGATCGCCGACGCGCAGCGCCCGATCGACCCCTTGCTACGGCTGCAGAGCGACGACCGAGCCGCCCCCGACGCGGGTACGGTGGCCTGATGGCACAAGGTCTTGATATCGATGCGATGCTCGCCCGCTTCCGCGAACGCGCGGCTTCGGTGAAACGCCGTCCGTTGCCGCCGGTGGCAGGGGAGGAACGAGCGCGCTTCCTCGAGCAGGCCAAGGTCGACTTCCAGGACTTCGCGATCGTCGGCGACGCCGTCGGCTCGCTGGAGGACGGCTTCCTGGTGCTGCGGGTGGATCTGCGACCAGCCGATCAACGCGGCTGAGCCGCGCCGAGGCGGGCAAACCCGCATACCGCGTTGTCAGCCCCGGGTGCGCCTCGCTAGATTGCTGGCGCAACACGCGGATGTGGCTCAGCTGGTAGAGCATCACCTTGCCAAGGTGAGGGTCGCGAGTTCGAATCTCGTCATCCGCTCCATGTGAAGGCCCCGGCTTCCTGCCGGGGCCTTCGCAGTTCCACCGTGCAACGGCCGCTCGCCGCGGGGAGGCCGCGGGTCGCCGAGGAGCCAGTTGTCCACACGAGCGCCCAGGTTCGGTCGTCGCCCGGAAACCACTTGATCGGAACCAGATTTCGCTTGACCTGAAATTGATCTTCAGTTACGGTGTGCGCTGTGACCATCACCAAGAGTGAGACCAAGGCAAAGAACTCGCAGGCACCGAAGGTCGAGTCCGATCTTGCCTCGTTGCACGATCTGAAGGAGCCGTACATCTCCAGCCGCGAGGTGTTCCCCGCCCGCCATTCGGTGTGCACCGGCCTTTCGCCCTGGAACCTGGGGCGCGACAGTGCGTTGCGGTCGACGGTCACGGGGCTCACCTGGACAGTGGTCGGCTATGGCGACACGGTGCCGGTGGGCGACGGCTCGGTGGTGGCCACCGAAACCCGCATGATCGTCGATGTCACCGCCACCAAGCCCGACGGCACCCCCGCTCGGATGGACAACTGCGAGTGCCTGTTGCGCACCGAGCTGGACAGTCGCTCGCTGGCCGATCGTCAGCTGACCGGCCAGGGTTGGCTGCTGCCCATCGGCTACACGGTCGTCATCGACACACCCATCGCTTGAACTCGTCTGGCCGCTGCCGCCCGTCCGGCGGCCAGACGAGTTCGCGAGCGACGTCGTCGTCGCTGCGCCGCGTGCGCCCGATCATGAGCTCGGCGCGCTCGTGAGGGTACGGTCGGGGCAAGCTCGATGAGCTCTTCGACGATGGAAGGACCTCTCATGGTTGGTGGCGCACTCAGGATGGCGAGCATGGACGATCTCGACCTTCGGATGTCCGAAGGGGTTCGCCCGCTGTACGACGCGGTGAAGGCGTTCATCCGCGAAGAGGTCGACCCGATCACGGAGGAGTTCCACCGGCTCGGTGCCAATCGGGAGGACCGCTGGTCCTGGGCTCCCGGTCAGCTGGAGCTGTTGGAGACCGCCAAGGCCAAGGCGCGAGCGCAGGGGCTGTGGAACTTCTTCCTCCCCAACGCCGAGACCGGCGAGGGCCTCAGCAACCTCGACTACGCCTACATCGCCTCCGAGCTGGGCAAGAACCGATTGGCGAGCGAGTGCCTCAACTGCTCGGCGCCCGACACCGGCAACATGGAGGTGCTCGAGCGGGTCGGCACCCCTGAACAGAAGGAGCAGTGGCTCGAGCCGCTGCTGCGTGGCGAGATCCGCTCGGCGTACGTGATGACCGAGCCGGGCATCATGTCGAGCGATGCCAAGCAGATCCAGACGTCAGCCGTGCTCGACGGCGACGAATGGGTGATCAACGGCAGCAAGTTCTACGCATCCGGCGCCGGCGACCCGCGCTGCAAGATCATGATCGTCATGGTGCGCACCAACCCTGATGCCGACACCTACAAGCAGCAGTCGCAGATCCTCGTCCCGAAGGACACCCCCGGCGTCGAGATCGTGGAGGGCATGCAGGTCTTCGGCAGCGACGATGCGCCGCACGGTCACATGCACATCCGCTTCCACGATGTGCGGGTACCGAAGAGCAATGTGCTGTGGGGCGAAGGAAAGGGCTTCGAGATCTCGCAGCTCCGCCTCGGCCCTGGCCGCATCCATCACTGCATGCGCAGCATCGGGGTGGCGGAGAAGGCGATCGAGATGATGGTCGACCGTGGCCTGACGCGCGAGGGGTTCGGCAAGAAGCTGATCAACCTCGGCAAGAACATGGAGGTCATCTCCCGTGCCCGCATCGAGGTCGAGGCGATGCGGTTGATGGTGCTGCGTGCAGCGAAGGCGATGGACACGTTGGGCAACGCCGAAGCCCGCGTGTGGGTCAGCGCCGTCAAGGCGATGGTGCCCGAGAAGTGCTGCGACATCATCGATGAGGCCATCCAGATGCATGGCGCCGCCGGCATCTCGCAGTGGTTCCCGCTCGCCGAGATGTACCACAGCCAGCGAACGCTGCGCCTTGCCGATGGGCCCGACGAGGTGCACCATCAGGTGGTCGGTCGCGCCGAGGCGAAGAACCGCGAGGCCGACAAGGCCGCCGGGCTGTCCGACGGGTTCCGCCCGGGCGGGCGACTGTTCACCGGCCCCTAGGCTGGCGGGCATGCCCGAGATCGAACGCACCGACGACGAGTGGCGAGCCCTGCTCTCGCCCGACCAGTACCACGTGCTGCGCGAGGCCGGAACCGAACGCGCCTGGACCGGGAGGTACGTCGACGAGCACGCGCCGGGGACCTACCTGTGCGCCGCATGCGGAGCCGAGCTGTTCGACTCGGCGACGAAGTACGAGTCGGGTTGCGGCTGGCCGAGCTTCTACCAGGCAAAGTCGGACGAGGCAGTCGAGCTGTTGGATGACCACAGCCACGGGATGGTGCGCACAGAGGTGCGCTGCCGTCGTTGCGGCTCGCACCTCGGGCACATCTTCCCCGACGGGCCAGCACCCACCGGAGATCGGTACTGCATGAACAGCATCTCGCTCGAACTCGACCAGCGCGCCGAGCGTGCGGCCGACGTGTGAGCCGCCTCAGCCCTCGGCGCTGACCGCCACGCGCTCGCGAGCTGCTTCGGTGCGCCCGCCGACCGGTCGATGGTTGCCGACGGCGGCCAGACCCATGGCAGGCATGTTCGCGTAGACGCACTCGTACTGGCCGGGCGCCACCTTGTAGGTCTCGTGGTACACGCCCACGTCGCCGGTCTTCGCCACCCGCTGGTTGTAGCGCCGCCAGGGCTCCAGATGCGGGTCGTCGACGTCGCGGGCGAAGCGCTCCAACTGGTCGAAGCTGCGCCAGTACTGGATCATCGTGATCGTGCGGCCCGCCCACATCGTGCGTGCTCCCAGCATCCCCTTCTCGGGCTGCCGCATGAGGGTGGCAATCATCTTCGGCATCGCGCGGAACA
Source organism: Ilumatobacteraceae bacterium (assembly GCA_049696035.1). Classification (GTDB taxonomy): domain Bacteria; phylum Actinomycetota; class Acidimicrobiia; order Acidimicrobiales; family Ilumatobacteraceae; genus UBA668. The sequence goes on from JBAVTH010000673.1 coordinate 3,564, forward strand.
CGGGCAGCCACTGGTGCACCTTCCACAGCTTGTTGAAGCGCATGCCGATGACGAAGACGACGAACTCGCCCTCCATCGTCGCCGTGTAGCGGCCTTTGTGCACCTTGGCCATGATCGTCCCCTTGTCCCAAGATAGATAGTTTTACTGTCTGTTATGGACAGTAGGACTATCCGTCTAGGCTGTCAAGCATGCGGATGGGGGAGCTGACAAAGGTCACAGGGGTTCCGGTGGCGACGTTGAAGTTCTACTTGCGTGAAGGTTTGCTGCACCCGGGTGAGGCGACTGCCATCAACCAGGCCGAGTACGTCGAATCGCACGTCAAGCGAGTGAAGCTCGTGCAGGCGCTGCTGCACCTCGGTCGGTTGAGCATCGCCGACGCCCAACGGGTGATCGCTGCCGTCGACGATGAGACGGTGCCGATGCACGATGCGTTCGGCATCGCGCAGGATGCGATGGTGCCGGCACGCGATCGCAGCGGAGCGCGTTACGAGGCAGCTCGAGCCGACGTCGACCGGTTCGTGAAGCGGCATCGGTTGCGGGTGCGGCACGATGCCGAGGTGCGGTGGATGCTGGCCGACGCGCTGGTCGGACTCGAAGAGTTCCACCTGCTGCCCGACGGAGTGCAGGGCGACTCGACGCTGCTCGACGGGCTGGTGGCGCCCCTGGTGGAGATGGCGACGGCCGAGGTGGCCACCACGCCCTCGTCCGCGACGCGTGCGGAACAGATGGAGCACACGGTGGTGGGCACGGTCGCGTTCGAGGTGGCCTACGCCGCGCTGCGGCGGATGGCGCTGGAACACGCCAGCGCGCTTCACTTCGGCCGTGGTAGGCGATGAGCCTTCGTCAGTAGCGCTGGCGGGAGAACACTTCGCGCACCATCGCCTCGAAGTGCTCGAGCGGCTCCGTGGGGCCATCGGGGTCGAACGCCACCTGATCCCAGTCGTCGGTGAACTGCTCGCACAGGGCGAACCAGGGCTCGGCGGAGTACTGCTCGCGCAGGTCGGTGGGGAGGCCGAAGTAGCCGTAGTAGTGGCGACCCTGGAAGTCCTGGTGGTGCTTGATCGCGTGGTACACGTCGGGGCGCACGTAGGGCTTCAACATCTCGGCAGCGATGGCGCCGTGGTTCGGCACGCTGACGGCCTTGCCCACGTCGTGACACAGCGAGGCGACGACGACCTCCTGGTCGGCGCCGGCGCGCTCGGCGAGCGTGGCCGTCTGCAGGCAGTGGGTGAGCTGATCGGTGGCGAACCCGTCGGTGACATCCGCCAGCGAACGCAGCAGCATCAGGACGCGTTCGGCCACTCGCGGCTGGTTGCGACGGGTCTCCTCGCCGATCACCGCCCACTGCTCGGCGGTGGATTCGTCCATGCGGGTGAAGGTGCTCGCGGCCATGCGCCCATTGTTGCAGCCTGGACGCCTTCGCTTCGCCGCGAACGGCATGGAAGGTGAATGCTCTCACGATGGACTTCGACCTGCCACAGGACCTGTTGGACCTTCTCGCCGAACTCGACGTGTTCATCGAACGCGTGATCAAGCCGTTGGAGGAGCAGGACGACAACATCCGCTTCTTCGACCATCGCCGGGAGGATGCGCGCACCGACTGGGACCGAGGCGGCCTGCCGAATGCCGAGTGGGAGGCGCTGCTGCACCGGGCGAAGCGGCTGGCCGACGAGGCCGGCTTCTACCGCTATCCGCTCGCCACCGAGTTCGGGGGTCGCAATGGCACCAACCTCGGCATGGCCGTCATCCGCGAGCATCTCGCCCGAAAGGGCCTCGGCCTGCACAACGACCTGCAGAACGAGCACTCGATCGTGGGCAACAACGTCGGGCTGCTGCTCATGATCGAGTACGGCACCGACACCCAGAAGGCCGAGTGGATCGACGACCTCGCGGAGGGCCGGCGGGGATTCGCGTTCGGGATCACCGAGCCGGAGCACGGGTCCGA
>JBAVTH010000674.1:0-1929 GCA_049696035.1 Ilumatobacteraceae bacterium
GGCGCCGGTCTCCCGCATGGTCTTGATCACGTTGTCCAGCGAGACCACATGGGTGCCGTCGCCGCGCAGCGCCATCCGGGTGGCGTTGATCGCCTTCACGGCCGCCATCGCGTTCCGCTCGATGCACGGGATCTGCACCAGGCCGCCCACCGGGTCGCAGGTCAGCCCGAGGTTGTGCTCCATCGCGATCTCGGCCGCGTTCTCCACCTGCCTGGGGCTGCCACCCATCACCTCGGTCAGCCCGGCCGCGGCCATCGAGCAGGCCGACCAGACCTCTCCCTGGCACCCCACCTCGGCGCCGGAGATCGAGGCCATCGTCTTGTAGATCACCCCGATGGCGCCGGCGGTGAGCAGGAACCGCACCACGCCCTCGTCCGAGGCGCCCGGCACGAAGTTGCGGTAGTAGTGCAGCACCGACGGGATCACCCCGGCCGCCCCGTTCGTCGGCGCGGTCACCACCCGCCCGCCCGAGGCGTTCTCCTCGTTCACGGCCAGCGCATACAGGTTGACCCAGTCCATCGCGTGCAGCGGGTCGTGCCACTGCCCGGCCTCGGCGGTCAACTGACGGTGCAGGTCGTGGGCGCGGCGCTCGACCTTCAGCCCCCCGGGCAGCACGCCGTCGGAGGAGCAGCCACGCTTCACACAGGCCTGCATCACCTCCCAGATCCGCACCAGGCCGTCATGCACCTCGGCCTCGCTGCGCCGCTCGAGTTCGTTGCGCCGCATCACCTCGCTGATCGGGATGCCATGTGCCTGGGCCAGCTCCAGCAGCTGTGCCCCGGTGGCGAAGGGCAGCGGCAGCGGGGTGGCGTCGGCGACCACCGGCTCGGCGCCGTCCTCGCCGGCGACGAACCCACCGCCGACCGAGTAGTAGATCCGCGCCTCCAGCTCGGCCCCGGCGGCGTCCAGGGCGGCGAAGCGCATTCCGTTGGGGTGCAACGGAAGTGTCTTCCGCCGATGCATCACCACGTCGGCGTCCACGTCGAACGGCAGGCGCCGTCCGCCATGCAGTTCCAACACCCCCGAGGAACGGACGCCGGCCACGAGTGCCGGCGCCGCATCGACGTCCACCGATTCGGGAAGCTCACCCATCAGGCCGAGGACGACGGCGCCCACACTGCCGTGTCCGTGCCCGGTCGCGCCCAGCGACCCGAACAGCTCCGCCCGCACCTGGGCCACCTCTGCCAGCACCCCGGACTCCGCGAGCCGGTCGGTGAACAGGCGCGCCGCGCGCATCGGCCCGACCGTGTGCGAGCTCGACGGCCCGATCCCGATCGAGAACAGGTCGAACACGCTGATCGCCATGGCGCACCCTGCTTCGGTCGGCTCGGATCGGGTTCGGTCGGTTGTCGGCACCGGACGTTGGATGATGACCCCGTGGACGCCGCACCGCAAGCACACCCGACCGCCGATCCTGCGCGGCGCACCCGTCGTGTGCTCGAGATCTGGATCGTGCTCGGGCTCTCGCTCGGGCAGTCGGCGGTCTACGCGATGATCGATCTGGGCGGCAAGCTCACGGCCGGGCCGCCACTGGCCGCGCAGACCGCCACTGTGAACCGCTCGGTCAGCCCCCGGCCCTACCTCGACCTCAGCTACCAGGTGGCCGGGATCGTGTTCACCCTGGTGCCGGTGGCCCTGGTGCTGTGGCTGCTCGCCGAGCCCGCGGGCACGGCGATCCGCGCGGTGCTGCGCCGGATCGGGCTGGACGGCGCGACGCCGATGCGCGACCTGGCCCACGGAGCGCTGCTCGCGGCGGTGATCGGTCTGCCCGGTCTCGGGCTCTACGTCGTCGGCCGCCGGCTGGGCATCTCGGCAACCGTGGTTCCGGCCGCGCTGAACGACTACTGGTGGACCGTGCCGATCCTGGTCGCACAGGCGTTGAAGAACGCCCTGCTCGAGGAGGTGGTCGTGGTCGGCTACCTGATCACC
>JBAVTH010000675.1:0-1993 GCA_049696035.1 Ilumatobacteraceae bacterium
TTGCCGCGCATTCACGGTTCACGACTGGGCGGATGTTGCCAACACGGCAGACACCGGATCTGTTGTTGGGGACGTGGTCGTTGCTGCAGGACTTGGGCAGGGTGCCGCGCCGGTTGATCTGGGACAACGAGTCCGGGATCGGCCGGCGGGGTCGTCTCGCTTCGGGTGTGGGCGAGTTCTGCGGGACGTTGGCAACGCACCTGCATCAGCTCAAGCCGTATGACCCTGAATCGAAAGGGATCGTGGAGCGTCGCAACGGGTTCTTTGAGACGTCGTTCATGCCGGGTCGTAGCTTCGACTCGCCAGCCGACTTCAACATCCAGTTCACCGAGTGGCTGCAGCGCGCGAACAGTCGTGAGGTGCGCACGATCAAGGCCCGCCCGATCGATCTGGTCGAGGCTGATAGGGCTGCGATGCTGGCGTTGCCGCCAGTCCCGTTGCAGCTCGGTTGGCGCAACCAGATCCGGTTGGGGCGCGACTACTACGTGCGCGTCGACTCGTCGGACTATTCCGTCGACCCGAACGCGATCGGCCGTCAGGTCGTCGTCACCGCCGATCTTGAACGTGTTCGTGTCCGTCTCGACGGTCGGGTCGTTGCCGACCATGCGCGGGTGTGGGCGCGCCAGATGACCGTCACCGACCCGAACCATGTCGAGGTCGCCAGGTTGTTGCGCGAGCAGTTCGGTTGTCCACGCGTCACGGTCGACGATCACCTCGCTCGTGATCTCGGCGACTACGACCGGGCGTTCGGGCTCGACACGATCGACGGGCAGGTCGCCTGATGGTCGCTGCGAAGAACCCGACACCATCCGACGCGGTCAAGCAGATCCACTACCTCGCCGCAGCGTTGAAAGCACCACGGATCACCGAAGCCGCTGCCCGGCTCGCCGACCAAGCCCGCGACGCCGGCTGGACACACGAGGACTACCTCGCCGCCGTGCTCGAACGCGAAGTCTCCGCACGTAACGCCTCCGGAGCCGCGCAACGCATCCGCTGGGCCGGGTTCCCGGCCCGCAAAACCATCGATGACTTCGACTGGGACCACCAACCCGCCGTCCGCCAACAAGTTGGAGCGCTTGCCTCGGGCGCGTTCCTCACCGAGGCCCGCAACGTCGTCCTCCTCGGCCCGCCCGGCACCGGCAAGACCCACCTCGCGACCGCGCTCGGCGTGACCGCCGCCCATCACGGGCATCGGGTGTTGTTCGCCACCGCTGTCGATTGGGTCGCCCGACTCCAAGACGCCCACCGTCTCGGTCGGCTCCCAGCCGAGCTCGCCCGCCTGCGCCGCTACGGGCTGATCATCATCGACGAGGTCGGCTACCTGCCCTTCGAGCAAGACGCCGCGAACCTTGTGTTCCAGCTGGTCTCGTCGCGCTATGAACACGCCTCGCTGATCCTCACCTCGAACCTGCCGTTCTCAGCCTGGGGCGGGGTGTTCGGCGACCAAGCCGTCGCCGCCGCGATGATCGACCGCATCGTTCACCACGCCGACGTCCTCACCCTCAAAGGCGCCAGCTACCGGCTCCGCAACCGCGGCATCGACACCCTCCCAAGCATCAGAGCCGGAATCGATCAGCCCGACAACTAGCATCTCGCACGAACATCAAGCTGTTCACTTTTCGACCGTCACAAACGCGCAGTTTTCGGGCGTCATCGACAGGTGACTGGTCGGAAGCGGTGCTCCGCGCCATCCCCTCGGCAATCGTGACCTCGTTCGAGCCGATACCCGATGTGGCCGCGCGCTGTGCGATCGTCTGGCCATCTTCGGAGAACGGTCGCAAGTCGTCGCAGTTGGGCTGGCCGATGCGATCGGTGACCGTACCTTCTTCATCGACCCAAGCCGCACGACCGTCTCCGGGCTGAGCTGGCCGACTGGCGGCCGGCCGATCCAGCAGCCCATGCTGCCATTCACCACGGGGGATTCCTTCTGTTCCGACGCTGGTATCGACTCGATCGATCTGCTGAAGGTCGATGCCGAGGGCGCCGATCACCT
>JBAVTH010000676.1:0-4515 GCA_049696035.1 Ilumatobacteraceae bacterium
GACCGTGGAGCTGGACGGACAGTTGCTGCTCGGCGATGGTGCGAACATCCCGCTCGCCGACGACGGCGTCACGCACCGAGTGCGAGTGGTGCTCGGCTGACGGTCCGGGCGGTGCGGCGTCGCGGCCTCCGGTGAGCGCCCCCTTCTGACCGAGTACAGTTCCGCGCATCTCGCAGCACGAGGCGCACGCAAGGAGCTGGCGGTGAGCGGACGGGCAACAATCGCGGCGTTGATCTGTGGACTGACCGTCGTCGCCTGCTCAGGCGGGGGCGCTGGAGGCACTGCGGCGAGTAGTACAGACTCCGTTGCTGGCACGAACGCGCCGGCCACGGCAGTGGCCACAACGGTCCCGGCCTCCACCAGCACCACTGTCGCTCCGGTCCCGCAGCTGCCCGCAGGCGCCCAGTTCCTCGCCGCGCCGATCGATGTCACGTCGTTCCGCTCTGCGACAGCCGAGCTCGATGGCACCACGGTGGCCATCGGTGGATCCTCCCGCGCGAACACGTCGGTCACCGTCGAATCTGCCTCCGGCAGCGTCGAGGTGACCTTGCCGCAACCGGCTACGCCGGACGGCTATCCGTTGGCGGAGAGCGCCGCCTTTGCAACCGCGATTGCCGCTGGGCCGTCCGGGTTCGTCATCGTCGGCATTGCACGTTTCCGAACCTCCGGCCTCGGCGGCTACACCTACAGCGCCGCGACGTGGCACTCCGCAGACGGCGCCCAGTGGACCCTCGCCGATCTAGGTGCGATCGTGGCCGACCACTCGACCGTGCTCCATTCCGTGACAGCCACTCCGACCGGGTACATCGCGGTCGGCGCCTCCGGGCGGCGCGCCGGTGCCACACCCACCGATCCCGACTTCTCCAGGGGGCTGGTGCTCACATCGACGGACGGCGCGACCTGGTCGCAGGCAACCGCGCCCGAGGTGCCGATGTGGTCCGTCGGCCTCGATCAGGTGCAGCAAGTCGGCGATCGTGTGGTCCTGGCCGGCACCGAGTTCGTCTGCATACTCGACGGAGGAGCGCTGGCCTACACAGGGTCGGCCGGCCACCAGACGAGGCTGTGGACGTCGGACGCGTCGATGACGACATGGCAGCAGGTGGACCTCTCCGCCACCGGCTTGCCGCTCGGGGCGGAGCCACCTCCCGCCGACACGGCCGGCTGCCCACCGTACGGAGCCGATGGCGCACTGCCGACCGATGAACTGAATCGTCGCTTTGCCGACTCCCTCGACATCCACTTCGTGGACGATCGTGTCATTGCGATCTCCAGGCCGTCGGTGGCGGTGTCCACAGACCTCAACACCTGGGCGACTGCCGAGCTGCCCGGAGCGCTCCCAGCTTCGGCCGTCAACGCTCCGGCCCCCAGCCCGCCGGCCGCAGTGCTGCTCACCGCGGAAGACGGGGCGTTGGTGTACGTCTCGGTGGAGTCCAGTCGCGACGAGAACGACGCCCAGGTCTTCGGCAAGTACCAGCCGATCGTCTGGACCTCCGCCGACAGCGGCGCCACATGGGATCGACTGCCGCCGGCTGGGCGCTCGGTCGCATTCGGGGGGTCCGTCGCGCTGGTCGCTCATGACGGCGCCGTCCAGATGTACGCCACGTTCCCGACGGGGTCCGAACACGCGGTGCGATATGAGAGCGTGGCCGGCCCGGTGCAGCCCGTCGATGCCACGTGCGAACCTGCCGCCGCAGCCGACTGCTTCTCGGTCGCCCTCGAATCGGTTGATCTCGGCGGGGCGACGCTCGATGGCATCGACTTCCGTGCGGCCAACCTCCAGAGCCTCGACTTCACGGGTGCCTCGCTGGTCGGTGCACGATTCACCGGCGCCTACGTCAACTCCGACTTCAGCGGAGCGAACCTGTCCGGAGCGGATCTCGAGGCCGCGTACGTCAACGAGACCCTCTTCGCAGCAGGTTCACTCACCTCCGCGCACTTGACCGGGATCATCATGTACTGGGCGTCGCCGACGCCGGTTGCCGTCGATCTCAGCGGCGTCGACCTCACCAACGGATCGATCGCCGGCAGGGGCGACGGCGTACTGCAGCTGACGATCACCGCGGCGGCCGGCGCCAACCTCACCGGGTTCAGCTTCGGGGCGGTCGACCTCTCTGGGTCGAACCTGTCGGGGGCAAACCTGTCTGGGGTCAGGTTCGACTCGACCGTGATCTGCCCTGACGGTGCTCCGCCCACCCCCGGCGTGTACGAAGCGGCCGCCTGCAGGCTGTGATCCGCTGCCACTCGGCACGATTGGATCGGACACCCGGTCATGCTCGATCGGCCTCAATGCCGCTCGACCCGGCGACATCGACACGATCTCACGCTGCTTTGACGGCACCGCCGTCGATGCGATGATCAGAGCCGGTGATGCTGGCTGCGTAGGGTGACAGCAGGAACGCGATCAGCCCTGCGACCTCGGTCGGCTCAGCCAGTCGTCCGGTGACCATCCCGGTCATCGCCGGCAGCGCCCCGATGAGGGCAGCGAGCGGGATGCCGGCGGCGTCGGCCAGCTTCGCACCCAGCCCATCAGGTGCTTCCCACACATCGGTTCGTGTCGGTCCCGGCGAGACGGTGGTGACGCGAACGCCCTGCGGGCCGAACTCCTCTGCGAGTCCTTTGCCGAGCGCCTTGAGTGCCGCTTTCGCCACGTTGTAGGCGAGCGGAGGTCCGGCCGGCTGCCATGCGCCCATGGACGACACGTTGACGATCGCACCGCCACGGGCGACGAGCGCGGGCAGCAGCGCACGGGTCATCCGCACTGCGCTCATGAGGTTGACGTCGAGCATTTGTGCCCACACATCGTCGGCCAGGTCGAGGAAGCCGTCGGCCTCGCCGCCGGATCCTCCACCCACGTTGTTGACCAGCGCGTCGATCCCGTCGATCGAGCGTCCGAGCGCGTCAACGGCGGTGGCCACTCCGTCCGCCGAGCCGAGATCGGCGACGATCACGGTGGCGGCGGTGCTGGTGAGGTCAGGGCTGTCCGATCGCGTGATCGCGAAGACCCGCGCCCCCTCGTCGATCAACAGCTCGACGGTGGCAAGGCCGATGCCTCGCCCCGCTCCGGTGACGACGACGGTGCGGTTGGTGAGCTCGAGATCCATGGTGTGTTCCTCATTCTTCAATAGCGGGGCGAGAACTGGCGGTTGAGTTCGCCGGCCAAGGGCCGGTACTCACGCGTGCGGTTGCAGGGTGGTGATTGCGGCGTCGACAACGACGGAGAGCGACTGGGGGTCGCGAGTGGTCTTCACCAGGAGCTGGAGACCGACGCCTGTGGTCAGAAGGTGCGCGGCGAGAGCGGCGGCCGGGATGTCGCAGCGCACTTCACCTGATGACTGGCCCGCGGTCACGACGACGCGCAAGTGCGCTTCGTTGCGCTCGAACATGGCGCGCACGACCTCGGTTGCCTGTGTGTCGACGTTGGCGAGCTCTGCGGCCGTGTTGACTGCAAGGCAGCCGCGACGGTTCGCGTCAGCGGCGTTCGCGTCGATGATCAGCTGGAGTGCAGCGCGCAGACGATGCAACACCGGACCAGGTCGGTCGATGATGTTCGTCAGCGTGTCGCCTTGCTGCTGGCGGTAGCGGTCGAGCACCAGCTCGAACAGCTCGCGCTTGGTGCCGAACGCGGCGTACAGGCTCCCCTTCCCGATGCCAAGCTCGTCGACGAGGTCCTGGGGCGTGGTGCCGCGGTAGCCCTTGCGCCAGAAGAGATCCATGGCCCGATCCACCGCGAGGTCAGGATCGAACTGCTTGGGACGAGGCACACCCTCATCCAACCGGGATTCTGTACCTTTGGGTCAAGAACGAGCGGATTCGTCGCAGGCACAGCCGCTTGCCTGGCTCGCTCCGCCGCGTCGGCGGGCCCCATCAGCAGCCGACTACCCCAGTTTCACCGGGTTTCAGCAGTCATTCGATCGTCCGCTTGGGCAGCTCTAGGTTCCTAGCGTCCCGACAAGGGTGAGCGCCGCAGTGCGGTTGCGTTCGGACTGGCTCGGATCGAACGCGAGCCAAGAGAACGTCGCTGATGCATGCGCGAGTGAGAGCACGGCGCAGGCGACGGCCTCAGCGCGTGCAGGTGTCGCCGTCGGGTGGCCGTCGAGGATCGAGTCTCTCAGGAGGTGTTCGAGCCGCAGGTACATCGAGCGCAGCGCGTCTCGGATCCGGGGGTCGAGGTAGCTCGCGGCGACCAATTGGTCGATGAGCTGGTTGATCGCAGGTGACTCCAACTGACCCGAGAACAGAACGTCGATCTGCGCCCGGACCCGCTTGTGCGCAGGTGTGTCGTGGAGCGCTTCCACCATGATCGACTCGATCCGGTGCAGCGCCCGCTGGACCGCAGCGTCGAGCATTTCGTCGCGCGTACCGAGGTAGTGGTGCACGAGCGACGCTTGCACGCCGGCGCGGTGGGCGACCCCGGCGATGGTGGTGCCATCGACTCCCGCCTCGATGATCGACGCCTCGACGGCGTCCATCAGCTGTTCGCGTCGGATCGGAGCAAGGCTCGGTCGTCCCACCAGA
>JBAVTH010000677.1:0-15581 GCA_049696035.1 Ilumatobacteraceae bacterium
CGAGCTCGTGATCCTCGATGCGCACGACTTCGCCCGCCCGCCGGTTGCACGGGTGATGCTCCCGCAGCGGATCCCCTACGGCTTCCACGGCAACTGGGTCAGCGACCGCGCCGTTCCGCCCCCCCGCCTGAGCTGAGCCGGCGGGAGGTCAGGCGGCGAGGAGCTGTTGCAGGGTGACGGCTCGGACGCGCCAGCCGAGGGCTGCCAGCTCGCCGCTGTGCTGGTGGGCGCGCCAGCCGATCTCGGTGCCGTCGGGTCGGTGGTGGTGCCAGTGGCCGTGTTGGTCGCGGCGGGTGGTATAGCCGTGGGTTCGCCAGCGGTTGTGGTGCCCGCAGGTGGGGGCACCGGTCGCCACCTGCGTGGGCCCGGCGTTGGCGTGGGGCAGCACGTGGTCGGCCTGGCATTGGGAGCTGGGCCGATGACAGCCGGGCCACACGCAACCGGTGGCGGTGAGCATCACGGCATCGCGTAGTGGACCGGTGAACAGCCGTTGCCGCCGACCGGCATCGACGATCACGCCGGCGGAGTCGACCACCACCCTGCGCACGTGCCCCATCGCTGCCGCGATCAGCACGTCGCGTGGGTCGAGCTGGTGACCGTCGACCGTCTCGCACCGCTGAGCCAGATCGGATGGATCCATCTCGTCGGGCCGCCCGCCGAGCAGCTTGACCACCTCGTGCTGGAACCGGTCGTACCCGATCACCACGTTGACCGTCACGTTCGAGCCGGTCGCGGTCTCACCACCTGCCGCAGCCTGGAAGATCGCCAGCAGCGCATCTGCGCGCCGTTGCGCATCGCTGCGGGCCATCAGACCGGGGCACATCCGCTCGCCGTGCTCGGCGACCCCGTGCTCCCAGTCGGCATGGAACTCCGCCTGGGTGAACGCGTCGAGGATCTCCTTCAGCTGCACCCCGACCGCAGTGCCACCATTGGCCTCCAACTGGAAGCTGTGATCACCGAGATGCAGCGTCGTGTTGCGGTTGCGGTGGGCGCGTTCGTGACGGTCACCGCTGCCGTCCTCATCGGCCAACGACTCCCAGCGGGCGAGCACGATGACCAGCTGGTCGTAGTCCAGCGTGCCGGCCTGCTCGACCAACAGATCCATCGACTCCTCGAGATGTGCCTGCACCCGCGGGTTCGCTGCCACCCTGGCCAGCGCGTGCAGCTGCGCGACCCCCAACACCCCGGCATCCACCGCCACACCAACCTGAGGGAAACGGGCCAGCAGCCGACCTAACCGTTCGAAGCGTGCGGCTTCTGCGCTGGACCAGTTGCACGCCGCCCGCCCGAACGCCCGCATGCTGCGGTGACCGTCGACGAGGTGCAAACCGGCATCACCCAACTGGTGCACGAACAGCGCCATGCGGGCTTCGTCGCGAGCACGCTCACGATCCGCGGCACGCCAGCACGCCTCGCGCTCGGCCGCGGTCATCGCTTCCAGCGACACCACATCGGGCAACACCCACGAACTCATGCACGCATCATCCCAAAAGGGTGTGACACAGTACGCCCGCGACCGTCACGAGGTCGAGGTCCAGCCCGCGGCCCGCCGTCTGGCAGTCTGAGCCGATGACGATCGACATCGACGCCGCACTTGCTTCGCTGACCCTCGAGCAGAAGGTCAGCCTGCTCGCCGGGCACGACAACTGGCATTCGCAGGCGCTGCCCGGGGTACCGGCGATGCGCTGCACCGACGGGCCCGCCGGTGTGCGCGGCACATCGTGGAACGGTCCGGCATCGGCCTCGTTCCCGTGCGGTACCGCCCTGGGCGCCAGCTTCGACCCGGCGCTGGCCGAGGAAGTGGGTGTGGCGCTCGGTGAGGAGACGCGGTCGAAGGGAGCGCACGTCCTGCTCGCCCCGACGGTGAACCTTCATCGCACTCCCATCGGCGGCCGCAACTTCGAGTGCATGAGCGAAGACCCCGTGCTCACCGCGCGCATCGGGGTGGGCTACATCCGCGGCGTGCAGCAGCACCACGTCGCCTGCTGCGTGAAGCACTTCGTCGGCAACGACACCGAGTTCGAACGGCACACGATCTCCAGCGAGATCGACGAGGTCACGCTGCGCGAGGCGTACCTGGTGCCCTTCGAGCAGGCCGTCAAGCCGGTGGCCGAGGGCGGCGCCGACGTGAAGTCGCTGATGAGCGCGTACAACCGGGTCAACGGCGTCTACGCCAGCGAGCATCGCGAACTGCTGCGCGGGGTGCTGCGCGACGAGTGGGGCTTCGACGGTGCGGTGATCAGCGACTGGTTCGGCACCCACACGGCCGCCGAGTCGCTGGAGGCGAGCCTCGATCTGGAGATGCCCGGGCCGCCGCGCGAGCGGGGCGACAAGCTGCTCGCGGCGGTGCGCAACGGTGAGACCACCGAGGCGCGCGTGGACGAGGCCGTGCGTCGTCTGCTGCAGATGTTCGCCTGGTCGGGTGTCGGCGAGATCGACCAGAGCGAACGCACGCTCGATTCGGCTGCCACGCGCGAACTGATCCACCGTGCGGCCATCGCCGGCTCGGTGCTGCTCAAGAACGACGGCGTGCTGCCATTGGCCGCCGATTCGAACATCGCCCTGCTCGGTCCCAACGCCGAGCGCGGGCAGGTGCAGGGTGGCGGCAGCGCGCGGGTGCGGGCCAACAGGCCGACCATGCCGTTGGCTGCGCTGCGCGACCGCGGCGTGACGTTGGTGCACGAGCCAGGTTGTCGCATCGACAAGCGCCTCCCTGCCATGCGCGGCGAGTTCCGGGTGCGCTACACGGGTGCCGACGGCGCCACCGCCGACGCGGTCGCCGACCGGTTGAGCTTCATCTGGATGGACGATCCCGCGCCGGGCATCGACGTCGCCGCGTTCGGTGTGTCGGTCAACGGTTCGTTCGTCCCCGATGTCACCGGCGAGTGGATGGTGAGCCTCACCGTCGTCGGCTCGGCGGTGCTCCGGATCGACGGGCAGGTGGTGGTCGACCTCACCATCCCGCAGACCGGCGGTGCGTTCTTCGGTCTCGGCAACGAGGAGATCCGGGTGCCACTGGAATGCGAGGCCGGGGTGCCACGCGAGGTGTCGGTCGAGATCGTGGTCGAGGAGCGTTCGCAGCTGCGCGGACTGATGGTGGGCGCGGAGGCGCCGGCCAGCGACCACGCGCTGGAACGTGCCGTGGCCGCTGCTGCAGACGCCGCGGCAGCGGGTGGCGCGGCGGTGGTCGTGGTCGGCACCAACGCCGATTGGGAGACCGAAGGTGAGGATCGCCACGACATGGGGCTCCCCGGTGCGCAGGACGAGCTGGTGCGCCGCGTGGCCGCTGTCAACTCGCGCACGGTGGTGGTCGTCAACGCCGGCTCCCCGGTGTCGATGCCGTGGCTCGGCGAGGTCGCCGCCGTGCTGCAGGTGTGGTTCCCCGGTGAGGCGTTCGGCGACGCGTTGGCCGACATGCTGCTCGGTGTCGCCGAGCCCGGCGGGCGCCTGCCGCTGACCATCCCCAAGCAGCTCGCCGACACGCCCGCGTTCCCGCACCACCCGGGCCGCGATGGCAAGGCGGTCTACGGGGAGGGCCTGCTCATCGGCCATCGCTGGTACGACGCGCAGGGCATCGAGCCCGCGTTCGCGTTCGGTCACGGACTCGGGTACACGACGTGGTCGTTCGGGTCCGCGGTCGTGAGCGGCTCGATCGCCGACGGGGTGACCGTCACCGTGCCCGTCCACAACACGGGAACGCGACATGGGTCCACCGTCGTCCAGTGCTACGTCGAGCCGGTCGCGGCCGAGCCGGGACGGCCGGTACGCACGCTGCAGGGCTTCGCCAAGGTGCATGCCGCTGCCGGCCAGGCTGCGGTCGCGACCATCGAGCTCGACCAACGCTCGTTCAGCCGTTGGTCGCCGCCTCTCCACGGGTGGACCGTTGTGCCCGGCGAGTACCGGATCCTGGTCGGTCGGTCGTCGCGCGATCTCAGCCAGGCAGGCGTGAGTCGTGCACCCGAACCGGCGTGATCGGCAGGTACTGCGTGCCGTTCCCGGCCGCGAAGGTGCCCATCACGTCGACAGCCAGGTGCATCGAGCTCGACATGTAGACGCAGAACGTGCCGTCGGCGCCCACCGGCACGATCGCCATGTTCGCCACGGGTGATCCGAGGATCGCGTTCAGGTTGGACTGCGACTGCGCGCCCGGCGCCATGCTCGAGCAGGCGTTGGCGGTCACGTAGCCGGGCGCCTGGGCGTCCATCGCCGTCAGGTTCACCACCACCGCCTGAGCGCCGGCGGGGGCCAGGAGGCGAACGATGCTGCCGGCTGCATTGCGCTGAGCACATCGCTGCACCTGGGTGATCGGGTCGCTCCAGCAGCCTCGTGTGTCCATCAGTCGCGTGGGGGCCTGTTGGGTGAAGGCCAAGCTGGTCGGGCTGTGCGGGGCGAAGTAGCCCTGCACATCGACGATCTCGTGCAGACCGTTGGGGGAGTACGTGCAGAACTCGGCGCCTGCCGGGGTGTCGACCGATGGTGTCACGACGAAGTTCGCCACGGTGTCGCCGTTGGCGAAGTTGACCACGCTGCGCGTCTGCGGCCCGGGGGTCAACGTGGCGCACGCGTCAGCGGTGACGTAACCGGTGCCGCTGCCGCCGACGGCCGTGATGTTGGCCACGGTCGCGGTGGTGCCCGGTGGGGCGACGGCAGTGTTGCGGATCTCGGTGCCGGCAGGGATCGGTCCCAACCCGTTGCAGCCGGCGCCGGGCAGGCAGATGGGCCTGCCGCGGGTGTCGGTGCTGCGCTGCGGCGCGACGGGTGTGTAGAAGCTGTCGGTCGGCTGGCCGGTCGCGGGGGAAAAGAAGCCCTGCACGTCGACGATCGTGTGCATCGCCGTCGACTGGTAGAGGCAGAAGCGGCCCAACTCGTCGAGCGGCACGACGGCCGAGGACGCGACCGCTCGATTGGGGCGGACGTTGCCGTTCGACCACTGACGCACGACGTTGGGAGCGGCGCCGCAGCCTTCGGCGGTGATGTAGCCGTTCTCGGTGGCGCCCGCAGTGGTGATGTTGACGAGCGCCGAGGTGGCACCGGCCGGCGCATCGGTGGTGACGACCACTCGGGTGTTGGCACCCGGTGTCTCGGTCTTGGCGAAGCAACGGGTCGTCACTGCGCCGTTGGTATCGGCCACCTGGAAGCAGTTGCCGGTGGGGGCAGCCGGGGGTGTCGGTGTCGCTCCGGCGGCATGCGCCGCCTTGATCGCCTTGGCCTGGGTGACGGTGCCGTTGAACTCGAAGTGCATCGGGTCGCGGCTCACCGACGACTTGACCTGTGACGGCGAGGAGCAGCCGCTGCTCCAGCCGTAGCCGCCCCAGTACAGGCCCCAGCTCTCGGCGACCTGCACGACCCACTGCGGGATGTCGGTCTGCATCGGCGTCTGGCAGGCGGTTGCGCCACCGACGCCGGAGTACGACTTGAGCGGGTTCTTGGCGGTGTTGATGTCGAGGGCCAGCCCGTAGGCATGGTTGGAGAGGCTGCTGCGGGTGAGGCTGCCGCAGTCCTTGCGCGTGGTGGCAGTGCACCGGAAGACGTACATGCCCGCGTCGCCGATGGTGTAGCCGCGGGACTGGATCTCGGCCACGAAGCCCTCGAACAGTGGCAGGGCATCGGCGAAGCTGTGCAGCTGGTTCGGCGCGATGCTGCCGATGCGGGTGGCGTTGCCCACCATCAGCTGCTCCCACTGATAGAGCGCGGTCGACCCGTTGTAACCCCAGCCCAGCCAGGTCCAGCCGGTGGGGGGGAAGACGGCGCTGGGGGCAGTGTTCTGCACGCCCAGTGCCGTGGCGGTGGCCTCGTTGACGATTCCCGTCGCGGTCAGCCCGTGGGCCGTCTGGAACGCCTTGACGGCGGCAGCCGTCAGCGCCCCGAACTGGCCATCGGCCGGGATGGTCGCGCCACCGGTGACCAGCGCCTCCTGCACCTTGGCAACGGTGGTGCCGGTGGAACCGATGGTCAGATCGACCCACGGCAGCACGGGGCCGGCGGCAGGGTCGGGGTACGGCGGCGCCGGCCAGCCGCGGCTCTCGGGCAGGCCGCTGCCGAGCGTGACGGTGCAGCCCGCGACGTTGCCGCTGTTCATCTGGGCGGTGGTGCACTTGGCCGGTGGCGTGGGCGTCGTCCAAGGCGCGTCGACGGCGGCGACCGTCTCGACCGGCGAGACCGAAGCGAAGCCGCTCGCCGCCAGCACGGTGGCCAGGCAGAGCGCAGAGAGTCGGTGGGTGACCTTGGGCATCGAGGTGTTATCGGCCCGTCCGGACGAGATCTTGACACATCGGGAATGGGTGCCGTTCACGGGAGGTTGCGGATGGCATGCCCGAAACACCCGATTCAACGCGCAACGTGGCCACCGTGGAGCGTGTCGTTCATGCGCCCGCCGACAAGATCTTCGACCTGTTGGCCGATCCGTCGCGGCATCAGGAGATCGACGGTTCGGGCACGGTGAAGGGCACGCCGGAGGGCTCGCAGCGGCTCGCACTCGGCTCGAAGTTCGGGATGTCGATGAAGATGGGCATCGGCTACTCGATGGAGAACACCGTCGTCGAGTTCGAGGAGAACCGGCTGATCGCCTGGCAGCCGCGCCCTTCGATCTCGCTGCTGGGCTGGTTCATCGGTGGCCGCATCTGGCGCTACGAACTGGTTCCCCAGAAGGGCGGCACCCTGGTGCGGGAGAGCTGGGACATCAGCCACGAGCGTCAGCCCTGGACGGTGCGTCCCATGCGCTCCAAGACGGTCGATTCGATGACCAAGACGCTCGAGCGCATCGCTCAGGTCGTGGAGGCCTGAGGCGGCGCGTCGCGCCGCACCGGGAGAGCGTGGTTCAGCTCAGCGCCCATCAGCGCCACCATCGCGTGCAGGCTGAGGTACGTCATCAGGCCGATGACGGTGGCGAAGTCGCCGTAGACGGGTGAGGCGCGGCTGATCGCGCGACCGACGACGGCGGTGCCGGTGAGCTGCAATGCGGCAAACGCGACGCCCGCCACGAGCGCGCCCGGTGCCACCTCGCGCCACGACTGGCGGCGCACGCACAGCCAGCGGTAGCTGGCGGCGAGCACGGCGCTGTTGACCACGATTGCGGCCACGGCGAACAGCACCTTGTGGAGCGCCCTCACGCCGGTGACGCCCACGAAGCCGGTGAGCACGGCCGTGCCGATCTGCGCGCCTCCGACGATGGCGATGCCCAGCAGCGAGCGCGCACGTGTACGGAAGAGGTTCGGGCGCTCGTCGAGCGGCACCTCGGCGACGTCGTCGAGCGCGAGTTGCAGGGCGTTGAACGCGCGCATGCCGGCCCACAGCGCGAGGAGCAGGCCGACGATGAGGACGACCGTGTTGCCCTTCAACTGCGTGGGGTCGTCACGTACCTGCTTGCCGACGAACGGGATGCGGTTGAACGCGGAGTCGATGATGGATTCGCGCAGCTTCGGGTAGCTCTCCAGCACGAAGCCGAGGATGGTGGTGAACACGAGCAGCAGCGGGAACACCGACAGGAACCCGAAGTGGGCGACGAGCGTCGCGTTGCGGGCCGTGCGGTGCTCGCGAGAGTTGGCCAGCACCCTCACTGCAAGGTCGATGCGAGGGGAGCGCCGGCGAACGTGGCGCACCTTCGAGTGTTCCGTCCACGGCTCCTTGCCCATCGCGGCAGCAGGCTACTCGCGGCGATCATTTCGCGAGGGCGTCACCACACGACAGGAACCTCGGTCGCGGCCTCGGTGAGGACGCGCTGCTCGGTGCCGTCGGCGCCGACCAGGAACAGGCCGTCACCCGGCCCGGCCGCTTCGCAGCCACCGAATCGCGACACCAGCACCTGCCCGCCCCACCAACCCTGGATGGTGGCGCCTCGGCCGGCGGACAGAGGGGTCACCTCGCCGGTCGCGGTGACGAGGTAGGCAGAGAGCGACTCGCACTCGCCCGACCATGTCGCGGCGATCTGCCCGCCGGGGCCTTCGATGGCGTTCACCCAGTGGCCGGACGGCAGTGGCGGTGCCACCGGCAGCACCTCCTGCACTGCCCCGTCGCTGCCGGCCCGGGCGATCCGAGGGGGCGCCGGATGCGGTGCGACCGAGCACAGCAGCAGGGTGGAGCCGGGCCGGCGGGCATCGCGCACGCATCCGGCCGGCGCGCCCTCGGCCGTCCACCCGACGACGTAGGGCGAGCTGTCCGCTGCCGGCCCGACGGGCACCATCCTCGATTCGCCGATCATCAGTGCGTACGTCGCCGGCAGGGCCTCCGTGTCGGCGTCGAACGCGACGACGGCCGCCATCGTGGAGGTGTCGCGCGACCGATCGACGATGTGCACCCCGGGCATGGTGAACAGCACCTCCCCCGTCGGTGCGGCAACGGAGGTGCCGCCGGAGGTGCGGTAGGCCATGCCGTGCTCAGGCATCACACCGGGCAGTGCCAACGGATCGATGGTGGTCGTCGTCGCAGGCGTCGTCGTGGTGGTAGCGGTTGTCGAGGTGGACGACGTGGATGCGGCGTCGGGCGACGACTGGCACGCGGCGAGCACGGCCACCGCCACCAGGGTTCGAAGATGCAGTCGGGGCGGCATGTCGTCGACCTACTCGCGCATGTCGGCCAGCTTCGTGCCGGCGAGGTCGTGGCCGAGCATGATCAGCACCGTGGCATCCTCGAGGCCGGCGGTGCCGCCCTTGATCCAGGCGGGCGTCGGCATGCGCTCGACGGCCAGGCCGCCCATCAGCTTGCTGATCGACTGAGCGACGGCCTCGCTGCCCGCGACCACGTAGATCTTGCTCGTCTGGAGGTCTTCGTCGATGCCGGCGGCGTTGGTGCCGTCGCGCGTGGTGAAGCCCAACGCCGCCAGTTCGGCGGTGAGCGATCGTGCGGCACCGTCGACCCCGGACGCGTTGGCGACCTTGACGATGCCACCTTCGACCACCAGGGGCTCGGTGGTGGTGGTGGGCGGCAGCGTCGTGGAGGTGGTGGTGGTGCTGGACGTGGTGGAGGTGGACGAGGTGCTGGACGTGGACGGTGTGGTGGCGGCGGTCGTGGTGGGGTGCGCGGCCGGGTTGCGGCTGCTCTTGCACGCGGCAGGGACGATCACCAGCGCCGCGATGAGAACGCAGCGTCGCAGGATCGACCGGTGAGCCTGGAGGGGAAGGGTCATGATGGGTACAGCCTGCCGACCTGCGGCACCCGAGACAAGTCACCCCTGGTCGATCGTCGTGCCGGAAGTCCGCTGCGTACGGGTTGGGGTCGTCTCACGCTGTACGGTCCTCGCCGTGCGACGCTTGGGGGCTCAGCGCAGTGTTGCCACGTATGTGGCGATGCTGACCATCGGTGGACTGGTCGCGATCCAGCTCGGGTTCTTCGGCATGCCGCTCGGTCTCTGGGTCCGCGGCCTCGTGCTCGGCGTGCTGGCCGCGATGCTCGCCGTCGGCATGGCGCTGATCTACCGCGCCAACCGGGTGGTGAACTTCGCGCAGGCCGATCTGGGCACTGTGCCCACCGGCTTCGCAGCGGCGCTCATCCTGTTCTGGCAATGGCCCTACTTGGTCGGGCTCGGCGTTGGCCTGCTCGTCGCGTTGGCGTTGGGAATGGTGGTGGAGATGGCCATCATCCGCCGCTTCCGCAACGCGCCGCGCATGGTGATGACCGTCGCCACGCTGGGGGTCACCCAGCTGCTGGTCGTGCTCGGCATCCTGGTACCGCGTTGGTGGGGCAAGAACCTGGCCAGCCAACGACTGAAGTCGCCGCTGGACTGGAAGCTGACGCTGTCGCCCACCATGCCGCCGTGGAAGCCCGACGCCAGCAAGTTCATCCTCGGGGGCAACGACATCATCGCGATGATCGTGGCGCCGCTGGCGCTGCTCGCGGTCGCCTGGTTCCTCAATCGCAGCACGCTGGGAATCGCCATCCGTGCCTCGGCCGAGCGCAGCGACCGGGCAGCGATGCTGGGCATCCCGGTCGCTCGCCTCAACACCGTGGTCTGGATGCTTGCGGCCGCGCTCTCGTTCCTCGCCCTGTTCCTGCGCAGTGGCATCACCGGTGTGCCGTTGGGCTTCGCCGAAGGCCTGCCCACCCTGCTCATCGCGCTCGCCGCGCTGGTGATCGGTCGCCTGGAGAACCTGGGCGTCATCGCTGCCGCGGCGGTCGCGTTGAAGCTGCTCGAGTTCGGCGTGCAGAGCAACGCCGACACTCCGTACCTCGCCTACCCGATCATGGCCGGCGCGATGTTCGTGGCGTTGCTGGCCCAGCGTGGCAGCAGCTCGCGGCGCGACAACGACGCCACCAGCAGCTGGCGCGGCGCCGAGGAGATCCGCCCGCTTCCCACGCACCTCGCCGCCAACCCGTGGGTGAGCACGGTCAAGTACACGCTGCTGGCGGCATCGGCCATGTTCGTGCTGCTGCTGCCGCGGCTGCTGGGCGTCGGCAACGTGATCAAGGCCTCTGCGCTCCTCGCGTTCGCGATCATCGGACTCTCACTGGTCGTGCTCACGGGTTGGGCGGGCCAGGTGTCGTTGGGCCAGATGGCCATCGTCGGCATCGGTGCCGCGGTCAGCGCCACCGTCACCTCCCGCTGGCACGTCGACCTGTCGCTGGCACTGATCATCGGTGGCATCTCCGGTGGCGCCGCCGCCTTCGCCGTCGGTGTGCCCGCGTTGCGCCTACGCGGCCTGTACCTGGCGGTCACCACCTTCGCCCTCGGGTTGGCCACCCAGTTCTGGCTGCTCAACGATCGCTTCTTCGGCTGGTTCCCCAAGGGTGAGCAACGCTTCGCGCGGCCGCCGCTGTTCGGGCGGCTCAGCGTCGACACCCCCACCCGCTACTACTTCTACTCGCTCGTCGTCTTCGGGTTGTTGTACTTCGCGCTGCGCGGGGTGCGTCGGTCGCGCACCGGTCGCGTGATCATCGCCATCCGCGAGAACGAGCGCGCGGCGCAGAGCTTCTCCGTCGGAGTGGTGCGTGCCAAGCTCACCGCCTTCGTGATCTCCGGGTTCGTCGCCGGCGTGGGCGGTGCCCTCTACGCCCACCAGCAGCAGGCGTTCTCGATCGCCAGCTACTCCACCGGTGAGAGCTTCAACGTGTTCACCAGTGCGGTGATCGGTGGGCTCGGTTCGCTGGGCGGTGCGGTGCTCGGTGCGCTGTACCTGCGCGGCACCCGCTGGTTCATCACCGACCAGGCATGGCAGACGCTGTCGACCGGCTTCGGGGTGCTGCTGGTGCTGCTGGTGCTGCCCGGTGGTCTTGGCGGCCTGTGGGTGAAGCTGCGTGATGTGTTCGTGAGGCTGCTCACCGGCCAACGCGTGGACACTCCGGTCGCGTCGATCGCCGAGGCCGCGGCCGTCCCGGCAACCGAGGAAGTCGCGGAGGAGACGGTGTGAGCGCGTTCCAACGGTTCTGCGGGCACGTGGCCCACCCGATGCGTTGGCTGCGCGGCATCTGCGGCGGCCAGGCCGCGTTCCCTCTGGTGGTGCTGTTCGGCCTCAACGCCGTCGACGAGCTGGACCGCACCGCCTTCGGCATCCTGCTGCCCAACATCCGCGACGAGTTCAACCTCGACAACACCAAGGTGCTCGGGCTGGTGGCGCTGTCGTCGATCGCCGCGCTGGCCCTGCAGGTGCCGATCGCCCAGTACGCCGATCGTTCGAAGCGTGTGCCGCTGGCGATCATCGGCGCACTCGTCTGGGGCGCCTTCAGCGGCATGACCGGCCTGGCCACCGGCGTGGTGCTGCTCACCATCGCCCGCAGCGGCAGCAGCTTGGGCAAAGCCGTGATCGACCCCACGCACAACTCGTTGCTCGCCGACTACTACCCGATCGAAACGCGCAGCAAGGTGTTCAGCACGCACCGTGCCGCCAACGCGGTCGGCGCCTTCGTGGGGCCGCTCAGCGCCGGCCTGCTGGCCAACGCGTTCGGGTGGCGCGTGCCGTTCCTCGTGTTCGTGGTGCCCACCGTGCTGTTCGCGTTCCTCGCGTTGCGCCTGCGCGAGCCGGTGCGGGGCAAGTGGGAGCGCGAGGCGATGGGCGCCAGCGAGGAGGTCGCCAACACCGAGGAGACGGTGCCGTCGTTCGCCGAGAGCTGGCGCACCGTGCAGAAGATCCACACGCTGCAGCGGCTGTGGTGGAGCCTGCCCTTCCTGGCCACCGCGCTGATCGGCTTCGTGGTGCTCGCCTCGCTGATGTACGAGCAGCAGTTCCACCTCGACGAGCGGGCCCGCGGTGTTGCCGCCGCCATCGCCGAGCCGTTCCAGCTCGTCGGCCTGGTGGTGGGCACCCGCTACATCACCAAGCGGTTCATGGCCGACATGCGCGGCCTGATCCGCTTCATCTCGCGTGTCGCGATCGGCACCGCGCTGGCCTCGGTGGCCTTCGCGGCGTCGCCCAACGTCGTGGTCGCGGTCGCCGTCAACTGCGTGATCTCGGCCACGCTGGCCGTCGTCGGGCCGGGCATCCTGGTCGCCCTCTCGTTGGCCATCCCTGCCCGTGCTCGCGCGACAGGCTTCTCGGTGGCCTCGCTGTGGGTCATCCCCGGTCTGCTCATCCTGCCGATCATCGGCTGGATCAGCGGCCACGTGGGCATCCGGTGGGGCATGCTCACGCTGGTGCCGTTGTTCATCGTCGGCAGCCTCATCCTGGGCACCGCCCAGAACACCATCGACGCCGACATCGCCCAGGTCTGGCAGGCCTCGGCGGCCCGCAGCGAGGCCCTGTACCAGCGTCGCCACGGTGAGGCCGATCTGCTGCTGATCCGCAACCTCGACGCCGGCTACGGGGGCCGGCAGGTGCTGTTCGGGGTGAGCATGGATGTGAAGGAGGGCGAGATCGTCGCGCTCCTCGGCACCAACGGCGCGGGCAAGAGCACGCTGCTGAAGGCGATCGGCGGTGTGGTGGAGGCCGACCGCGGCGCGGTCATCCTCGACGGGCGAGACGTCACGCACGCGCCGCCCAACGAGATCGCCGCCTTGGGCATCAGCCAGATGCCCGGCGGCCAGGGTGTGTTCGGCGGGCTCACCGTGCACGAGAACCTCGGCCTGGCCGGCTGGACCCGCCGCCACGACCCGGCCGGCCGCGATGCCGCCATCGAAGAGGTGCTGGCGCTGTTCCCCGTGCTGCGCGAGAAGCTGCACCGCGATGCGGCCGACATGAGCGGCGGCCAGCAGCAGATGCTGGCCCTGGGCATGGCGTTCGTGGCCAAGCCGCGGGTGTTGCTGATCGACGAACTGTCGTTGGGGCTCGCCCCGGTCATCGTCGGGCAGTTGTTGCCACTGGTGCAACGGGTGGCTGCCGAGGGCACTGCGGTCATCCTGGTCGAGCAGAGCGTCAACGTCGCGCTCACCGTCGCCGAACGGGCCTACTTCATGGAGCGTGGCGCGATCCGCTTCAGCGGCCCCACCTCCGAACTGCTCGAGCGAAAGGACCTCCTGCGGTCCGTGTTCCTCTCCGGTGCCGCCGAACCCGCTACTGCAGCCGTAGCCGCGACCGCTCCCGAGTTCGAGGCCGGTGCGGCGCCGCTGCTGCGGGTCAACGAGATCGCTGTCGCTTTCGGTGGCAACCGGGCGGTCAACGGGGCGACGTTCGACGTGCGGCCGCGCGAGATCGTCGGCATGATCGGCCCCAACGGCGCCGGCAAGACCACCATCTTCGATCTGGTCAGTGGTTTCGTTCCGGTCGACAGCGGCCGCGTCGAGCTGGAAGGCCGCGACGTCACCGACCTCGGAGCCAGCGAGCGGGCTGCCGCCGGCCTGGGTCGCAGCTTCCAGGATGCGCGCCTGTTCCCCGACATGACGGTGAGCGAGACCCTGGCGGTGTCGCTCGAACGATGGGTGAAGAGCCGCAGCGCGTTGGCCGCCGCCTTGCGCCTGCCGGCGGTGTTCGACGACGAGGAGCGCACCGGTCTGCGCGTGCACGAGCTGATCGAGCTGATGAACCTGGGCGACTACCGCAACTCCTTCGTGCGTGAGCTCAGCACCGGAACGCGCCGGGTGGTGGACCTCGCGTGCATCGCAGCCCACCGGCCGGTGATGGTGCTGCTCGACGAGCCCAGCAGCGGCATCGCCCAGCGCGAAGTGGAGGCGCTGGCGCCCGTGCTGCGTCGTCTGCGCGACGAGATGGGCGCCAGCCTGCTGGTGATCGAGCACGACATCCCGCTGATCTCCTCGATCAGCGACCGGCTGGTGGCGCTCGACCAGGGAGCGGTGCTCACCGAAGGGCTGCCTGCTGACGTACTGGCCCATCCGGACGTGATAGAGAGCTATTTGGGGAACAACACCGCAGCGCGCGAGCGCTCTGGCACAAGGGGGTAGCCATGCAACCGGCGAGCACTTCGGGAGCAACGGGGGGCAACAACCGACAGCTCAAGCGTTGGGGACCGATCGCGGGTGTGCTCGCAGTCGTCGCCATCGGCGGCGCCGTCCTGTTGGCCACCAAGGACGACGGCAAGAAGTCGACGAAGGCCGACGCCACCACCACGGTCGCGGTCGCCGACACGGCGGTGCCCGCCGACACGACGGCGCCCACCGACACCGACAACGGGGCCACCGACACGACCGAGGCGGCCAAGGGTGAGGTCACCTACCCGATGTCGTACTCGCAGGCGGTGGAGGCCGGTGTCGAAGGCGACATCGAGTGGGACGATCGCTGCGACACCAGCACCGGCCGTCTCGCCGTGCCCGACTACTTCGCACCGGAGTGCATGGCGCCCTTCAGTGGCGACAACGGTGGCGCCACCAGCACGGGTGTGACCGCCGACGAGATCACGATCGTCAACTACATCGGGCAGGAGAACGACCCGATCATCGCCTACATCACCGATGCGATCAACAACGACGACACCAATCAGCAGTACGCCGACACCATGAAGGGCCTGGTCGACTACTACTCGGCCTACTACGAGCTGTACGGCCGCAAGATCAAGCTGGTCACCTTCGACGGCACCGGCGGCGCCACCGACGAAGTGGCGGCTCGCGCCGACGCAGCCACGATCGCCGAGCAGTACGCGCCGTTCGCCGTGCTCGGCGGCCCGGCGCTGACCAGTGCCTTCGCCGATGAGCTGTCGGCGCGCAAGGTGATGTGCATCGGCTGCACCCCCGGCCAGCCGCCGGCGTTCTACACCGACCGCGACCCGTACGTGTGGGGCCTGGACGGGAGCGCCATCCAGAAGCAGACCCACGTGCTGGAGTTCATCCAGAAGCAACTGATCGGCAAGAACGCCGAGCATGGTGGCGACGCAGTGAAGGACCAGCCGCGCTCGTTCGGCCTGGTGTACCTGGAGAGCAGTGGCGCCTCCAAGGACCTCGCCGACACGTTCGCAGCGGCGATGGACGCCGCCGGCGCGCCGTTCGCGGCGGTGTCGGCGTACCAGCTCGACCCCGCCTCCATCCAGCAGACGGCGTCGCAGGTGATCACCAAGATGAAGGCCGCCGGTGTCACCACGATCGTGTTCAGCGGCGACCCGGTGGCGCCGCGCGACTTCACCAACGAGGCCACGGCTCAGGAGTACTTCCCGGAGTGGGTGGTGGCCGCCAGCACATTGGTCGACGTCACCGCCTTCGCCCGCACCTACGACCAGCAGCAGTGGGCGCACGCCTTCGGCGTCACTCAGCTGGCCGCGCGCAGCGACCCGAC
>JBAVTH010000678.1:0-5053 GCA_049696035.1 Ilumatobacteraceae bacterium
TGGCAGTTCGGCCGACCCCTCCGTCGAGGAGATGTTCGGCTTCAACAGCTACGGCGGTGGGGCGGCCGTGCTGCACGCGCTGCGCCTCACGATGGGGGACGACACGTTCTTCGAACTCTTGCGTCGATGGGTCGCCGAGAACAACGGCGAGTCGCGCACGACCGAAGACTTCGTCGCACTGGCGGAGAAGGTTGCCGGCAGGTCGTTGAACGAGTTCTTCGACACATGGCTGTATGCGGATGAGCCGCCGAGCGAGTTCCCGCAACCCGCGTCCTGACCACCAGCCCGGGGCGTGCGAGTCGGTTCAGTGCCCCAGCAACCGGTTCATCGCCGCTTCCCGCCACCTGGACGGTGTGCCATGCCGCTCCTCGTGGCGGTCGGCGCCGACGGGCAGGTAGGTCGTCGAGTTGATGCCGATGAAGCGGAACGGCTCGGGCTCCCACTTGCGCGACCGGTGTCCCACCCACGGCAGGGTGGTGAGTTCCGAATTGGCGCCCGTGATCAGATCGGCGAGCGTGCGGCCTGACAGGTTGGTGGTGCCCACGCCGTCGCCGACGTAGCCCCCGGCGGAGGCGATGCCGGTGCTGCGGTCGAACCGCGCATGGCACCACCAGTCGCGAGCGGCTCCGACCGGGCCACCCCACCGATGGGTGATGGCGGCGTCGCCGATGGCGGGGAACATCTCCTTGAGCGCCGCGTGGATCAGCCCGTGCACACGCTCGTCGCGGTCGTAGGCGGGCTTGATCGTGCTGCCCCAGTGGTACCAGGCACCGCGCCCACCGAAGGCGAAGCGATCGTCGGCGGTGCGCTGCCCGTACACGATCATGTGCCGGCCGTCGTTGAACGTGGCGCGTTCGGCCAACCCGGTTGCAGCCCAGAACTCGGCCGGTAGCGGTTCGGTCGCGATCATCAACGAGTAGATGGGTGCCATCTCACGGCCCAACCCGGCGAGCGACGGGGTGAACGCTTCCGTCGCCCGAACCACCACGTCGGCCTTCACGGCGCCGAGGTGCGTACGGACGCGGTGTGGCGAGATCTCCACCACCGGCGTGTGCTCGTAGATCGTTGCCCCGAGGCGCTCCACGGTGCGGGCCAGGCCGCGGGCGAGTCGGGCAGGGTGGATGGCGGCACAGTGGGGCGTGAAGCCGCCACCGACCACGCCTGCCGCAGCGCATCGTTCGCTGGCCTCCAGCTTGTCGAGCACTCGGTAGTCGTCGTCGGTGTAGCCGTAGGACTGGAGGTGCTGCACATGCTCGCGCTCGCGTTGCAGTTGCAGTTCGCTGCGGGAGAGGTTGAGGTAGCCGCCGTGTGCGAAGTCGCACTCGATGCCTTCGAGCTGCACGACGCGGCCCACCTCGGCCACGGTGTCGTGCATTGCAGTCTGCAGTCGTACCGCTTCACTGCGCGAGCTCTGCTTCGCGATCGCATCGAGGCTCATCGGCAGCAACGCCGAGCACCAGCCGCCGTTGCGACCGCTGGCGCCGAAGCCGACGACTTGTGCCTCGAGGATCGCCACCCGCAGCGAAGGGTCGCTCTGCAGCAGGTAGTACGCGGTCCACAGCCCCGTGTAGCCGGCGCCGACGATGGCGACGTCGACGTCGAGATCGCCGCCGAGTGCCGGCCGGCCCTGGCCCCACTCGTCGTCGCTCATCGTTGCGTGCCACAGGGAGAGGTTCGACAGCTCGTGCATGGGGCCAGCTTAGGAACGCCGCCTATGGTGGCGGCCAATGAGCCTGCAACCGCCCGGCTGGTACCCCGACCCATGGCAGCCCGCCGGGCTGCGCTACTGGGACGGCGGCTCGTGGACTCCTTCCGCTGCGCTCGCACCGAAACGGCCGCACCCCGCCCTGCCGATCGAGGTCGCGTGGGGTGCGCTGCTGTCGATGGCTCTGCCCCTCGTGGGCAGCCGCTTCCTACTGCGTGGTCTGGCCGGTCTGAAGTGGCCGATCGCCGTCTACGTCGTGCTCGTCGGCGTCATCGCCTACGGCCCGCCGCTGGCCTTCTGGCGGTATGCGAGCAGGCGATGGGGGAGCGGCAACGCCCGCGCCGACATCGGCTTCAGCATTCGCTGGGCCGACGCCGGGTGGGGGCCGCTCACCTGGGTGGCCTGCTTCACCGCCGAGGCCGTGGTGGCCGTCGTCGTCACGGCCACCAAGATCCCGTTCCAGAACAACACCGACCAGATCAGCGCGGCACGCGACAACCCGGGCTACATCGTGCCGATGCTGATCCTGGCCGTCATCGCGGCCCCGATCGTGGAGGAGATCGTGTTTCGTGGGCTGGTGCTCCGCGGCTTGCTCTCCCGTGTCGGCCCGGTCGTGGCCGTCGGCGCTCAAGGCGTGCTGTTCGGCCTCGCCCACTTCGATCCGGCGCGCGGCGTGCGCAACATCGGGCTGATCCTCGTGTTGAGCACCGTCGGGGTGATGTTCGGTGGTGCGTGCTACCTGCTCCGCCGACTTGCGCCCACGATGCTCGCTCATGCCATCCTCAACGGCATCGCCATGGCGGTGGTGCTGTCCGTGTGGACCCCTGGTGTCAAGTGAGCGGGCTGTCTGCGCCCATGTGCGGGTCCGGGAGGCGGCGCCAGGTCCATCGGCCGTCGTCGTGCAGGCGCAGCACCAACGCACCGACGTGGCCCTGGTCGAGCGAGTACTCGTCGCCACGATGCGCGATCGAGTACCACGACGACGAGCAGCCGATGTAGGAGACCCGGCCGAGCACCACGTTGAAGGCCTGGTGCAGGTGGCCGGACAGCACGACCTTCACGTCGTTCCGCCGGCCCAGCGCGGCTACCAGTGCCTCTGCGCCATCCAACTGAAACCACTCGTGGGTGCTCGTGGTGATCGGTGGGTGGTGCATCGCCACGATCGTGGGCTGGCCCTCGTCGTGGCCCAGCCTCTCGATCAGCGTGTCGACGTTCACCCGCCCGTCGTTGCGGCCCGGCAGCATGGTGTCGACCAGCAGCACCCGCCAGCCTCCGAGCACCATCTCGCCTGGTGCAGGGAAGGTCATCGCGAGTGCTGCGGGGTCGTCGTGGTTGCCGGGGGTAGCGAGCACCGGCACCCCCAGCGCATCGACGATCGCGCGGATTCGGCGATAGGCGGCCGGCGAACCGTCGTCGGTGAGGTCACCTGTGAGCAGCAAGGCATCGGTACCGTGCGCAGCCACCTGTTCGACCGCACTCTGCAGGCACCGGTCAGGCGAGGCGGGCGAATCGTCGGGCGCCGCGCGCAGGTGCGAATCCGAGATCTGTGCGAGGGTGACGAAGTTGCTCATCTGCCGGCCGCAGGCCGTGCCGCGGAC
Organism: Ilumatobacteraceae bacterium; assembly: GCA_049696035.1. Taxonomy (GTDB): domain Bacteria; phylum Actinomycetota; class Acidimicrobiia; order Acidimicrobiales; family Ilumatobacteraceae; genus UBA668. The sequence continues at coordinate 3,304 of JBAVTH010000678.1, forward strand.
AGGCGCAGGTTGTCGATCAGGCGCACTTCTCCGAACCACACGGCGGTCACCGCAAGAGCGTCTTCGTCCACCTCGGTCAGCGGTTGCAGGGTGGCGGCGTCCACGATCTCCAGGTGCTCGAACCGCGCCAGCGGTTCGGCGTCCACCACGGCGCGGCCGCAGCCGACGAGCGTGGCGACGTCGTGCTCGCCGTCGGCGAGCGCCTCGGCGACCGCATCCAGCGACCGGGGCACGCACAATGCCGCCGCCCGTTGAGCGGGGGAGAGCCGGCGGTTGCGGCTGGACAGCGCCAGCCCGTCGGACTCGCGCACCGTCGGCATGCCGACGATCTCGATGCCCATGTCGAGGTCGACGGTCATGCGGCGGATGATGGCCAGCTGCTGGAAGTCCTTCTGCCCGAAGACCGCAACGTGGGGTCGAACCGCCCCGAACAACTTGGCCACCACCGTGGTCACACCGCGGAAGTGCCCTGGGCGCTGGGCGCCCTCCAGCACTTCAGCCAGCCGGCCCGGTTCGACATGGGTCTCGAAGCCCACCGGGTACATCGCCTGCGCCGTCGGCGCGTAGACGGCATCGATGCCGTGCGTGCGACAGATCTCCAAGTCGTCGTCGATGGGCCGCGGGTAGGCGTCGAAGTCGTCGCGGCGATTGAACTGCAATGGGTTGACGAAGATGCTGACGACGACGACGTCGGCGTGCGCTCGAGCCTCTCGCACCAACGCCATGTGGCCATCGTGCAACGCGCCCATCGTCGGTACCAGCGCAACCCGGCGGCCGGCCACTCGTTCGGCGTCGCTCCAGGCGTGCATCGCCGTGGGCGTGTCGAACACGTGCATCAGTCCGCCCCTCCCGTCGTCAGTGGAAGCTGTGCGCGTCGTCGGGCCAGGTGCCGTCGCGGACCTCGCCGATGAACTCCTCGGTTGCCCTGATCGCGTCGTTGCGAAGATTCGCGTAGTGCTTGGTGAACTTCAAGGTGAGGTCGCTGAGACCCAGCACGTCGTGCAGCACCAGCACCTGACCATCGCAGTCGGGGCCGGCGCCGATGCCGATGGTGGGGATCGACAGCTTCTCGGTGATCTCCTTCGCCAGGTCGCGTGGCACGCCTTCCACCACCACGGCGAAGGCACCGGACTGCTCGACGGCGTGAGCGTCTTCCAGCAGCCGCTCGCGGCCGCCGGCCTCGAAGCCGCTGACCTTGCCCTGCACCTTGTGGCCGCCCATGCGGTGGTAGCTCTGCGGGGTGAGGCCGATGTGTCCCACCACGGGGATGTCGACGCGCGTGATGGCCTTGATGGTGTCGGCCATCACCATGCCGCCTTCAAGCTTCACGCACTCGGCGCCCTCCTTCATCAGCCGGATGGAGCTCTCCACCGCCTGCTGTGGGCTGACCTGGTAGCTGCCGAAGGGCAGGTCGCCGACGATGAGCGCCTTGGGCTGGGAGCGTGCGACCAGGCGCACGTGGTAGGCCATCTCGTCGAGCTCGACAGGGATGGTGTTGGCGGTGCCCTGCACCACCATGCCCACGCTGTCGCCGACGAGGATCATGTCGACGCCGGCGAGATCCACCAGGCGGGCGAACGTCGCGTCGTAAGCGGTGATCATCGTGATCCGCTCGCCGAGCGCCTTCATCCGCGGCAGATCGGGGACGGAGATCTTCGCACGATCATGCGTCGAACTGGTCATGAAGCTGAGGGCCTCCTCCGACCGGGGTGCCAATCACCCCGACGCAACCAGCAACCTATCCACTGGC
>JBAVTH010000679.1:0-5581 GCA_049696035.1 Ilumatobacteraceae bacterium
GCCTTGGTCTGCTTGTAGTAGCGGCTGCCGGGCTCGTGGTACAGCATCGACTGGGCGTTGCCCTTGATCTCGTGACCCTCGGGGGCCTCGTCGGTCTCGGCGGCGATCGCACCGGCGAACGACCGCACGGCAGCGATCTCGGCTGCGCCGTGATCGTGGTCGTGACCGGCGTGGTCGTGATCGTGATCGTGACCGGCGTCGCCGGCCTTGAGGCCCTGAGCGCGCTGACGGCTGCGCTCGACGCGGGCCTTGCGGCTGGCTGCGGTACCACCGACGGCGGCGCCACGGCGACCGGCAGCCGTGCGGCGGGCCTCGCGGGCCTGCACGACTTCGAGGCGACGATCGTCGAGGCGGGCCACGACGATGGTGATGTGGCACGAACGCTTCTTGATGGCGCCGGCGCGGCCACGAGCACGCGGGGTGAACCGCTTCATCGTCGGGCCTTCGTCGGCGAAGCACGCCTTGACGTACAGCTCGTCGGCGTCCTGCTCGTCGTTGTGGATCGCATTGGCGACGGCCGAGGCCAGCACCTTGCGCACCACGACGGCGGCATCGCGGTCGCAGAACTGGAGGACTTCATCGGCGTTGCGCACGGGAAGATCGCGGATGAGGTCGAGGACCACGCGCGCCTTCCATGCCGACGAGCGGATGTACATCGCGCTCGCCTTGGTGCCGCTGCGTTCGCCGGCGACGAACGACTTCTCGTTGAGCTTCGGACCGGTCATCAGCGGCGACCCTTCGTGTTCTTCTCTTGGCCGGCGTGGTACTTGAAGGTGCGCGTCGGGCTGAACTCGCCCAGCTTGTGACCGACCATGCTCTCGGTGACGTACACCGGCACGTGCTTACGACCGTCGTGGACGGCGATGGTGTGCCCGACCATGTCGGGGATGATGGTGCTGCGACGGCTCCAGGTCTTGATGACCTTGCGCTCGCCGGCCGCGTTCTGCGTGTCGACCTTCTTCAGCAGGTGGTCGTCGACGAACGGACCCTTCTTCAGGCTGCGTGACATGTGGTGTTACCTCCGGCCCTTCGACGTGCGGCGACGGCGCACGATGAGCTGCTGCGTCGGCTTGTTGGTGTTGCGAGTGCGAACGCCTTCGGGCTTGCCCCAGGGCGATACGGGCGGGCGACCACCACTGGTGCGGCCTTCGCCACCACCGAGCGGGTGATCGACCGGGTTCATGGCCACGCCGCGGGTCTGGGGGCGAACGCCCTTCCAGCGGTTGCGGCCGGCCTTGCCGATCGTGACGAGCTCGTGCTCGCTGTTGCCGACCTCGCCGATGGTGGCCCGGCAGTCGATGAGCACGCGGCGCATCTCGGTGCTGGGCAGGCGCAAGGTGGCGAACTCGCCTTCCTTGGCCACCAGCTGGACGGCGGTGCCGGCCGAACGGGCCATCTTGCCGCCGCCACCGGGGCGCAGCTCGACGTTGTGCACCGTCGTACCGACGGGGATGTAGCGCAGCGGCAAGGCATTGCCCGGCTTGATGTCGGAGCCGACACCGTTGCCCACGTGGTCGCCCACGTTGAGGCCCTTGGGCGCCAGGATGTAGGCCTTCTCGCCGTCGGCGTAGTGCAGCAGGGCGATGCGGCAGGTGCGGTTGGGGTCGTACTCGATGGCCGCGACCTTGGCGGTGACGCCGTCCTTGGTGCGGGTGAAGTCGATGACGCGGTACTGCCGCTTGTGACCGCCACCACGGTGACGGCTGGTCTTGCGACCATAGACGTTGCGACCGCCGCTCTTGCTGAGCGGCGAGAGCAGCGTGCGCTCCGGCGTCGTCTTCGTGATCTCGGAGAAGTCAGAGCTGGTCTGGAAACGACGACCGGCGCTGGTGGGCTTGCGTGAACGAATGGCCATGGTGATGCGCCTCAGTGCTCGAACAGCGGGATTTCATCGCCCGCTGCAAGGGTGACGATGGCCCGCTTGGTGTCAGGCTTGGAACCGGCTTTGCCCGTGCGACGTGCGCGCGTGACCTTGCCCTTGCGGTTGAGGGTGTTGACCTTCAACACGGTGACGCCCCAGATGCTTTCAACGGCGTCGCTGATCTCCGGCTTGCTCGCCGACGGGTGCACCTTGAAGGTGTAGACGCCGGTTTCGATCAGGCCGTAGCTCTTCTCCGACACCACGGGTGCCAGGATGATGTCGCGGGGATCCTTCATCAGTTGCTCTCTTCAGTCTCAGCCGACTTGCGCTGGCTGGGGGGCAGCTGGAACCCAGCGGCCTCCGCATCTTCTGCGCTGGCGAACCAGAACTCGGCCACCGTGCGCTTGTAGAACGACGAGCCCGGTACGTGGTACAGGCCCGAATCGGCGTTGCCCTTGATCTCGTAGCCCTCGGGGGCCGAGCCGTCGTCGTTGGCCGCGACGGCGCCCTTGGGAAGGTCGGGACTGGCCTTCGCTTCGCTTCGGCTGCTCTCTCCGTCCGCCTCGTCGCTGGCGCTTCCCTCGGCTGCTGCACTCAGGTCGGCAAGACCTGCGGGCGTTGCGGCCTTCGAGGCTGCCTTCTTGGCGGCGGCCTTCTTGGGAGCCGGAGCAGCCGCCGTCACCGACGTGCCCGGCAGCGTGGCCTGGCTGAAGATGACGTAGTCGTTGCAGAGGATGTCGTAGGCGTTGAGCTCGTTGACCTCGATCAGCTGCACTTCCGGCAGGTTGAGGAAGCTGCGCACGACGTTGGTGTCGTTGTCGAGATCGACCACCACGAGCGCCTTGCCGGAGATTCCCAGCGCGCTGAGCGCAGCCTTGGCGTCCTTGGTCTTGGGCGTCTCGAAGTTCCAGGCGTCGATGACCACGACCTTGCCCTCGGCGGCGCGGTCGCTGAGGGCCGAGCGCAGGGCGAGCTTGATCATCTTCTTGGGGGTCTTCTGGTCGTACTTGCGAGGCTTGGGCCCGAGGGCCACGCCGCCACCGCTGAAGTGCGGGGCGCGGATGGAGCCCTGACGGGCGTTGCCCGTGCCCTTCTGCTTGAACGGCTTCTTGCCGCCACCTCTGACCTCTGCGCGGGTCTTGGTGCTCTGCGTACCCGAACGGCGGGCTGCGAGCTGGGCGGTGACCACCTGGTGCATGACGGGCACGTTGGGCTGGATGCCGAACACTTCGGCATCGAGCTCGAGCGAGCCGGCGTCCTTGCCGGCAGGGGTCTTGAGCGAGATGGAGGACATGTCGTTGGAGGTCATGGTCGTCACTTCCCCTTCACTGCGTTGCGAACGATGACGACACCGCCGTTGGGGCCGGGCACGGAGCCCTTCACCAGCAGCAGGTTGCGCTCGGGATCGGCCTCGACGACTTCCAGGTTGAGGGTGGTGACCTGCTCGTGGCCCATGTGGCCCGACATCTTCACGCCCTTGAACACGCGACCGGGGAAGCTGGCCTGGCCGATGGAGCCGGGGGCACGGTGGTGCTTGTGGTTACCGTGGCTGGCGCCCTGGCCGGCGAAGTTGTGACGCTTCATGGTGCCGGCGAAGCCCTTGCCACGGCTGACCGCGGTGACATCGACGAGCTCGCCCTGAGCCAGCGTGTCGACCTTGATCTCCTGGCCGACTTCGAAGCCGTCGACGTTGTCGAGGCGCAGCTCCACCACCTTGCGGCCCGGATCCACACCCGCCTTGGCGAAGTGACCCGCTTCGGGCTTGTTGAGCTTCTTCGCATCGCGGTGCCCATAGGTGACCTGCAGCGCCGTGTAACCGTCGCGTTCGGTGGTCTTCACCTGGACGATGCGCGCAGGCTCGACGCGGAGCACGGTGACGGGAACGACTTTGTCGTTCACCCACACCTGGCTCATGGCGACTTTCTCGCCAACAATCGCTTTGAGTGCCATCTCGGCAGCCTTTTCGGTCGGACCCGGACGAGCCGGGCATCTGGATTACACGCAAATGCTCCGCTGGCCAAATGGCCGGCGGAGCACCGGATTCGGTTGTCGCCATGCGGTTTCCCACGAGTGGGACCTGCTCGGACATCGATTGCCATGCGCCGGATGGCGCACACGAGGGTTGAACCCTACCGGCGGCCCTCCACGCGCGCCAACCCCTCGCGGGAACCTTCGCGCGTGGAGCCGAGTGGCTCGCACTCCGGGACGGCGTCGTGGTCAGTGAGCGTGCTGCGCCTCGAGCGCGTCGCCGCCGAACACCTTGGGGAACCGCAGACTGGCCCAGATGGCCAGCGCCAGCAGGCCGACGATCACGGCGAGCGAGATCAAGGTATCGATGTGGTACCAGTGGCTGATGGTCATCTTGATGCCCACGTACATGAGGATGATGCCCAGCGCGTGACTGAGGAAGTGGAACTTCTCCTTCGCATTGGCGAGCAGGAAGTACATCGCCCTCAGCCCCATGATGGCGAAGGCGTTGCTGGCGAACACCAGGAACGGCTCGTTCGACACGGCGAGGATGGCCGGGACAGAATCGACGGCGAAGATCACGTCGGTGAGCTCCACCACCACCAGCGCCGCGAAGAGTGGCGTGGCCGCACGCTTTGCGTTCACCTTGGTGAAGAACTTGTGGCCGTCCAGCTCGTCGCTGACGGGCATGACCTTCTTCAGCAGCCGGATGCCGACGGTGTGCTCCTTCTCGCCTTCGTCGTTGCGGTGGCGAAGGATCTTGATGCCGGTCACGATCAGCAGCCCGCCGAAGATCAGCAGCACCCACCAGAACTTGGCGATGAGGGCCGTGCCAGCCCAGATGAAGATGCCGCGCAGGAAGAGTGCGCCGAAGATGCCCCAGAACAGCACCCGGTGCTGGTACCTCAGCGGGATCTTGAAGGTGGTGAACAGCATGGCCCACACGAAGACGTTGTCGACGCTGAGCGACTTCTCGATCACGTAGCCCGACAGGTACTCGGTGGTGGCCTTCCCGCCGAAGGCGAGGGCGATGACACCGGCGAAGGCCAAGCCGAAGCAGACCCAGATGAGCGTCTCGGTGAGCGCCTCCTTCGGCGACGGTTCGTGATCGTCGCGGTGGCGGAACAGGTCGATCGCCAACATCAGCCCGATGGTCGCGGCGAGCGCGATCCATGCCCAGGCAGGCACATCCAGATCGACGAACTGGTCACGGGAGCCGGCGCGGGAGCCGAAGGGAGCAAGGTCAACAGCCATTCCGACGGATGTTAGGCGCGCTTCACCACGAACGTCGCACCATGCGACCATCTCGAGTCCAGCGCCGCCCGCCTACGGGAAACGCTTGGCCAACCAGCCGGCCACCGTGGCCAGCGCCTCGCGACGGTGGCCCTCCAGGTAGTGAGGTGCGCCCTTCATCTCGACGTACGTCACGTCGGCTGCGCCGGCCGCATCGACGATCTCCTTGGCCTGCCATACCCGGATCTCGGTGTCGGCCGTGGGGTGCACCAGCAGCGTGGGCACCTTCACCTGTGGCATCGTGTCGGCCAGCTTGGCGTGGCTGCTGAGGCCCGACCACGTGCTCAGCCAGCCGCGTGCCGTCATCGTGCGCGCCAGGCCGCCGCGACCGTAGTTCGCGTCGAAGGGGTCGGGGAAGGCGAACAGCGAACCCATCGGCCGTTCATCGGGGTCGATCGACAGGTCGAGGTAGGCGGGGTCGGCCAGCGTGCGGTAGATGGTGAGGTACCTGGTGAACAC
>JBAVTH010000680.1:0-11977 GCA_049696035.1 Ilumatobacteraceae bacterium
GGCAGCGGCCGTGGAACTGTTGCGTGAGGAAGGCTCGCACGGGCTCACGATCGAGGCAGTCGCCGCCCGCTCGGGTGTTGCCAAGACCACGATCTACCGTCAGTTCGCCGACCGCGAGGAGCTGCACCTCGCGGCGGTGCACTCGGTGGGCCACCAGGTGCCCATCGCAAGTTCGGCGGATCTGTTGGACGACCTCGTGGCGTTCTGCGTGGGGTTGAACGACATGCTGCGCAGCGGTGGCTTCGGGGCGTTGCTGCCCACCGCACTCGATGGTGCGGAGCGCAGCGAATCGTTCTCCGAGATGATGCACGAGGTGGGTGTCGAGCGTCGTCAGCTCCTTGCCGACCGGCTGCGGCTGGCTCAGCGAGGTGGCGTGCTGCCGGCCTCCGTCGATCTCGACGTGCTCACCAGCCAGCTGGTGGGGCCGCTGTTCTATCGACGCTTCATCAGCAGGCAGGCCACATCGCCGGCGTTCGTGGGCCGGCACGTGGCGGGGTTGCTCACACCGCTGGTTTCGACCACACCTCGCGTGCCCGCTTCGCGCGGAAGTGGCGCACCGTCTCGATCACCACGTTGATGCCGAGGGCGGTGCCGAACGCGATCCAGAACGCCTTGGTGTGGTCGTCCTTGAAGGGTTCGCCCACCAAACGGGCGAGGCCGGCCGCGTAGGTGGCCCAGATGGTGGCGGCGACGGCAACCCAGCCCACGAACCAACCGCGCCGCTGGCGCGTGATGCCACTGGCCAGGGTGAGCGCGGTGCGGCCGCCGGGGATGAAGCGGGCGGTGATCAGCAGCAGGCCGCCGCGCTCCTTGATCTGGGCCCGCGCCCAGTTGAGCTTGGCCGCGAACTTGGGCTTGCGATCAGCTCGCCGCTGGAACGCGCCCGACCAGTGATGACCGATCGTGTAGGCCATGTTGTCGCCGATGAAGGCACCCAGAGCGCCTGCCGCGATGACCGCGACCAGTGGGTAGGGGGCATCACCGGTGGCCACCGCAACCCCACCGATGATCACGGTGGTCTCACTGGGAACGATGGGTATCACCGAATCGAGCAGGGCGATGGTGAAGATGACGCCGAGGAACCACCACTGGCCGGCCCAGTCGGCCAGCTTGTCGGTGAGGTCGCTGAGCCAGCTGAACGCCCCACCGATGAGACCGAACTGTGCCGACGCCACGAACCCGAACATCGACGCAGGCTAACCCGCAGTCAGCTGCTTGCGCAGGCGACGGGCCAAGCTGGTGGCCCCCATGGCGGTGCCGGTGGTGACCGTGAGGTGACCCATCTTGCGCCCGGGCCGTGGCTCGGCCTTGCCGTAGAGGTGGAGGTGGGCGACCGAGTGCGCCAGCGCCTTCTCCCATCTCGGTTCGCCGTTGGCCCACAGGTCGCCCATCAGGTTCACCATCGCCACGCCGGGCACGACCAGCTTGGTCTCGCCCAACGCCAGCCCGCAGACGGCACGCACCTGCTGCTCGAACTGCGAGGTGAGGCAGGCGTCGAGCGTGTAGTGCCCGCTGTTGTGCGGCCGCGGTGCCAGCTCGTTGACCAGCACGTCGGTGCCGACCACGAACATCTCCACCGCCATCACGCCCACGAACCCGAGCTCGTCGGCGATGTAGGTGCACAACTCGGCGGCGTCGGCGTGCCCCGTACCCGGCAGGTTCGCCGGCGTGTAGCTGACGTCGAGGATGCCGTGCACGTGCTGGTTCTGCGAGACGGGGTAGCACGCGGTCGAGCCGTCGACCCCGCGGGCGAGCACCACTGACAATTCGCGCGCGAGGTTCAGTCGTTCTTCCAGCACGCACGGAACCCGCCCCAGCTGCTCCCAGGCGGCGGCGAGGTCGGTGAGGGCCGGACAGCGCACCTGACCCTTGCCGTCGTACCCGAGCCGGGCCGTCTTGAGGATGGCAGGAAACGCGAAGCCGGCAGCGGCCTCGATGTCGGCCGGCGTCGTCACCACCATGTAGGGAGCGACGCCGACTCCGATGTCGTCGAGGAACTGCTTCTCGACGATGCGGTCCTGTGTGATCGCCAGCGCGCTCGCCGACGGCCGCACCAGCACATGCGCTTCCAGGTGCTGCATGGCGGGCGCCGGGGCATTCTCGAACTCGGTGGTGACGACTGCGCAGGTGGCGGCCAGGCGGTCCAACGCGTCGGGGTCGTCGTACGGCGCGACGATGTGCACGTCGGCCAGCTGGCCTGCGGGCGAGCCGGGGTCGGGCTCGAGCACGGTGGTGCGATACCCCATGGTGCGGGCGGCGATGACGAAGTAGCGGCCCAGCTGCCCGCCGCCGAGCACACCCAGCATCGCGGGGGGCGTGATCATCGCCGACGAGGTGGTCACGAGCCGGCCGCCGGCGGGGGAGGCAGCACGCTGGTGGAGGCGTCGTGGTGGCGGCGGCTGCGGTACTCGGCCAGTTGCGTGGCCAGTGCCGGATCGCCGGCGGCCAGGAGTGCGATGGCGAACAGCGCGGCGTTGGTGGCGCCGGCCTCGCCGATGGCGAACGTGGCGACGGGCACCCCGGCCGGCATCTGCACGATCGAGTACAGGCTGTCCTGGCCGGCAAGGTGGCGGCTGGGCACCGGTACGCCCAGCACCGGCACGATCGTCTTGGCGGCCAGCATCCCTGGAAGGTGGGCGGCGCCGCCGGCGCCGGCGATGATGGCCCGCAGGCCGCGATCACCGGCTGCCTCGGCGAAGGCGAACATCTCGTCGGGCATGCGGTGCGCCGACAGCACCTGCGACTCGTGGGCGACGCCGAACTCGGCGAGCACCTCCACCGCTTTGCTCATGGTCGGCCAATCGCTGGCCGAACCCATCACGACGGCAACGAGGGGTGCGCTCACGGCCGACAGTCTGCCGCATCGCCACCCGTCGAGCACGGTGGATGAACGAACCGTTCAACACCGGTCAGGTTGGGCGTCCGATGGACGTATCCGTCCGACGATGGGTCCCATGGCCACTCGTCACCTCGCCGGGGCCGGCCGGCGCAGGCGCTCGTGTTCTACCGCGAGTTCTGGACGTTCACCAGCCAGCCCACCCTGACCTACGACTGGGAGACGAACACCTGGCCGGGAGGCACCTTGGCCGGCAAGGTGCTGGTGATCCCCGACACCACCCCCCCGTATGCGCAGGACACCGCCGTGCACATGCCCAGCGACACCACCTGGATCGGCACCGTCTACTACGACCACAACAGCGCCGGCACCGGCGTGGGCTCGTTCCCGCCCGGTGGCTTCGGTGAGTCGACCGTCGACGAGACGCTGCACTGCTGACGGCCCGCTCTCGGCTCTGCGCCGAGGCTTCCGGAAGCACGACCGTGGGCGGATCGCCCGGGCGCTGCTTCCGGAAGCACGAGCGTGAGTGGCTCGGTCAGGCGGGGACGAGGCCGCCGGCGCGCTCGCCGTCGACCACTGCGGCGTGAGCGCGTCGCGGTGCCAGGCAGTCGCCGACTCGCTGCACGCTGACGCCCGCTGCCTTCAGCTCGTCGTACAACCACTCCACCGGGCTCGGCGGCACGGCCAGCACCACCCAATCGGGGTGGCGGGTCTGGTTGGCGCCGGTGGGGTGGTGCAGCAAGGTCAGCTCGCCACCGGCGAACCCCATCGGCACCAGGTCGGTGGATTGCACGATGCCCTTCGCTCCCGCCCGCATCCACCAGTTCTCCATGTCGAGCGTGATGCCCAGGTCTTGCCCTACGACCATGCCGGGCGTGACGATCTCGACCTCGCAGCCGCGGTCGGCCAGCAGCTCCGCCACGGATGTGGCGTGGTGGAAGCCGATCTCGTCGATCACGACCACGCTGCCGGCGGGCGTGGCGCTGCCGTCGAGCACCTCGCGCACATCGGCCACGTTGACCGCGTCGCCGGCCGCCCACCACGGGCGGGAAGGCTCGGCGCCCATCGCCACGATCACGTGATCGGGCTTTCGTTCCTCGACCAGCCCGGGCCACACGCCGACGCCGTACTCGATGGTCACGCCCAGGCGGGCGCACTCGGTGAGCTGGTTGCGGATGATGTCGCCGAACTCGGCCCGGTTGGGCACGCTGGCGGCGAGGCGCACCTGGCCACCCGCCTGGGCCTCCTTCTCGCACACCGTCACCTGATGGCCGGCGCGGGCCGCGGCGATCGCCGCCTGCAGCCCTGCGGGGCCGGCGCCCACCACCATCACCCGCTTCGGCTTCTTCGTGACGGCCACGAGCGGTTCGCTCTCGCGGCCCGTGCGCGGGTTCTCGATGCAGCCCAACCAACGGTTGAGGCCCATGCGGCCCACGCACTCCTGGTTGCACGACAGGCACAGGCGGATGTCGTCGGTGGCCCCGGCTCGCGCTTTGGCCGCGAAGTCGGCATCGGCGATCTGGCCGCGCACGATGCCGACGAGATCGCAGTGCCCTTCGGCGAGCGCCCGCTCGGCCTGGAGCGGATCCTTGAAGCGGCCGACGCCGACCACCGGCAGGTCGACCGCCTTGCGGAACGCCGAGGGGATGAACATCGAGTAGCCGGGCGGTATGTGCATGCTGGCCTCGATCATGAACAGGCTGGCGGTGGCGACGCCGATCGAGGTGTTGATGTAGTCGACCTGACCCGTCGCTTCGGCGATGCGTGCGAACTGCACCGCATCGTCGATGGTCGTGCCGCCCTCGATCAGCTCGTCGCCACACAGGCGCACACCGAGTGCCAGGCGGTTGCCGATCACCTTGCGCACGGCGGCGACGATCTCCGTCAGCAGGCGGGCCCGGTTCTCGATGCTGCCGCCGTACTCGTCGGTGCGCTTGTTGGTGGCCTGGCTGAGGAAGCCGCGCACGATGGAACTGTGCGAGCACTGCAGTTCGATGCCGTCGAAGCCGCCCTCGGCGCAGTGCTCGGCGACGAGTGCGTAACCGGCGACGATCTCGTCGATCTCGGCGTGGGTGACGGCCTTGGGCACCTCGCGGAACAACGGGTCGGCGACGGCCGACGGCGCCCACACCGGCAGGCGCGAGTACATGCTGCTGGCTTGGCCGCCGTTGTGGTTGATCTGGGCGAAGATCGGTACGCGATGGCGATGCACCGCTTCGGTGATCGCCTTGTAGCCGGGGATGACGTCGCGGTGGAAGCCGTGGATCAGCTTCTCGTAGGGCCAGTCGGTGGGGTGGGTGCTGTGCTCCTCGGTGATGATCAGCCCGGCGCCGCCGGCGGCGCGGGCGGCGTAGTACGCGGCGTGCTGTGCGGTGGGCTTGCCGTCGCGTGCGTAGTTGGTGAGGTGCGCGCTGAACACGATGCGGTTGCGCGTGCTGACCGGCCCCAGCTGCAAGGGCGTCCACAGGTACCGGTATGACATGGGCACACTCTACGAAGCGTGCCGCGCGGCGAGAAACCGTGCGGCACGCTTCGCGGCCGTCGGATGGTGAGGTCAGTAGCGCAGCACTGCTGCGAGGCGACCGTGCTCCGCCAGTTCACCCTCGGGCAGGATCACGGCGTCGCCGCCAAGACGCAGCACGGTCTCGATCAGCTCGTCGACGGCGTCGTCGAGGACGTCGGGTGACTCGACGTCGTGGGCGGCGCGCAGTCGCCCCTCGGCCAGGCGGGCCGGGTAGTCGAACGTCTCCTCCACGACGAGCAGTGCGACGCGGCCCTCATGTGCAAGATCCCAGACCTCATCGATGCCGCCGGCATAGCGGCGGGCGCCGCGGGCCTGGTCCAAGCTCAGCCGAGCACGCTGACGGTCACGCCCGAGCCACTCCGACATCTTCGGCCAGGTGTGTGCGTGGAGCTCGGCCCATCCGGTGCGGTCATGGTTCCCGGCAAGCGTCCCGACCACGCTCATCTTGTCGAGCTTCAGGATCTCCCTGAGCGACCGTTCCACTCCTGCCAGCACGGTCGGCATCGGATACTCGGAGTGTTCCACGCGCACTGCGTGCGACACCGCTCGCGACCATTGAGCGAGGGTCTGGCCCTCGTCGCGGTAGAGCGGCCAGACCTGTGTGCGTTCCTCGGCGAGCCGATGCCGGTCGCCGACGAGCAGCCGGGCCATGTGATCGCTGACGGTGATCACTCGGAACGTCGCCGTGCGAGCGGCATCGGCCACCATGTCGCGGGTGGCGAACGTCGTGTCGACGATCTGTCGCGGACGGACGGTGCGGCCGAGGTGCACCACGGCCGTGTAGTCGAGCGACACGCAGATGGCGATGGCGGCGGTGGTGCGTTCGGTCGCACACTCGTGGAGCGCTCGGCGAAGGGACATGCTCACCTGCTGGCGCGCCTCCTCGCTGACGTCGCCGGCGAGGCGGCGGTCCACCGTCTCGCACAGGTGTTCCAGCCCGGTGATGTCGGCGGGAGCCATGCGCGGACCGGGGGTCGTGGGGTGCAGCAGGGTCACGCAGGGGTAGCCCGACTGGCGTTGGATCTCGGCGAGCAGTGCTCGGTTCATCGTGATGCTCCTTGTGTGTCGTGTTGGATGGGTGAGATGGGGGAGGTGGCATGGCCGGAGTGGTCGGTGCCCGAATCGGGTGGCGTGGCCTTGCGGTCGAGCCATCGCTGCACGGCGGGCAGCAGCGTGGCCAGACCGATGACACCGGCGAGCGCCACGGAGGCGCCGAGGAGAGTGCGTCCGCCGGCGAAGGCGGCGACGAGCGCTCCGCCGACCACCATCGACAGGCCCGACACCGCCAATGCGATGCGGCCGGCGATGTTGGCCGAGACCGTGCTCGCGGCGGTGGCTGCCTTCGCGGTGGTGCGATCGAGGGCACGCTCGGCCCACGCGAACTCGGTGGCGAGGATGGCGAAGCCGAGGATGAGGACGAGGATGCCGGGGCCGGGAAGGACGAGCATCGCGATGCCGGCGCCGAGCACGGCGAGGCCGAGCAGCAGCACGACGAGGCGCTTGCTGTGCCGGGCGAACCAGCGGATGAAGTCGGCAGGGGAGTGCAGATCGAGTGCCATGAGGACCTTTCGACGAACGTGTGGTTCAGTCGAAGGTCTCTCCCGCCCCGCAGTGCGGAACGATCACAACCGGGTGAGCAACCGGCTCACCGTGATGACGGCAGTGATACGACACCGACCGGGGCTGCCGGGCGGCACCGGGGATACTCCCCTTCAGGCGGGCTACTTTACCGCTCGATGTGGTCGTCGTCGACGCGGGCCTGCCTGTTCACGCGCTGTTCACCGAGGCGAGTCGTAGCGGCGGAACATCCAGTAGGTGAGCGCCAGTGCCGCCATGGCGAGCACGGTGAGGCCGAGCTTCAGCCAGCGCTTCGGCGGTGCCCACACCTTCAGCCGGTACTCGACCAGCTGGTACCCGAAGGTGACCGCCGCGATCGCGATCGTCACGTGCAGCAATGCGGCGAGGGCGACGCCGGTGATCGCTCCGGCCTTGTGCGTACCTCTCGGCCACAGCACCGAGAGCACGAGTGGGATGACGACGGCCATCGCGCCGCCGGTGAGCAGCTCGACGTACCACCGATGATCGCTCATCCACGGCAACCACTCGCCCTGGTCGAACAGGTCGAGCGTCGCGAACCACCCGAGCACGACGATGGCCGCGAGCCCGAGGTAGCCGAGCAGCGCCCGCACCTTCGACACCGTCCACGCGGTGGGGATGCTGACCGCGCTCCACACCAGCCACCGGCGCACGATCGGTGTGCCGAGGTCGCCCATCGCGTCGCGGAACACGCGGTCGGCCTGCAGCTGGGTGACGTCGGCGGGGCCCTCCCACGCTCGCTCGGAGGGTGGCGTCAGCGCATCGTGGACGAGCGCCGCCGCCAGGTGGCTGCCGGTGCGCGGCACGAGCCAGGTGAACAGCTGCGGAACCGACGTGAGGTCGGTGGTGAAGGTCCGTCGGTCGCGTGGGACGACGATCGGCTCGTCGAAGTGACGGTCGCGATACGCGATCCGCTGCTCGAGGTACCACTCCTCCTTCGACTCGTCGTCGGAGTGACGGAGCACGATGTGCATCGGGCTGCCGGGCCCGGCGTCAGCGTCGTAGAAACGGCTGAGTTCGGATTCGATCTGCATGCGGCAATGTTCGCGCGATTCCGAGGCGGCCGATTCCTGCAACACTGCGCACATGGCTGACATGGACATGACCGAAGCTGAACGAGACCAGTTCCTCGCCGATGTGCGCGTGGGTGTGCTGGCGATCGACCACCCCGGCCATGGGCCGCTGGCGCTGCCCATCTGGTACCAGTGGGAGGACGGGCAGGTGCTCATCGGGATGGACGGTTCGTCGCTCAAAGCGCGCCTGCTGCGCGCTGCCGGCCGGGCCACGATGACCGTGCAGACCGAGACCGCGCCGTACAAGTACGTCAGCGTGGAAGGAGCGGTCACCGTCGCCGCCGAGTCGCGCGACAACCTGGCGATGGCCACGCGCTACCTGGGGCCGGAGCTGGGTCAGTGGTACGCCGACAACAACCCCAGCACGGCCGACACGGTGCTGGTGCGCCTCACCCCGGAGAAGTGGCGCACCTGCGACTTCGGCAAGGGCATGTAGTCACTCGTCGCGTATCGCGCGCCCGCGCGCGCCCCTCGCGTATCGTGGCCGCGTGCACGAACTCAACGGCAAGGTCGCAGTCATCACCGGCGGGGGCAGCGGCATCGGCCGTGCGCTGGCCCACGCGTTCGCTGCGCAGGGCATGAAGGTGGTGCTGGCCGACGTCAACGAGGTCAGCATGCGCGCCGTCGAGGCCGAGCTGGCTGAAGGCGGCACGGAAGTGCTGCCGGTGGTGTGCGACACCTCGCTGGAGGCGGAGGTCCACGCGCTGGCCCAGGCCACGCTCGATCGCTTCGGTGCCGCGCACGTGCTGTGCAACAACGCGGGCGTCGCCGGCAAGACCGACCCGTGGAGCGGGCCGATGAGCAGCTGGGAATGGGTCGTCGGCATCAACCTCTACGGCGTGGTGCACGGCATCCGCGCGTTCCTGCCGATCATGCAGGATCAGGGCGAAGGCCACATCGTCAACACTGCCTCGATGGCCGGGCTGGTCGCCTTGCCCGGCGCGGCCGCGTACAACGCGACCAAGACCGCCGTCGTGGCGCTGACCGAAGGCTTGTTCCTGGAGATGCGCGGCAGCGGCTCGCCCGTCGGCGTCAGCGTGCTGTGCCCCGGCTTCGTGAAGACCAACCTGGTCACCAGTCAGCAATGGCAGCCGCGCCTGGGGCCCGAGCCCACCGGCCCGGTCAACTCGATCGGTCAGCTGATCCAGACGATGCTCGAGGATGGTGTCGAGAACGGGGTGGACCCCGCCGGCATCGCCGATCAGGTGGTGGACGCGATCCGCACCGATCGCTTCTGGATCCTGACCCACCCGGAGATGCGTCAGGCGCCGGTGGAACGCATGCAGCGCGCCGCCGCGCAGGAGAACCCTGCGTGACGGGAAGCGACCAGCCGAAGGGCGCGCCTCGATCGGGCAAGGTCCCGCGCAAGGGCGGCACGCGCACCTCCGCGTTCGGTGTCGGCAAGCGCGAGGGGCACGACTCCTCCCCGTTCTACGAGCGCTTTCACGCGCCCGAGGTGTCGGCCGACGCGACCATCGGCACCACGGCGCACGTCGATCGCATCATCGTCGGCGATGCCCGCGACATGCGCGAAGTGGCCGACAACTCGGTCGCCCTGGTCGTCACCTCGCCGCCGTACTTCGCCGGCAAGGCCTACGAGGAAGCGCTCGGCGAGGGCCACATCCCGGCCACGTACGTGGAGTACCTGGTGATGCTGCGCGACGTGTTCGCCGAGTGTGCACGCGTGCTGCAGCCCGGCGGGCGCATCGCGGTGAACGTGGCCAACCTCGGCCGTCGCCCGTACCGCTCGCTGGCTGCCGACGTCACCACGATCCTGCAGGACGAGCTGCGCCTGCTGCTGCGCGGCGAGGTCGTCTGGGTGAAGCAGCGCGGGGCGGCCGGGAACTGCGCGTGGGGCAGCTTCCAGCGACCAGGGAACCCGGTGCTGCGCGACCTCAGCGAGCGGGTGATCATCGCGTCCAAGGGTCGCTTCGACCGAGCCGTCGATGCCAAGGAGCGCGCCAAGCGGGGCCTGCCGTCGGTGAGCACCATGAGCCGCGACGAGTTCATGGAGGCCACCGTCGACGTGTGGGAGATACCACCGGAGAGCGCGGCTCGCGTGGGTCACCCGGCGCCGTTCCCGATCGCGTTGCCGGAACGGCTGATCCACATGAACACGTACGAGGGCGAGCTGGTGCTCGACCCGTTCATGGGCTCCGGCACCACCGCCGTCGCGGCGGTGCGCACCGGCCGTCACTTCATCGGCTTCGACACGGATGCCGGCTACGCCGCCGCGGCGATGGAACGCGTGCACCACGAGGCGCCGCAGCCGCAGGTGCAGCTGGCGGCCGGCGTAGGTCGGGTGACCGATCCGATGCTCGGGGGCTGGGCAGCGAAGGACCTGGCGAAGTCCCTGCTCGCCGCAGCCGGGTTCACATCCATCTCCGACGAGGGCAAGGTGGTGCCGGGCGTGGAACCCACGCTCGCCGCGATCGATGCGAAGGGTCGCCGCTGGTGGTTCGAGGTGGTCGGTGGCCGCACGTCGAATCGTCCTGGCGCGCAGCGCATCGAGCTGCTGTGGCGTGCGATCGCCAAGGGCGCCGTGGTGCGCGAAGCCGATCCGACCGCCCGCTTCGGTGTGCTCACCACCGGCCTGCCGGCGACGGCGTCAGGCGGTGGTGCGCTGAAGGCGGTGACGGGAACGAAGAAGCCGGTGGCGATCGTGGTGGACCTGACTGCCGCCGACGCGGTCGATCGGCTGCGCTCCGTTCAGAACACGAAGCGGCTGACGATGTAGATCACCAGGCCGGCCAGGCCGCCGACGATGGTGCCGTTGATGCGGATGAACTGGAGATCTCGTCCGACCTGCAGCTCCAGTCGTTCGGCGGTGGCCTTGCCGTCCCACTTCTGCACCGTCGAGCTGATGATCTCGGCGACCTCGCCGCGGTAGTGGTCCACCACGTAGCCGGCGGCCCGCTGCACCCACGCGTCGACCTTCTGCTGCAGCTCGGGCTCGTCGCGCAGGCGCTCGCCGAGGTTCACCAGCGACCGGTCGATGCGCAGGCGCAGCTCGCTGGCCGGGTCGTCGGTGGCGGTGAGCGTGGTGCGCTTGACCTCGCCCCACAGCGACTGCAACCAGGCGCGCACGTCGCGGTGGGCGAGCAGCTCGTTCTTCAGTTCTTCGCCCTTGGCCATCAGCTCGGGGTCGGCGCGCAGGCGGCCGGCGAACGCAAGTACGCGTTGGTCGATCGCGTGGCGCACCTCATGGCGGCTGTCGCCACCGACGTCGGCGAGGAAGCGGTGGACTGCCAGGTAGATCTTGTCGAAGATCTTGTCGTCCACCGGCTCGGGGATCCACCACGGCGACTCCTGCTCCAGCCGGGCGCGGAACGTGGCGCGGTTGTCGTCGAGGAAGCCGGCCAGGCCCAGCAGCACCGCGTCGAGCAACCGTTGGTGATGGCCGCCCTCCATCGCCAGATCGAGCGCGCGACCCATCAGAGGCGCCACCGGGGTGGTGTGAACCTTCTGCTCGATCAGGCCTTCGAGCGCGCTGCTGACGTCGCGGTCGTCGAGCACCTCCAGGCTGCCGCGCAGTGCGTCGGCCACGCCTTCGCCGGCCTTGCGGGCGTTCGCCGGTTCGCTGAGCCAGGTGCCGAGGCGCTGGCCGACGTGGGCGTTGGCGAGGCGTTCGTCGAGCACTTCACGGGTGAGGAAGTTCTCCTGCACGAACTCGCCCAGCGACTCGCCGATCTGATCCTTGCGGTGAGGGATGATCGCGGTGTGCGGAATCGGGATGCCGAGCGGGTGGCGGAACAGGGCGGTCACCGCGAACCAGTCGGCGAGCGCTCCCACCATCGCCGCTTCGGCGAACGCGCGCACGTAGCCCAACCAGCTGTGGCGCGGCTCCTGCCAGCGGGTCAGCAGGAACACGGCGGTGACGAACATCAGCAGGCTCAACGCCAGCCGCTTCATCCGCTGCATCGCCGCCTGGCGGTCGCGATCGCTCGC
>JBAVTH010000681.1:0-3694 GCA_049696035.1 Ilumatobacteraceae bacterium
CGGGCAACCATGCACGCCGCGATGCAACACGTCGATCGCAGCGGACACCTCATCGTCTTGCACCGCACGTCGGACCCCGTGCTCGGCGATGGTTTCTGGGCGAACGATCTGCAGTTGCTCGGCTCAACACTGATCGCCGACGAATCGGTGTCGCTGTACCGCCGCGGCGATCGGCTCACGGTGCACGACCTGCTGTTCGAAGCACGGGCCACCATTCGCCGCGTCCAGCCGACGGAGCTGCACCACCGGATGCACGGCACGGAGCCGCCGCTGGTGCTCGACACCCGCACTCACACCGACCGCGAGCGTTTCGGGGTGATCCCCGGCTCGGTGCACGTCCCGCGCACAGTCGTGGAATGGCACTTCGATCCGGCGAACGGCTACCTGCACCCGGCGATGCGATCCTTCGACCAGTCGCTGGTCCTGGTCTGCAACGGCGGCTACAGCTCCTCGTTGGCCGCCGCCAACCTGGTGCGGCTCGGGTTCACCGACGTCGCCGACCTCGTGGGTGGCCACACCGCCTGGGCGGCAGCGGGCCTGCCAGTGACCCGACCGGACCACTCGCACCTCGACACGCCGTCCTTCGACGAGCCGCGACTCACTCAGCAGCAGTGAGCGCCGCGTACGACTGCTCGATCGCATCGACGATCAGCGCTCTTACTCTCGCCACGTTGGCGTGCATCATCGCGAAGACGGCGTCCATCGTCACCGGCTGATGCCCGTCCACGCCGGCGTCGTAGTCGGTGACCAACGCCACCGCCGCGTAGCGGATCCCCAGCTCGGCGGCGAGCACGGCCTCCGGGTATCCCGTCATGTTCACCACGTGCCAGCCCATGGACCGGAACCACCTGCTCTCCGCCCGCGTGGAGAAGCGCGGCCCGTTGATCACCACCATCGTGCCCCCATCGAGGACATCGGCGCCGGTTCGGATGCCCGCCGCCACCAGGGCTGCTCGCAACTCGGAGTCGTACGGATCTGCGAAGGTCTGGTGATGCACTGGGCCGGCTGCCCCTGGCTCGCCCGCCGGTCCGCCGGCATCGTGGTACGTGTCGGATCGACCCCACGTGCGATCGACGACCTGATCGAGGACGACCAGCTGTCCGGGATGGATGTCGGGTTGCAGCGAGCCCACCGAACACGGTGTGACGATCGAGCGCACACCGACCGAGTGCATGGCCCACAGGTTCGCTCGATACGGCACGCGATGAGCAGCGAACTGGTGATGCACACCGTGGCGGGCCATGAAGGCGACACGGTGGCCTGCCACCGAACCGATCACGACCGGGCCTGCCGGCGCTCCATACGGAGTGTCCACGACGATCTCCTCGGCGCCGTCGAGGAACTCATAGAAGCCCGAGCCGCCGAAGACGCCCAACAACACCTGCTGTTCCGTGGTCATCGCCCGTTCATAGCATGCACTCACGGCACCGTCGTGTCGCTGTCCCGGTGCAGCCGTCGTACAGTCGAGCAGTGATGGACCCTCGGAACCGCCTCGTCCCGCTGCCGGCGCAAGTGCACGTCGCCGGCGGGTCGTTGACCGTCGATGCCCACACCCGCATCGTCGTCGGGCCGGGCGCACAGGACTGCGCCCACACCGTCAACCATCTGGTGGCCGACGTGCAGAAGGCGACCGGCCTGCATCTCTCCCGCAGCGACGTCGCCGGCACCGGCGACATCGTGCTCCAGCTCGACCCCCGCGCGGCCGAACACGGTGACGAGGGCTACGAGCTGACCATCTCCAGCAGCGGTGCGACGTTGCGGGCGGCCCACCCGCACGGCCTGTGGAACGCCACACGCACCCTGGTGCAGCTGTACCCGCACGCACCGGCGAACACCTCGCTGCCCGCCGTGCACATCGTCGATCGGCCTCGCTTCGAATGGCGAGGCGCGATGCTCGACGTCGCCCGCCACTTCTTCGGGGTGGATCAAGTACTGCGGTTCATCGAGCTGATGGCCCGCTTCAAGCTCAACCGACTGCACCTGCACCTCACCGACGATCAGGGTTGGCGTCTCGCCATCGACGGGTGGCCGACGCTCACCAGCGTCGGCGGCAACACCTGCGTGGGCGGCGGTTACGGCGGCTGGTTCAGCCGCGCCGACTATCAGGAGATCGTTGCTCACGCCGCCCGGCACTTCATCACGGTCGTGCCGGAGATCGACATGCCCGGTCACACGAACGCGGCGCTGACGTCGATCCCCGCCCTCAACCTCGACGGCATCGCGCCACCGCCGTACACCGACAAGGGCGTCGGCTTCAGCTCGCTGCACCTGGCAGCTCCCGCCACACGCCGGTTCATCACCGATGTCATCGGCCAGTTGGCCGCCGACACGCCCGGGCGCTACCTGCACATCGGCGGCGACGAGGCTCACACCACCGATCACGCCGAGTACCGCGAGTTCATCGAGCTGCTGCAGCGAGAAGTGCTCGGCCACGGCAAGCAGATGATCGGCTGGGAGGAGATCACCTCCGCCGATCTCGCCGACGGCACCATCGTGCAGCACTGGCTGCACGCCGACGCCGTCCGGCGGGCGCCCGCAGCCACCCGCTTCGTGATGTCCCCCGCGGCGCACACCTACCTCGACATGCAGCACACCCCCGAGTGCCGGATCGGTCGCCGCTGGGCAGGCTTCATCGACGTCGACACGGCCTACGGCTGGGATCCGGCAGCGTTGATCGACGGCATCGGCGACGAGCGGATCGCCGGCGTGGAAGCGCCGCTGTGGACGGAGAAGGTGGCCACCTTCGACGACGTGCAACACCTGTGCTTCCCCCGGCTCGCCTGCCTGGGCGAAGTCGGCTGGACCGCGCAGAGCCTGCGCGGCTGGGACGCGTTCCGGCCGCGGCTGACGGTGCACGCCGACCGCCTCGCCGACATCGGTGTGCCGCTCTACCGTTCGGCCCTGCTGGGCTGACGGCTAGTGGTCCCAGATCCCTCCGTGCACCGCGTGGGCGAGCTGCTGCCCCGACGGGGAGAAGCACTCGGCCAGCAGGCGTGCCGAACCGTTGAGTCGGGTGGGCGGGTTCTCCGCGTAGCAGCGCGCGCCGTCGTCGCCGACCGCCTCCAGTGTGTCGACGGTGTCGAGCAGATCGAACGCGCCCGGGTAGCCGGGCACCGAGATCTCCTCCGCGGTGGCGTTGATCGTGCGGTAGGAGTTCGTCGCCTGCACCGACCCCGAGCGGTTGTTGACGTTGTCGGCCGCTGGCGTGACCGGGCTGGCTGAGACTCCGGAGGCATACAGGCGGCCGCCGGTCGGCCCGTCGACGCCCAGCGGGCTGAGACTGGACATCAGGAACGAGAAGCCGGAGTCCAGCGGCTTGCCGGCGAAGTCGAAGCAGGCGACATCGACGAAGCGGCCCGCATGGTGAGGTGAGATGGTGCTGCGGGCGGTGTACCAGTCGACGATGTTGCACACTCGCGGCGTGGTGCCCCACGCGGTGACCAAGGGGAACGGGTTGTTCGCCGCGCCGAGGTACTCGACGAGGTAGTGACCGCGGCTGGGGTGGGTGAGCCGCGGTGCGACGTTCATGACGTACGTCGCGCTGGGGATGGCCGTGCCCGTGAACGCGCCGTCGCCCTGCCAGAACGCGGCGTACTGCGTGCTCGGCAGCACCTTGCTGTTGTTGAACAGCACACCGAAGGTCGTCGCATCCGCCGGCGCGCCGTCGTCGGTCCAGCAACGCACGGTCACCACC
>JBAVTH010000682.1:0-10019 GCA_049696035.1 Ilumatobacteraceae bacterium
CCGGAACGACCGGCCGCGCCCGTGGAACGGCCACTCGCAGCTCCGCCGGCCTTACCTCCGCCGGCCTTACCTCCGCCGGCCTTCGCACCCCCGGAACGGGCGCCACCGGCCTTGCCCGCGCCCGACGTGCGCGCGCCGCGTGGCCCGCCCTTGTTCCCTACCGGTTTGCCTGGCTTCATCGATCTCGTCCTTCTCGCTCCTGGGCGTTCTGGGCTCATGCCTCGGCGGAGCCGCTGAGGGTGTCGTGAGGGGCTGCGGTGAGCACGGCCACCGCCCACACGGCGATGCCTTCTCGACGGCCGAGCGCCCCGAGGCCTTCGGCACGACGGCCTTTGACGGTGACGGGTGCACCGGCCGCTTCGCTGAGCCGCTGCTGCATCGCCGCCCTGTGCGGCGCCAACTTCGGGGCTTCACACACCACCGAACAATCGACGTTACCGACGTGGAAGCCCGCTTCGCGCACGAGCGCCGCTGCGTGACGCAGCAGCACGAGGGAATCGGCGCCCTTCCACTGCGGATCGGTGTCGGGGAAGTGCTCGCCGATGTCGCCCAGACCGGCGGCACCGAGCAACGCGTCGGTGACCGCGTGGGCGGCCGCGTCGGCGTCGCTGTGGCCGTGCAGGCCGCGCTCGCCCTCGAACACGACACCTCCGAGCACGAGCGGCCGCGACGGGTCGTCGCTGAAGCGGTGGATGTCGAACCCCTGCCCGACACGCACGACAGGGACTTGCAGCACGGTGGGTTCCTCCGCTCGTTGCACCCGACGCCGTGCCCAGGCGAGGTCGTCGGGGTCGGTGATCTTGCGATTCGCCGGGTCGCCGGCGACGACGACGATGCGCCCGCCGGCCGCCTCCACCAGCGCCGCATCGTCGGTGGCGTCGACACCGGTGGCGTGAGCAGCACGCAGCACCTCGGCCCGGAACGCCTGCGGGGTCTGCACCGCCATCAACGACGCTCGATCGGGTGTGTGCACCACGGCGCCGTCGGCCGCGACCTGCTTGATCGTGTCGGCCACCGCCACGCCGGGGATGGCGCCATCGGCACCGGCCGCCACCGCAGCGACCACCCGGCCGAACACGGCCGCATCGGCGAACGGACGGGCACCGTCGTGCACGCACACGATCGTGGCCTCCGCCGGCACCTGAGCCAACCCGGCGCGCACCGAATCGCTGCGCGTGGCACCACCGGCCACACCACCCTCGCGAGCGGCGTCTGCCGCCGGCACCACGATCACGACACCCGCACCCGCGGCCCGAGCGGCCGCCACCGACCAGTCGAGCACACGCTGCGAACCGAGGCGCTCGTACTGCTTGGGGCCGCCGAAGCGCTGCCCGGACCCGCCGGCGACGACGATGGTCCACACCGTTTCCAGCCGTTCTGGTGACTGGGTCTCCGGTTGCTGCGACGACACCCCGGCGAGGGTAGTACCGTTCGACTGACCATGGCTCACGAAGAACTGCTCGCACGTACCGATTTCTTCGCCGACGCACCCCCTGCGATCGTGCGCGACATGGCCGCGGCCGGGAGCGAACTGCACCTGATCCGCGGCGACGTCCTGTTCCGCGAAGGCGACCTCGCCGACTCGCTGTACCTGGTGATCAGTGGCCGTGTGGCCATTGCCATCGCCAACCCGATCGACCATCGCGAGACCGTGGTGGCGCTGATGGACGCCGGCGACCTGTTCGGCGAGATGAGCATGCTCGACGAGGGTCCCCGCTCGGCAATGGCGCGAGCACTCGAGCCGTCCACCGTGCTCACCATCCCGTTCGACCCGGTGGTGAAGGCCTTCCGCAGCGACCCGGCACTGCTGTGGGGCGTCACCCGCCTGCTGGCCCACCGCCTGCGTGTGATGGACGAAGCCCTCGCCGACAGCGTGTTCCTCGATGTCACCGGCCGCACCGCGAAGCGACTGCTGGAGCTGTCGGAGGGCGCCGACGAGTTCCTGCTGCCGATCACCCAGGAGGAACTGGCCGGCATGGTGGGGGCATCGCGCGAGCGGGTCAACAAGGCCATCGCCAGCTTCATCCGCCTCGGCTACATCGACCAGCACGAGCGCCGGTACGTCATCCTCAAGCGTGATGCGATGGAGCTGCGCGCCCGCTGAACGAACGCACCGACCGACGACCTCGGCCTATGCGTCGCGGCGGTTGACCAGCCACGCGCCGATCGCCGTCAGTGCCATCGTGAACGCACCGAAGTAGATGCCCGCCGCCAACCGTGACGGCCCGCCATCACCGAAGGTGTCGACGATCGCCAAGCGGATGCCCGCCTGGAACGGCATCCAGTTGCGGATCTTCTCGTTGTCGGTGGCCAGCACGATCAGCTGCCCGACCAGCCCCTCCGCGATCAATGGCCACACGATCAGCACCGCCACGGCAACCGCAGTGCTGCGGGTGAGCAGCCCGAGTCCGTAACCGGCCAGTGTCATCAATGCGGTCAGCAGCACTGCGCCGACCATCGCCGGCACGCCCGTCGGAACCTCGCCGAGGTCGATCGTTGCACCGCGTGCTTCGGCGATCGGGCCGCCGACGTACCAGCCGACCAACTGCACGACAGCGGCGAGCGCGATCGTGAACCCGACGACGACGATGCCCTTGGCCACGACGACCTTCCACCGGTTCGGTGTCGCGGCGAACGTGGGCCGGATCGTGCCGAACCCGAACTCGCCCGTGATCGATGCGGCGGCGAGTGCACCGCACAGCAGCGACGACACGACGGTGCTACCCGTGAGCACGCTGATCAGATCGTTGGCGCTGAACTCGTTGCTGTCACCGTTGAAGTAGGCAGTCAGCAACGTGACCACCAGCGGGAAAGCGAGCGCGATGATGCTGAGCACCCAGTGCATCGTGACGGTGCGGAGCTTGATCCACTCGGAGCGGAGCAGGTTCATCATGCGGGCGCACCTTCGGCGCCGGCGCCACCGGAGCGGTACTCCTGGTGCTCGGCGGTCGCCTTCAGGAACGCCTCCTCGAGCGAACCGGTCTGCAGTGACAGCTCGTGCAGCACCACCTGGTGTGCTGCCGCCATCTCGCCGACCGCCGCGCACTCCAACCCACGGATGTGCCAGGTGGTCGCATCGACCTCCTCGATGGTGCCTCCGTGACGCTGCACTGGCTCGTGCAGGGCGTGGAGTGCCGGGCTCTGCACACGCACCCACCGCTCGCCGTAGCGGTCGATGAACTCGGCGACGGTGGACTGCTCGATCAGGCGGCCCTGGCCGATGACGACGAGATCGTTCGCCATCAGCGCCATCTCGGACAGCTGATGGCTGCTGACCAGCACGGTGCGCCCTTGCGAGGCCAGGTGAGTGAGCACGTCGCGGATCCAGCGGATGCCTTCGGGGTCGAGTCCGTTGGCCGGTTCGTCGAGGATGACCGTCTGCGGGTCGCCCAACAGCACGCTGGCCAGCCCCAACCGCTGACGCATGCCCAGCGAGTAGCTACGGAGGCGCCCGCCGGCCACGGCGGTCAACCCGACGAGGTCGAGCACCTCGTCGACGCGTGCGCGGGCAAGGCCGTTGCTGGCTGCGAGCCAGCGCAGATGGTTCCGGCCGGAGCGACCGGGGTGCACGTACCCGGCGTCGAGCAGCGCGCCCACCTCGTGCAGCGGCTGACGCAACGCGCGGTACAACCGCCCGTCGAACAACGTGGTGCCGGTCTCGGGTCGATCGAGGCCGAGCATGCAGCGCATCGACGTGCTCTTTCCCGATCCGTTGGGCCCGAGGAAGCCGGTGACGACGCCGGGGCGCACGTCGAAGCTGAGGTGGTCGACCGCGACCTTCGAACCGAACCGCTTGGACAGGTCGGTGACGGAGATCATCGAACGACGTGCCGCATCACAGCGTGTCGACGAAGGCGTTGGCGACGGTGACGATGCTGGTACCGCCGGCGATCTCGTTGAGCATCTGGTTGAGCCGCTCGGTGGTGAGGCTGGCCGCGATCGCATCGATGGCGGCAATGGCCTCCGGTGTGGCCACGGTGGAATCCATCAGTGCGATGGCCGCGTTGCTCGGTGTCATCACCAGGTCGTCGACGAGGATGGTCATCCGCTCGGTGGTGATCAGCGGATTCAGCGAGTTCATCGCGAAGCAGTCGGCATCGCCGTTCTTGATGGCATCGGCCAAGCCGGAATCCTCGACGGTGACCGTGTCCTTGAACTCGCCGCCGTAGTAGCGCTCGAGCACCGGGAAACCTGCCGTGGCGTCCTTCAGGTACTCCGCCGACCCGCCGAGGCGGATGTTGGGAGCGATCGAGGCGAGGTTGGTGAGGGTGATCAGCTGGGTGCCCGCGTTCGCCGCCAGCGCATCGGCGGTGCAGGCGACGACCTGCTTGTTCTCCGCCAACGAACCGTTGTTGACGACGAGCTTGCTGGGCATGCCGGCATTGATGGCCAGCACCTGCTCGGTGACCGAGTGGCCGTTGCCGGGCGTGGGAACGGTCGTGGATGTGGTGGTGTCGCCCACGAAGCTGGCGTCGATCGTCGTGGTGCTGCCATCGGTGGGCGCCGTGGTGGAAACCGCTGCAGTGGTGGTGGTGGCCGAACCGGCACCGGCGACGAAGCCGGACGCACCGGCCACCGTGGTGGAAGAGGCACTGGCCACCGTGGTGGAGGCGCCGACGACGACCGTGTCGGCCGTGGAGGCGCTGGTGACGCTGGTGTCGGCCGGCGCAACCGTGGAAGTGGTCGGGATCGTGGTGGTGGTGACGATCACCGGGGCCTGGGTGGTGCCCGGCGCCGGCAGCGACGTGCTGGGCAGCGGCGACGCATCCGGCTGGCTGTACACGAACGACAGCAGGTCGCCGGTGAAGTCGGGGATCAGCTCGAACTCGTCGTTCTGGATGGCCTGGTAGTAGCCGGCGCGGTCGAGCGCCACCGGGTCTTTGCGGGCCACGCGGAAGCCGCCGTCCTCCAGCACACGGGCGTAGATGGTGGCCAGCAACTGGCTGGCCGGATCGTCCTTCACCGAGGTCACGACGATGCGCGGCGGCAGCTGCAGGGTGGTGGTCGTGGTGGAGTCGTCCTTGCTGCACGCCGCGAAGGCGAGCATGGCCAGGCTGGCCGGGCCGAGGCAGCGAGTGAACAATCGGGCAGTGGGGGTCGTCCGCTTCATCGGGGTGCGAGCCTAGTGGCGCATCTGCTCGCAGCGGCCGTCGCCCAGCCCTACATCAGCTCCACGATGTCGGTGACGTCGCCGGCCGCTGGCACCTCGACGACCACCGGCTCGGTGGTCGATCTGATCACGATGTCTTCTTCCACCTTCGTGGCGCCGGCCTTCATGAGCACGCTGGTGCGGCGGATCAGATTCTGCTCGTCGACGTACACGTCGTAGGTGACGTCGTCAGGCAGGTCGCCGTCGAGCTGATCGAACTGCTGCTGCAGCTGCGGCGAGACGTCCAACAGCGCCTGCGTGTCGACGACCACTTCGTAGTGCTGCACCTTCACCCCGTCGACCTCGTCGAAGCCGAGATCGACCACCGACTTGGCCTTCGCGATCACCTTCGCAGCATCCAATGGGTTGCCCACGTCGGCCGAACCGAAGATGTCGGCGTCGGTGCCGGCCTGCTCCTTCAGGAACTGCTCATCCATCTTGATCCAGTCGGTGTCCACCTCCAGGCCGAGCCCCTCGAAGAAGTCGCTCTTCATGTAGAAGACCTTCTCGTTCGTGTCGACGATCATCTCGAGCGAACCATCGATGCCGAGGTCGGCGCCGCCGATGTCCATCGTCATGTGCGTGACGCCCTTGGTGGCATCGGTCTCCGCTTCGGCCACGATCTCCTCGCCCATCACGCTCATCGTCAGCGTGAACGCGACCTGCTTCGCCTCCGCCGCGTTGGCGGCGGCTGCCGTGAGCGAGTACGTGGGCGCAGCTTCGTCGTCCTTCAACAGCAGGTAACCGCCGCCGCCGACTGCGGCCGCCAGCAGCACGCCGACCCCCACCAGCAGGCCCGTGCGCCGCTTCTTCGGCTCCTCGTGGATGACCACCGAGACACCGGGTGCGGTGGCCATCGATGCAGGGAACGCCCCGGTGGCCACGGCTGCACCGGAAGCGGCCGGGAGCGGCGCGGTGGGCTCTCCGAGCGGCGCGGTGGGCTCTCCGAGCGAGCCCGGCTGGGGGAGATCTGGGAGTCCGTCCATGCCTCACACGGTAGTGCGGCTTGCCGCAGGGTCGGTCGCGGACCGCGAACCGTACCGCACCTCGGCTGCCGGCGCTCGGGCCGGTTCAGGAGCCGGCGCGAGTGCTGGCGCCAGTGGTGGCGCCAGTGGTGGCGCCTTCCACCGAGGCGGCCGCCGGGACGGCCAGCTGGGTGAGCCGCACCTCGCCGTTGCACACCAGCCAGGCCAGGCCGGGCCGCGGCGCGACTGGCGTGCGTCGCGGCAACGCGACACCCAACAGGTCGCCGTCGAGGTCGCTGCCACCTGTGTGCACGAGGCCGATTCGGCTGCGTCGGACCACGCTGGTCCAGTGGCCGTACAGCTGACGCAGCGCATCGGGGCGGCCGGCCACGAACACCCACGTGGCGGGTCGCCCTCCGCCGGCCAGCGCCGCCAACCGGCCGTCGAGGTCGTCGACCGCCTCGGCGTCGTCGACCACCAGCAGCGCCGGGCCGTTGCCGGGCATCCGATCGAGCAGTGTCGTATCGGCGGCCATCTCCGGCGCCACCAGCGACGACGACGAGCGGGGCACGATCGCCCCGACCCACCCTCCAGGGTGCGACTGCTCCCATGCGGTCGCCAACCGCGCCAGGGTGGTGGAGCGACCCGAGCGGGCACCACCGATCACGAGGACGTGCTCACCGTCGGGAAGGTGCAGCGCCTGCGGATCGCCACTCGCGAAGTCGATGCCCAACGGCAGTGCGGTCGTGCGATCGGCGGCAGTGCCGGCTGAAAGGCGTGCATCGGTGACGACGGCCGGCACGACGGTGATCGCCGGCGAACGGCGCACTGGTTCGTGCCCGTCCACCCGCAACGGCTGCCGGTCGATGTGCACGACGTGCCCGACGAGCCCGCTCGCCGCCACGAACAGCCGGCCCGGCACACCGGCAGGCGGCACACGCGACGCAGCGACACCCAGGAGACCGGCATCGTGAGGGTCCACGAGATGCATCACCCATCGGTGTGGGCAGTTGGCCAGCAGACGCGCCGGCACTGCTGCCGCGTGTTCGACGCCGGCGACGATCGAGATGCCGGCCGCCTCGGCATCGGCCAGCACCTCCTCCAAGGCATCGAACTCGGCCGCCGTCTCCACGTCGTCGAGGGTGCGGCGCAGCGCGTCCAGCCCATCGATGCACCACACCACACCGGCCCGCGGCCCACCGGCAAGCCGCGCCCGCGCCAGCGTGCGCAAACGGTGCAGCAACCGCATCAGCCGTTCGCGCTCATGGAGCCGCACCACGGCCACACACCGAGGGTGTTCGGCCAGCCCGGCGAGCAGCTCGCCACCGCGCCCATCCAGCACGTAGACCTCCACCTCCTCACCCGCACCACTCGGCGAGGCTGTCAGCGCGTGCACGGCAAGGGTGTGCACCGTCGAGGTGACCCCGGCGCCAGGGCTGCCGGCGATCAGCAGGTGCCCGTCACCAGGCGCCCAACGCAGTGGCACCGTTCGTTGCCGGTCCGGGTCGTCGACCAGGCCCAGCGCGCCAACCGGCACTTCGTCGGGCCCGAGGGTTGCCGGCAGTGGCTCCTGCCAGGGCGCCGGCG
The DNA here is from genome assembly GCA_049696035.1 of Ilumatobacteraceae bacterium. Taxonomy (GTDB): domain Bacteria; phylum Actinomycetota; class Acidimicrobiia; order Acidimicrobiales; family Ilumatobacteraceae; genus UBA668. The sequence continues at coordinate 7,702 of JBAVTH010000682.1, forward strand.
GTGGCGGGGATCCGGCCAACCGTGCGGCCTCACCGATCGAGCGCACCAGCACCTGCAGCTCCGTCTCGCCGCCGGTCGTCACCGCCGCAGTGCAACGAGCGGTCTGGAAGGTGAGGTGGTCGTCGGCGCCCAGGCGCATCACGGCTCGCCCGGGCAACCCGCGCGGCAGCATCGCCGGCGACGGCACGCCGACCACGTCGATCGCGTCGGCGGTGTCCTGCAACCGCAGGGCCAGGCGCAGGTTCGTGTTGGCGCGGATGTCGTCGCTGATCACGCCACCGGGGCGCTGGGTGGCCAGCAACAGGTGCACCCCCAGGCTGCGGCCGCGCTGCGCCACACCCACGAGCGCGTGCAGGAAGCCCGGCTGCTCGGCGACGAGCGCCGCGAACTCGTCGATCACCACCACCAGCCGCGGGAGCAGCACGTGCGGAGCTTCGCTGCGCAGCGCGGGCAGGTCGGTGGCGCCGTGATCGCGCAGGATGCCCTCCCGGCGGCGCAGCTCGGCGTGCAGGCTGCGCAGCGCACGATCGGCCAGCCGATCGTCGAGGTCGGTGATGACACCCACCACGTGAGGCAGCGCGGCGCAGGCATCGAACGTCGCGCCACCTTTGTAGTCGACCAGCAGGAAGCTGGTGTGGGCCGGGCTGCTGCCGGCCGCCATGCCGGCGACGAGGCTGCGCAGCAGTTCGCTCTTGCCGGCGCCGGTGGTGCCGGCGATCAGGCCGTGAGGACCGTCGCGCACGAGATCGATGTCCACCGCACCGTCGGCCGCCATCCCGATCAGCGTGCGCGGGCTGGGGTCGGCCCCAGCGGCCAGCCAGGTGGCGACGATGCCCGCGGGCGCGAGCGAGGTGCCGCTCTCGGCCGCCAGCAGGGTGCTCAGCGACAGCTCTCGCGGCACGCCAGTGGCGACGCTCGCCGGATCCTCGGGATCGACGAGTGAGCGCAGCGAGGCGGTGCACGCGAACGCTGCCCGCTCCCCGAGGCCGGCGATCCTGACGGGCACCGGCAGCATCGTGATGCGCGTGTCGGCCACCCACCGACCCACCGGGCCGACCACCGTGGTGAGGACACTGGTGCACAGGTGCGGCACTCCCGCCCCCGGTGGCAGCAAGGTGACGAGCGCGTGGCGGAGAGGGTCGGTGAGGGCACGTCGCAGCGGGCTGGTCCGCGCGGCCAACGCCGAGGGCTGATCGGTGACCACCAGCAGGTGCGCGGGGCCGTCACCGAGCTCGGCCAGCAGTGCGCCCAGCCGGCTCTCGCCGATGATGGCCACCTCACCATCTGGTTGAGCGAGGTGGGGCAGACCGCGCGCCCACTCCCAAATGTCCGGACGGTCGGTGACCACGACGATCCTCAGGTCGGCCGGACCGCACGACGCCGTGAGCTGCACGACGAGGGAGCGGAGGACCGCGTCGGAGTGCGGCCCGCTCAACGCGAGCCTGGCACCGGGCCCCAGGTCGACCGGCAGCGGCACGTCGTGCACCTCGCGCCCGACCGCCACTCCCCGCCCCGCATCGTTCAGCCGACCGCCGGCGCCCGCGGCAGGCGTTCCATCGGCTGCGTCGGGCCACGGCAGGTCGCCCACGCCGAGTGCGGCGATGAAGGCGTCGGGGTGACCGGCACGCCGCGACCACAGCGCGGCCGAACGGCTGGCGATGGTCTGGCGAGCGGTGCCGACCGTGGGCACCCGCGCCAGGTGGAACTCGCGAGCGCGCTCGCGTTCTCGCAGCACCGCCGCCTGGTGCAGCCTGCAGTCATGGTCATGAGCGGCCAGCTCTCGGCGACGGCGGCGTCGAGCGGCCAACCGCTGGGCCACCCAGCTGCCGATGGCAACCAGCCCACCGAGCGCACCGAACAGCAGGAACATCGGCTGGCGCATCGCGAGCGCGACGGCGCCGGCGCCCACCAGGCCGAGCAGCGCAGGCACCAACCCGCCGGCCGATTCGGGAGCAGCCGGGGGTGCCGGGGGGCTCGTCAGCTCGGTGGGTTCCCACTCCGGGACGGCCCGCGGGCACCGGACGAGGGCGCCGGCGACGACATGCGCCGGCGAGGTCGGCGAAGCCGCACGATCCTGGTGATCGAACCCCACGACGCTGCCACCCAGCTCCACCTGGGAGCCATCGTGGAGCAACACGGTGGCGGTCAGTGGCACACCGTCGACGATCACTGGCACCCTGCCGGTGAGCTGCGTCAGGGTCAGCGTGCCGTCGGGTCGTACCTCCAGGAGTGCATGGTGGGGCTCCAGGGTCTGGTCGTCTGCTCGCAGCTCGGCGGTGTGCGCCCGTCCCAGCAGGTGGCGGCCGACCCCCAGTTGC
>JBAVTH010000683.1:0-2425 GCA_049696035.1 Ilumatobacteraceae bacterium
GGTGGATGGCTGCTCTCGGGAGTGGCCGGGGCCTACGGTCGCCGCGCGCCTCGCCGCCTCGCCGGCGGTGCCTGGCTGGCGCTGCTGGTGGGCTCGGCGGCCTCGTTCGGCCTGTTCGGCGCCGAAGCGGTGGCCGGTTCGTTGGGCGACGCCTTCGACACGTCCGTCTGGGGGGATCTCGCGACCACTCAGACCGGCCGCATGCTGGTGCTGCGCATCGCGCTGGCCGGCGTGTTCGGCGCGCTGCTCGCGCTGCGCCGCCAGGCGGCGCAAGGGTGGTGGCGGTCGGCGGCGTTCACCGCCGCCGTGGTCACCGTCTACACGTTCTCCGCTTCCGGGCACCCGAACTCGCAGGAACCCGCGGCGCTCTGGATCGCCGTCGATCTGGTGCATCTCGCCGCCATCACGGTGTGGATCGGCGGCCTCCTCGCGCTGGTCGCCGTCGGACGTGTCGCGCTCGCCGAGCCGGACGGTGGGCGGCTCGTGCGTCGCTTCTCGCTGGCGGCCTCCATCTGTGTGCCACTGATCGTCGCCACCGGTGTGGCGCAGACGCTGCAACTCGCCGGTGGGCTCGACGACATCACCGCCACCGACTGGGGGCGGCTGTTGCTCACCAAGGTCACCGTCGTCGCCGCACTGCTGGCGGTGGCGGGCGTGTCGCGCTGGCTGCTGCAACACGACGGACCAGCATCGGTACGGCGCACGGTGATCGTCGAGTTCGTGCTCGGCATGGTCGTGGTCGCCATGGCCGCCGGCATGGTGGCGCTTCCGCCGGAGCCGCCGGTGGCGGCGCGCCCCTTTGCCGAGCAGCTGTCGGCCAGCGGGCTGATCGGCATCATCTCGCTCAGCCCTGGCAGCGTGGGCGGCAACGAGGTGCACATCACGATGACACCGCCCGGTGGTTCGATCACCCCGATCGTCTCCGCCACGGCGCGGGTCTCGTTGCCCTCGGCCGAGATCCCCTTCTCGCCGGTCACGCTGGTGAAGGAAGGCCCGAACCACTACAGCGGCTCGATCACCTTCCCACGCTCGGGGGACTGGACCTTCGAGGTGATCGTGAAGATCACCGACACCGAAGAGGTGCTGCTCAAGACGACGGTGCCGATCCCGTAGGCGATTGCACCGCCGGCTCGGGCCCGGCCATGCCCATCCAGGCCCTGGTTGCCGCGTAGCCCTCTTCGATCATGTTGGCCGAGCGGCCGACGTCGAAGGTGGTGAGCTTGGTCGGTGGCGCCGGTATCTCCACCACGGTCAGCTCCGGAGGCGGGCGCAGGAGCACCGACCGGCCGTGAGCCTCCACGCCCAGCGAGCTCGATCGGAACAGGATGTCGATGGCGCGATGCGGCGGATCGTCGGCGGCGAGCGGTGGCACCGAGAGGACGAGTGCCGTGGCGGCGCCCAGCGCCAGGGTGAGGTCGAGCGGTATGTCGGCCACGACCCCGCCGTCGACGAAGGTGCGGCCGTCGATCGTGACCGGCGGGTACACGCCGGGGAAGGCGCTGCTGGCCAGCACCGCGGTCGTGGTGTCGCCGCTGGTGAGTGCCACGGCCTCGCCGTTGGACAGGTCGGTGGCCACCAGTGCCAGCGGAACGGGCGAATGCTCGATCACGCGGTTGCCGAGGTGGCGGCGCAGGAACGAACGCCCGTGCCGGTTGTCGAGGAACGACGACTGCCGCCCGGCGAACGCCATTGCCAGTCGGCCGGGGTGAACCCGCAAGAGGTCGCGGCGGCGGATGCCGTGCCAGATCGCCTCCACCCGGTGCACGCCGTCGAGCCCCGGGTTCCACGCGAACAACGCCGCGTTCACCGACCCGGCCGACACGCCCACCAGCAGATCGGGGGTGATGCCCACCTCGGTGAGCGCCCGCAGCACACCGACCTGGTACGAGCCGAGCGCGCCGCCGCCTGGCAGGACGAAGGCCAGCGGCCGAGGGAGTGCGGCGATCTGTGCCGGGGTCACCTCGCCAGCATGGCAGCTCTCGCTCGTCGACTCGTGACGAGTGCGACTGCTTCAGGTGGCCACGGAGGCGCCTGCACCCGCCGCGTCGAGGAACGTTCCGCCGAGGCGTGCGGCCCGGTTGGCCAGCGAACCGTCGTAGCCGCCGGGCAACTGGGCGAGCCAACGGTCGAACCGTCGCTGGTAGTCGATCGCCGGATGGTCGCTCGCCGGGTCGGCTGAAGGTGGTCGTTCGGACCCTTGGGGCACGGTGCCGTCGGCCACCCACCCGTCGAAGACGGCCCCTACGGTGAGCGCGGCGGCGGTGGTGAGCGTGTACTCCTGAGCGTAGGCGCCGTCGGCCGCGGCGCGGTCGGGGTCGGCTGGTTGGTGTTGGCCGGCAGCGAACAGCACGGCGCCGGCTGCCAACGCTGTGCCACCGCTGAGGAAGCCGGTGGCCAGGCCCGCCAGCCCGAGCAGCATCTGCCA
>JBAVTH010000684.1:0-6961 GCA_049696035.1 Ilumatobacteraceae bacterium
TTCTCCTGCTTGGCGCGCTCGCGGTCGCGCTTGGCACGACCGTTGCTGCTCAGAGCGGGCGGACGTTCTGTGCTTCTTCGCCCTTACGGCCGGGGGCGACGTCGAACTCGACGCTCTGACCCTCGACGAGGGACTTGTAGCCCTCGCCCTGGATCTGCGAGAAGTGCACGAACACATCTTCGCCCTGCTCGCGGGAAATGAAGCCGTAGCCCTTTTCTGCGTTGAAAAACTTGACAGTACCTGTGGCCATTTTGGGCCCTCACCTTCGACGTGGATCCGCCAAAGCGGGAACCCTTGAAGAGGTCAGCCTATCGCCGATCGAGGCGTTCCAACGCGCGGGACGAGTTCCCGCGGCAACGTTCACAGCGACGCCAGCACCGTTCCGACAGCGACCACCACCATCAGCCCGCCAGCTGCCGCAGCGAATCGCCGGTCACCTGCCCGCAGCCAGTGCACTCCGAGCGCGATCACCCTCACGAGCGGCACGGCGACGATCACCGCCACCATTGCGACGCAGGATGCACGGCCGACGGCGCCGGGCACGAGGGCGCCGACCACGGCAAGCGCGAAGGCCAGCACCACGGCTGCGCGCAGGAAGCCGGCCATGCCGCGCACGGGTGAATCCAGCTGACGTCCGACCAGGCTCATGCCCGCGCCGCCACGACGACTGCGATGACGACCAGCGCGACGCTCAGGAACCGCCGCACCTGCGGCGGCGACAGCCGCGACTGCAGCGATGCCCCGATGGTGCCGCCGACGATGCTGCCGGCGCACACGGCGGCGCACGCGCGAAGATCGATCCGACCCTGCAGCGCGAACACGATGAGCCCGGCGGCGGAGGTGATGCCGATGGTGAAGGTGGTGGTTGCCGCGGCGACTCGCACCGGCACGTGCATCACCTCGCTCGACGCGGGCGTCTTGACGAACCCGCCGCTCGCGCCGGCCAGGCCCGCCAACACGCCCGACAGGCCGAACAGCACGGCGCCGACGCCGAACCGCTTCGCCTGGTAGGGCACGAAGCCGTCGTCGAGTCGGTACACGCCCGACAACGAGCCGACGTGCTCGCCGACGTCAGCTGCGGTCAGACCTTCTTGCGGCAGGTTGCGAATGCCCTTGCGCCGCCCACCGATCAGCCCTGCGGCCAGAGCGACCCCCGCGAGCACCAGCTTCAGGAAGCGATCGCTGGCCAAACCGCTGGCCAGCGCGCCGGCCATCGCGCCACTGCTGGCGAACAGTTCGGTGGTCAGCCCCAGCCGATGGTTGACGAGGCCACCCTGCAGTTGCCGCGCCCCGGCGGACGTGGAGCCCGCGGCCACCGAGACCAGACCGAGGGGCGCCGCCGAACGAGCGGACGTGCCCGTCAGGACGAGCAACGGAACGAGCAGCACGGCACCGCCCAAGCCCCCCACCGCGCCGATCGCAGAGGTGACGACGGCGAACGCGAGCTCCGTCCACTTCATGCGCTCGTCCCCACACGCTGCACCCTAACGAGACCGCCACGGTGAGCAGGAACTGCGCGGCGGCTCAACCGAGGAGATCGGCCTCGGTCACGCCGGCCTCGGCCGCCACCCGATCCCACAGCTCCCGGCGGCGCGCGGGCGTATCACTCGCCCGAGTGCCGGGCAGCTTGTGGAGCGACCGTCGGCGGCGATCCAACCAGAATCCGCCAGAGCAGGCGAGCGGCTCGCCGTCATCGGCCGCCAACCACACCATCGTGTCGGCGCCCTGCATTGGAGAGCGCAGGAGTGGGCCCATCACCTTGCGGAACGTCGGGAGCGACTCGCGCACTCCGGGTGTGTCGGCCCAGCCCGGGTGCATGGCATGGAACACGATGCTGCGGTCGGGAAAGCGCTGCGCCCACATCTCGTTGAGGGTGACCTGGGCACGCTTCGCTCTCGCGTACTGCTCGCTGCCCTTGTAGTCCTCACCCATCTCGAGGTCGGCGACGCGCAGCGGGCTGGCATACATGCCGCCCGACGACATCGTCAGCACGCGGGACCCAGCCGTCTTCCGAAGCAGCGGCAGCAGGAGGGTGGTGAGCAGGAACGGGCCGACGACCTGACTGGCGACGGTGAGCTCGGTGCCGAGCGCTGATACCTCACGGGTGGCGCTCAATGCTCCGGCGTTGTGGATCAGCACGTCGAGCCGCTCGTGCCGCTCGACCACCTCGGCTGCCACGGCACGCACGGCCGCGAGATCGCCCATGTCGGCGGTGACCGCCGAGATCGCGTCGTTCCCGGTGCGCGCCATCACCTCGTCGCGCACTCGCTTCGTCTTGGACGCATCCCGACCCAGCAGCACGACGGTTGCGCCGCAACGGGCGAGTTGCTCTGCCGCCACCAGGCCCAGGCCGGAGGTCGCGCCCGTGAGCAGCACCACCCTCTCGCGCAGGTCGTAGCCGTCGAGCTGCCGCCAATGCCCGGTGCGCGAACGAACGTCGTAACCGATGCGGGTGAAGCTGGTGAAGATGGGAGCCTCCAGCACCGAGTCGACAGCGCGGGCAAGACCGGGCAGCGACGTCATGAGCGCACTTCCTCGCCCGCCAGCACGCGTCGCAGGCCGGCTGCGGCGCGATCACCGATGCGACCGAAGGCAAGGCTCAACAGCGGACCGGCGAGGCGGAACACGCCGTTCAGCTCGAGGAGTGCGTCGTAGGTGACGAGGGTCGTGTCGCCGTCAGCGCGGACCTTCACGCGATCGGTCGATCGCAGGGTGCGGCTCCTCGCCACGACCAGCAGCTCGCTGCTCGGCTGGTAGACCTCGGTGACGTAGCGCAGGGTGGTCCCCGCCAGGGTCACGTCGAACTCGGCGCCAAGGCCGGCTCCGTCGCCCTTCACCTGCACCACGCGGCGCACGCCAGGATCCCACTCTGCGAAGTGGCGGAGGTCGGCCATGTAGGCAAAGACCTGATCGGGGGTCTGCGCGGTGCGAACGGTGGTGACGTAGCGGGCCATGAGAATCTCCTCGATGATTTAGTACGAATTGTACGGGACCGTTCCCGGAGGCCACCGTGACCGATGGCTCGTCGGCAGTGCCCGAGCCCGCGTACGCGCGCGGTAGCTTCGGCCGAGGAGGTGGCCGATGGTCGATCAGCGGCGAGTGGCGGTCGTGAGCGGAGCGAATCGGGGCATCGGGCGGATGATCGCGCAACAGCTGCCCGACGGCGGACCCACGGGTGGCTTCTTCGGCGATCGCCGGCCGATCGGCTGGTGACCACCATGTCGACGGTGCTCACCGTGTGCGGCAGCCTCGGAGACGCGTCCGCCAATCGGGCAGCGCTGCGGGTGGTCCAGCAGGCGCTGGTGCAGCTGGGCGCCTCGGTCGTCGATGACGCCCAGCTGCCCCGGATCCCACCGCTCGACCCCGGTCTCGTCGACTCCCCTGCTCACTCGGTGGCAGCGTTCCGGCGCCAGATCGGCGAAGCGGATGCCGTGATCATCGCCGCGCCGGAGTACGCCGGCTCGCTCGCCGGATCGGTGAAGAACGCGCTCGATTGGGTGGTCGGCTCGGGTGAGCTCTACGAGCGACCGGTCGGCATCCTCAGCGCCGGCACCAGCGGCGGGCCATTCGCCCGGCAAGTGCTTGCGCAGACGCTGCTGTGGCAAGGCGCCTACCTCGTCGCTCAACTGGGCATTGCCGCGCCGCGCACGAAGATCGGCCTCGACGGCTCGTTCGACGACGTCGCCACGATCGACGCCCTGCGCGCGTTCGCGGCGTCAGTGGCAGCGGCTGCGAGCGCACCTGCGGACGAACTGGCGGCGAGGAGTACCGCTGTCGCCGCTTCGGTTGGCGTTCGACGCGAAGCGGACGTGTCGCGGATCCGGCCGTCGGCCGGCTTCGGCTGACTCGTCGCCGGGTTCAGTCCGACGGCGCGACGTCGGCCGGCTCCGCATCCGAGGCATCGGCCGGCTCGAGCGACACCTCCGGCTCGGTCGGCTCGCTCGGCTTCGGCGCCCAACTCGGCGCGGCGCCGGTCTCCAGTTCGATCACCTGAGCTTTGGCGACCTTCCACGCCTCGTCGGCTGCTGCGCGGCCCTTGCCCACCTGCTTGGCGTGGCGCACGCCCTCGACCGCTCGCTCGAGTTCGCGTCTCGCGGTCGCCAGCGCCTTCGCATGAGCGGCAGCCTCATCGGCCCGGCGGGCGGCGTCGAGCTTGACCTGCTGCTCGCGTTCGCGCTTGGCCTTGTCGGCACGCTCCGACTCCTTGAGCGCGGCAGCGAACCGCTCGACATCGGATCGAGGCGCGTCGGCAACGGTCGATGCTGGCGACTTGGGACGGCGGCGACTGGGCACGGGTGCAGTCTGCCCGGTGGCGCCGGGTCGCTGTCAACACCGAACGGACCAGCTCTCCCAGTCCCCGTAGAGTTGACCGCCATGACCATCTCTGCCGACGAGCCGATCGAGCTGCGCAGCGACAACGCGGCCGGCGTCGCACCGGAGATGCTGGCCGCGTTGGCCGCCGCCGACAGCGGGTCGGCACTGGCGTACGGCGGCGACGCGATCAGCGCCCGCTTGCGCGATCTCGTCCGCGAGACGTTCGACCACGGCACCGCCGAGGTCTTCCCGGTGGTCAGCGGTACGGCAGCCAACTCGCTGGCCCTCTCCGCGATGTGCCCACCCTGGGGCAGCGTGCTGTGCCACGAGACCGCGCACATCTTCGCCAACGAAGGAGGCGCGACGTCGCTGTTCAGCGGCGGCGCCGTCATGCGCGGCCTGCCCGGCACCGACTACAAGCTGCAACCGGCCAGCGTGCAACGAGCCTTCGAGGCCACCAACTGGGGCGACCCGCACCATTCGCAACCGTCGGTGGTGTCGGTCACGTGCCCCACCGACTTCGGCACCCTCTACACGCCGGCCGAGGTGGCCGCGCTCGCCGGCGTCGCCTCCACCCGGGGTCTGCGCATGCATCTCGACGGCGCTCGGTTCGCCAATGCGATCGTCGCGCTCGCCTGCGCACCGGCCGACCTCACGTGCGCCGCCGGTGTCGGCGCGTTCTCCCTCGGTGCCACCAAGAACGGCGCGCTCAGCACCGACGCCATCGTGTGCTTCGACCCAGCCGTGTCCGAGCAGCTCGTCTACCGATTGAAGCGATCGGGGCATGTGGCCAGCAAGATGCGCTATCAGTCGGCGCAGCTGGTCGCCTACCTCACCGACGACCTGTGGCTGCGGCTGGCCCGCCGGGCCAACGATGCGATGGCGCAGCTCAGCGACGGGCTGCGCGGGCTCGGCGTCGAGCTGCTGGCCGAGCCACAGGCCAACATGCTGTTCGCCCGCGTCGGCGAACCGGCGGCCGAGGCGCTCGCCGTGGATCGTGTGCTGTTCTACGGCATGGGCAACGGCGTCGTGCGTTTCGTCACCAGCTTCCAATCCACCGGCGAACAGATGACCGAGGTGCTGCGGCGGGTGCAGCAGGTGCTCAGCCGACGGTGAACTGCACCGCGTGGCGCTGTTCGATGAACGGCACCAAGTAGGCCGCCAGCAACGCCTGATGCGCGGGGTGGTCGCGGTACGCGGCGAAGTCGTCGACCGATTCGAAATCGGCCGTGACGGCATAGTCGAAGTTGGCCGGCGCCACACCGAGGTCGGGTCCGAACGCGTACGAGACGATCTGCGGGATCTGCGCCGGCAGCTCAGCGAACGCCGCCGACGTAGCAGCTACGTGGGCTTCTTCGACGCCGTCGTTCCACCTGAACACCACCACATGCCGGATCATCAGAGCAGCGTACCGACCCGTCGACTCACCCGCGGAGCGTCAGCCCGGTGAGCCCCCTGATCACGAAGTTGGGGTGGTACTCCGGCTCGACGACCATCTCGATGTCGGGGAAGCGCTCCGCAAGACCGGCGAGCGAGACCTCGATCTCCTGGCGTGCCAGCGGCGCGCCGACACAGAAGTGGATGCCGCCACCGAAGCCGATGTGCGCCGTGTCGCCGCGACCGGCATCGAAGCGATCGGGGTCGGCGAAGCGCCGCGGGTCGCGCTGCGCAGCACCGAACAGCATGGCGACCTCCTGGCCGACACCGATCGGTTGGCCCGCGATCTCGACGCCCTCCTCCAGCACCCACCGCTCGAACAGGTGCAGCGGCGGGTCCCAGCGCAGCAGCTCCTCCACCGCGACGCGGGCGGGAACAGCACCTGACACGACCCGCTGCCACTCTCGCGGGTGGCGCAGCATCGCGCGCATGCCGTTGCCGAGCGTGTTCACCGTGGCCTCGTGACCGGCCTCCAGCAGCACCATCGTGGTGGAGACGATCTCGTCCTCGGTGAGGGTGTCGCCTTCATCCTCTACTCGCACCAGCTCACTCACCAGCAAACCGTCCGGGTGGCGGCGCTTCTCGGCGATGAGTGCCTTCGTGTACTCGATGTACTCGGCGGCGGCGGTGTTGGCGGCCTCGCGAACCACATCGCTCGTGCTCATCTCGTACATCTTCACGATGGCGTGCGACCAGTCGAGCAGCAGCTGCGTGTCGGCACGAGGCACTCCCAGCATCGAGCAGATCACCGCAACCGAGTAGGGCTGCGCATAGTCGTGCAGCAGCTCGAACCGACCCTGCTCGCGGCACACGTCGAGCAGTTCGGCGGAGAAGCCCTCGACCACCGGGCGCATCGCGGCGACGGCCCTGGGCGTGAAGACCTTGGCGACGAGCCTGCGGATGCGGGTGTGGTCAGGAGGCTCGAGGCACAGCAACGACCAACGCTCGTGCTGTTGGAAAGAGGCCCACCGGGGGTCCGGTTCGGCTCGGCCGACAGCCGCGTGCGAGTACAGATGGGAGTAGCTGCGACCCATACGACGATCGCGGAGGGTCTCCTGAACGTCGCTGAAGCGAGTGAGGGTCCATTGCTCGGTGGCCTCGTTCCAGAAGATCGGCGTCGCTTCGCGAAGGGCGTTCAAGACGGGGTACGGGTCGGAGATGAACGACGGGTCGGCGACGTCGAAGCGGGCGATCAGTTCGTCGAGGTTCA
>JBAVTH010000685.1:0-9835 GCA_049696035.1 Ilumatobacteraceae bacterium
GCAGAGCCACCGTCATGTTCCGGCTGTAGAGCACGCCCGCGTAGTCGGCATCCGAGACCGCGAGATGGAAGAAGGCAGTGGCGGCTGCCAGCCATCCCAGCCACACGTCTCCGTCGAGTAGCTGCACGACTCGCCGGCAGGCGAGGCCGACCACCACCGATGCGCCAATGACCATGACTGCGATCGCGAACCAGAACGTGTCGAACGTGCTGACCATCGCCGCCAGCTGGTACAAACCGGGTTCCAGCGGGCCTTTGTTGTGCACCGAGTTCTCGTAGTAAGAGCCGCCATAGCGCATCGTTCGTTCAGCGATGTCGCGCGCGTACTGGGGGTCCCAGTCCGATGCACGAGCCTCGATGTAGAACAGCGCACCTACCGCGATGACCGTCAGCAGCGCCACCAGACCGAGCCCTGCAACGGTACGGGCTCGTCGCGACCTCACACGGATGTCGGTCATACGCGCGCGGCGACCATTCTCGAGCACTCCTCCAAGGTGACGGCCAGTGCGCCGCTCAGCAATCGGAAGCGCAGGATAGCTTCGGGGGGTGCGCGTCATCGTGCTTCTTGCATCTCAGCACCGCTTCGTGGCCGCCGAGGCCGTCCTCGCCGAGCTCGACGAGGCGCGCCGAGCGTTGTCGCCCAGTGGCATCGAACTGTCGGCGATGCTGCTCGGCAACCCAGACGAGCACCATCGCCGAGCGCTGCTGGAGTTCGCGGAGCTGCTCGGTCTCGACGTCCACGTCACCTCACCGGACGGCCGCCAGTTTGCACCTGCCCTTCTGATCGGTTTTCGGGAGGCACTTGCCGAGGGAGCGGACGTGGTGGTGTCACTCGACGCGGATGGGCAACACGACCCGCGCCAGATCCCGACGCTGGTGCGCAGCCACCTCGCTCGGCGCAGCGGCCTCACCATCGGCTCGCGCTGGACCCGCGGCGGCGCCTCTCCCGGCACCGGTGCGATCCGCAGCGCACTCAGCCGCCTCGGCAACTCGTCGGTGAAGGCCATCACCGGCGCTCGAGGGGTCAGCGACTCCACGACCTCGTTCCGGGTCTACGACCCTGATGTGGTGCGCCTGCTGCTGGACGAGCAACTGCCCGCCGAGACCTACGGGTTCTTCAGTGCGATGGTGGCCGTCGTCCAGGCCCACGGGTTCGCGGTCGATGAGGTCCCGATCACCTTCCGTCCGCGCTACTCGGGCGCAGGCGACGTCGATCGCGCCGACATGAAGGAGTTCGCCGGGAACCTGCTGCCGGTGCACCGTCGAGTGCGCGCGATTCGCCGCGAGATGCGCACCAACCAGGCCTTGTGGGCTCAGCGCAACCCTCGCCTGCGAGCGCAGGCGGCCACCGGCGAATCGGTCTTCGGTGCGATGGAGGAGCTCTCCAACCTCGCCGACGCCGACCACTTCCTGAGCTGGATCTGCGAGGAGCTGCAACCGCACCTCGGTTCGCGGGTGTTGGAGGTGGGCGCCGGTGTCGGGGCGATCGCCGACAAGTTGGCCGCCGCAGGGCACCACGTCGTAGCCCTCGAGCCCGCCGACAACGTGTTCCCCGAGTTGGCCAGGCGCACCGCCTCGAACGACCGCATCGACGCCCGGCAGATCACCTCGCAGCAGCTTCTCGCGGCCGGCGGCGCCGAGCAGTTCGATTCGGTCGTCTACGTCAGCGTGCTCGAACACATACGCGACGACGTCGAAGAGCTGCGCACGGCGCTGCGGTTGCTCCGACCCGGCGGGACGGTTGCCCTCTTCGTGCCGGCCATGCCATCGCTGTACGGCAGCCTCGACTTCAAGTCCGGCCACTTCCGCCGCTACGACCGGCCTCTGTTGCAATCGACCATCGACGCCGCCGGCTTCGAACTGGTCGAGATGCACTTCATGGACATCGCCGGCGTGGTGCCGTACTTCCTGATGTACCGGCTGCTCGACGTGCCGACGCTGGATGCCGGCTCGTCGCGGTTCTACGACTCCCTGATCGTGCCCTTCAGCCGGTTCATCCAGAACCGTGTCGGACCGCCAGCTGTTGGCAAGAACTTGCTTGCGGTCGCACGTCGACCTCTGGCGTAGTTCCCACCCGCTTGGCGACGACGACGTTCGCATCCTCGTACACGACATCGAAGGGTCCGCCGTCCTTGAGCATGTTGTCGAACAAGGTCTGGTTGCTCGCGCCGATCTGCGTGAGGTCGACTGCGATGTAGTCGATGGTGGTCGGGTCGGGCAGATGGGCGCAGTCGTCATTGCCCCACACACTCGCCCAGAAGGGGTTGGGCCAGTCGTAGATGTGTTCCCGGTGAGCCAGATGGGGCAGCAGCTGGTAGCTCGCGCTCACCGACGCATCGTTCGGGACGTAGGTGAGGGCGATGCGCAACGACTCGTGGCGCGGATGCGGCTGGCTCCACACGCCGAAGGCCGCATCGTTCAGTTCGGACGGCGACCACGCCACGTTCGACGTGTAGCTGCACAGCAGCATCCACAACGGAAGGACCGTTCTTGCCACACGGAAGCGCCAGAACGCGAACGCGCCGTTCACCGACGCGATCATCATCGGCGCGATCATCACCGACGTGTACTGGTACTTCACCATGCGGGCGTACGGACTGAGGCCGATCACGCTGGCCAGCAGCTGCGGCAGGGCCATCAGCAGCGCGAGCGGGTTGGCCAGGTACACCCAGCCCAACGGCCATGACATCTGCTTGTAGAAGACCAGCCGATCGTGCTGCACCGCATCGTGGACGACCCTGTCCGGATGGCGCAGGATCGTCGTCAGGATCTCGGGCGTGGTGCTGCCGTAGTTGCCGTAGAAGTAGGTGATGTAGAAGGGTTCCTTCCCGTCGTTGAAGGCGGGAAGGATCACCTTGGTGCACGCGAGGTACCAGATGGCGCCGAGTGCTACGACTCCGACGCACTTGCGCACGATGCCTCGATAGTCGGGAGCGTCGCGCAGGTGGACCAGCAGCACCAGACCCATCATGATCACCGCCAACGCGGTGTCCTCGCGCGTGCTGAGTGCCAGCAGCACCATCGCGAAGAACCACCCCCAACGCTGCTTGGTCGCGAACCACCAGGCGAACAACAGCGGCGCGATGACCAGCGCCTCCGGGTGGAACATCGCCCAACTGATCCATTGCACCGGCACGTACATCAGGTAGACGACAGCGAACAGCAGCCCCATCCACGGGGTCTTGAACCTGTCGCGAGCGATCAGGTAGGTGGGCACTGCGGCCAGCGCCAACGCGCACGCCTGCACCACGTACAGGAACTCGGGACCGGCCCCGAACCAGTAGAAGGGCACGAACAGCAGCAGGATCGGGTTGAAGTGGTGACCCCATACGTTCATGCCGCGGACCGACATGAACGAATGCCCGCGCGAGATCAGCCAGATCGCCTGGTCGTAGATGCCCATGTCGTACGACCAGGTGCCGAAGTTGCGCTGGTTCTGCACACCCAGCGAGCCGAAGGTGTAGGCGAAGCAGAACGCCGCCAGCGCCACGATCCATGCAGCGGAGTGGGCCGTTCCCACCTGCAGCAGGAACCGCTCACGCCAGTCGTCCAGGCGTTCCTTGAGCGCCACCCACGTTCGATCGATCACGTCGGGCAGTCTTGCCGATCCGTCACGACTGCGGGGCTCATTGAGCCCGTAGCACGGCCACCAGTGCGGAGAGCACTCCGTTGACGAAACGACCGGAATCGTCGGTGCTGAACCGCTTGGCCAGCTCGACCGCCTCGTCGAGCACCACAGCGACGGGCACGTCGGGACGCGACATCAGCTCGAACCCCGCGATGCGCAGCACGTTGCGATCGATGGTAGGCATCCGCTGGAGGGTCCACCCCTTGGAGTGCGCGGCGATGACCTCGTCGAGTCGCGCCTGGTTCGCCTCGACACCCTCGACGAGCACGGTGGTGAGCTCGTCGGCGGGTGAGATCTGCGCCGCCAGCACTGCGGCCGGAGCGATGCCCTTGGACTCCGCCTCGTACAGCAGGATCAGCGCCCGCTCGCGAGCGTCGGTGCGTTCGTCGTGGTCGTCGACGTTGGTCGGGCCGTGAGACCGTGCGGCGCGGTTGCGCGAGCGGGCCATCCGATCAGACTCGGGTCATGTACTCGCCGGAGCGGGTGTCGACCTTGACGCGGTCTCCGGGGCTGATGAACAGCGGTACCTGCACGATCTTGCCGGTCTCCAAGGTGGCCGGCTTGCGGCCGCCCGTGGACCTGTCGCCCTGGACGCCGGGCTCGGTATCGGCGATGGTGAGCTCGACGGACGCCGGGATCTCCACCGTGATGATCTCGCCGTTGTAGTACGCGATCTGGGCCACCGAGTTCTCGATCATGTAGTCGGCAGCGTCGCCCAGCGCCGTTGGGGCGACGTTCTCCTGATCGTACGTCTCCTGGTCCATGAACACGTAGGTGTCGCCGTCGCGGTACAGGAACTGCATGTCCTTCTTCTCGAGCAGCGCCTGTTCCACTCGCACTCCGGCGTTGAACGTCTTGTCGATGACGGCGCCATTGCGGAGGTTGCGCAGCTTGGAGCGCACGAACGCGCCGCCTTTGCCGGGCTTGACGTGCTGGAACTCGACGACCTGGTAGAGGACCTTGTCGATTTCCAGCGTGATGCCGTTCTTCAGGTCGTTGGTAGAGATGGCGGGCACGGTGAATCCTTCGGAGATGCAGTGAGGACGCGGCATCCGTCGCTGGTGACGACCACCAGGTCTTCAATGCGAATGCCGCCGAAGCCTTCATGGTAGACGCCCGGCTCCACGGTCACTACGTCCCCCACCTGCAAAATCGAGTCACCGGCACGGTTGACGAAGGGGTCCTCGTGGATCAGCAGGCCGACACCGTGCCCGGTGCCGTGAGTGAACCAGTCGCCGTAACCCGCATCGCAGATGATTCCGCGGCAGACTGCGTCGAGCTCCTTCGAGCTCAACCCCGGTGTCACCGCAGCGACGCCGGCGCACTGGGCGGCGAGCACGAGATCGTAGAGCTCCTGCTGCAGCGGTGTCGGTTCGCCGATCACGAAGCTGCGCGTCATGTCGCTGTGATAGCCGTCCACCAGCGCCCCGACGTCGATGATGACGGTGTCGCCGGCAGCGAGCGGTGTGTCGGTCGGGCGGTGATGCGGGAGCGCCGCGTTGGTGGGCCCGGTCGCGACGATCGTCTCGTAGCTGGGGCCGGCAGCACCGAGGTCGCGCATGCGGATCTCGAGATGGTTGCGCACCTGTGCCTCCGTGATGCCGGGGGCGAGGAGCGGCGCCACTTCGGCGAGCGCCCGATCTGCGATCCGGCAGGCGCGAGCGATTGCATCGAGCTCGGCGTCGTCTTTGGTACGTCGCACGGCCTCGACGAGACCCTCGGTCGGGAGCAGCTCGGCGGTGACCGATCCGGCGAAGTGGCGGTGCTGTGCGAAGGTCAGGTGCGCGGCCTCGAAGCCCACACTCCGGTAGCCGCCGCACACTTCTGCCACGTGTTGAAGGACGGCTGCACCCGTCGTGCCAACGAGCACCTCCGCCTCGACACCACACGCCGCCGTCTGTGCGACGGCCTGGTCGCCATAGCGCCCGTCGGTGACGATGGTCAGCCGATCCGCGCCGACGACCGCCCAGCCGTTCGATCCGGTGAAGCCGGTGAGCCAGCGCAGGTTGGTGAGGTCGCCCACCAGCAGCGCGTCGGCATCGACGAGCCGGCTCGCCACCCGCGCCGCTCGGCCGGCGATGCTCATTCCGCGGCCAGTTGCACGGCGACCGCTTCCACCGCCAGCAGGTAGCCGACCAGGCCGAGACCGGTGATCGAGCCGGTGGCGACCGGGGCGACGACGCTGGTGTGCCGCCACGGCTCGCGGGCGTTGGGGTTGGAGATGTGCACTTCGATGATCGGCCCTGGAAACGCCGCCAGTGCGTCGTGCAGGGCCCACGAGTAGTGCGTGAGGGCGCCGGGGTTGATGATGATGGCGGCAACCTGATCGCGAGCGCCGTGGATGGCGTCGACGAGCGCACCCTCGTGGTTGGACTGGAACGCCTCCACCGTGTGGTCGTGCTTGGCTGCAGCCTCGGTGACGGCGGCGACGTAGTCGTCGAGTGTTGCGCTGCCGTAGATCAGCGGCTCGCGCTGGCCGAGCAGGTTGAGGTTGGGTCCGTGCAGGAGAGCGATGATGGCCACGCGTCTATCGTGCCACGCCTGCACGCCACGTCGCTCGATCGATGCTGTACAGCACGTGCCGCTGGCCGTGCCAGCCGGGCGTCATCGGATGGTCGAAACCCCGGGCCTCGTCCCGGTGCATGCCGATCTTCTGCATCACGCGCTGTGAGTTGAGGTTCGCGGTCGTGGTGAAGCTCACGATCTCGTCGTTCGGCAGTTCGACGTGCTCGAACCCGTAGGCCAACGCCGCTGCCGCCCCCTCAGGCGCGAAGCCGTGACCCCAGTGCTGCTTCGCGAGCCGCCACCCCACCTCCACGCACGGCGTGATGCCGTCAAGGTGCCAGCGCGGTGCGGCAAGGCCGATGAAGCCGATGAACTGATGCGTGTCGAGTCGTTCTGCAGCCCACAGCCCGAACCCCTGCTGATCCCACGTGGCGGCCATGCGATCGACCATCTCGTCGCTCTGTTCGCTCGTGAGGGTGGACGGGAAGTGGCGCATGACCTCCGTGTCGGCGTTCAGGAGCGCGTAGGCCACCTTGTCGGTGTCTCGCCACTCCCGCAGCAGCAGCCGCTCGGTGCGCATCCGAGGTGTCATGCCGGCAGTCTCGCAGGGCGAGGCCGCGACGTCAGGATCCCATCGCGGACAGGGCTGCCAAGGCATCGTGTGCTGCCACCCCTGGCACCACCTCCACGCCGTCGGGGCCGTCGAGCACGAAGGTGAGCTGGTCGGTGAGCACCTTCTTGTCGCGTCCCATCAACGCCACCAAGCGTTCGGGCGACACGCCATCAGGGAGCGAGGTGTCCAGTTCGTAGCCGCTGCGGACCACCTCGTAGTGCTGCTGCACCCGCTCGTGCGAGATGCGTCCGAGTTGGTGTGCGAGATGGGCCGCATAGACCAGCCCGATGCCGACCGCCTCACCGTGTGCGAGAGCGTGATCGGTCTCGATCTCCAACGCGTGCGCAAGCGTGTGGCCGTAGTTCAACACGGCACGGCGACCGCCTTCTCGCTCGTCGCCGGCGACGACCTCGGCCTTGATCTCGACGCAGCGGGCGATTCGTTCGGGCTCGCCCATCGACAGCAGGTCGTCGCCGGTGAGGAAGTGGTACTTGGCCATCTCGCCACGGCCACACCGCATCTCGCGCGGCGGCAAGGTGGCCAGCGCATCGAGGTCGCAGATCACGCCGCCGGGCTGCCAGTACGCGCCGACCAGGTTCTTCCCACCAATCCCGTCGACAGCCGGGAGGTTCACGCCGGTCTTGCCGCCGATGGCGGCGTCGACCATGCCCAGCAGGGTGGTGCTCACATGCACCACCGGCATGCCACGATGCCACGAGGCGGCCGCGAACCCGGCTACATCGGTGACCATCCCGCCTCCGAGACCGACGACCACATCGTTGCGGGTGAGACCCATCTCGGCGAAGCCACGGCACAGCTGTTCGATCGTCGCGAGCGTCTTGTACTGCTCACCGTCGCCGATGACGAACCGCTCGCATGGCAGGCCAGGGTCGACCTCCAGCGGGACGCTGGCCTGCGTCACGAGCGCCACCCGGCGCGCCGATGGCGGCAGCAACGCGGCCAGCTCGCGACGAACTCCGTTGCCGACGAGCACGTCATAGCCCCGCTCGCCCAGGGGCACTCGAACAGTGATCATCGCAGCACTGCCTCCACAACTTCGCTGATCGACCGGTTGTCGACGAGCACGATGGCGTCGGCCACATCTCGGTACAGCGCTTCGCGGTCTCGGAACATGCGCTGCAAGGTACCCGCCGGATCCTCGTCCAACAGCGGACGATGACCGCCACCGCTGACCCTCTCCAGAAGCGTCGTGGGGTCGGCGCAGAGCCACACCACCTTCGCCCCGGAGGACCTCAGCGCTTCGCGGTTCTGGTCGCTGAGCACCACTCCCCCGGCGGCGGCGACCACGAGCGGCTCGGGCGATGCCAACGCCTCCAAGAGCACCTCGGTCTCCAGCGCACGGAACGCGGGTTCACCGTCCTCGGCGAAGATCTCCCGGACCGTCCGGCCGTAGCGGCTCTCGATGACGGCATCACTGTCGAACACCCGTCGCCCGAGACGATCGGCCACGACCCGCGCCACCGTCGTCTTGCCGACGCCCATCATCCCGACGAAGACCAGGTGTTCATCGGGCCTGATCACGGCAGCGTGGCGCGGAACGCAGCGGCGTTGCGTACGAACTCACCGATGCTGTCGCCCCCGAACTTGCGGCCTGCCTCCGTGGCGAGCACGAGCGCGACCATCGTCTCCGCGACCACGGCGCATGCCGGCACGGCGGTGACGTCGGTGCGCTCCTTGAAGCTGACGGTGGCCTCCTTCGTGACCACGTCGACGGTCTTCAGCGTGGGCCGGTTCAAGGTGGCCAGGGGCTTCATTGCTGCCCGCACCACGAGGAGTTCGCCGGTGGTGATGCCGCCCTCCGTACCGCCGGCCAGCGAGGTTTCCCTCCGGTAATCGCCCGACCCGCCGTGCAGCGACTCGTCCCATACGATCGCATCGTGGGCGTTGCTACCGCGCCGACCCGCGACCTCGAAGCCGTCGCCGATCTCCACGCCTTTCACCGCCTGGATGCTCATCACAGCCTGCGCCAGTGCTGCGTCGATCTTGCGATCCCAGTGCACATGGCTGCCCAGGCCGACGGGTACGCCGTAGCCGAGCACCTCGACCACTCCACCCAGCGAGTCGCCGTCCTTGGCCGCTGCCTTCACTTCGGCGATCATCGCCAGCGACGCCGCCGCATCGAAGCAGCGCACTTCGTCTGCATCCACGAGCACCAGTTCCGCCGGCAAGGGCCGCACTCCGGCCGCCGCCCGGGCGGCGCCCATCTGGATGACGTGGGAGATGACGGTGGTGCCGAGCTCGGCCATCAGCTTCTTGGCCACCGCGCCGGCTGCGACCCGTGCGGCGGTTTCGCGGGCGGACGCGCGCTCGAGCACATCGCGGGCATCGGTGAAGCCGTACTTCTGCATGCCCACCAGATCGGCGTGACCGGGGCGCACAGAGGTGAGCGGGTCCTTCGTGACGCCGGGCGCTGGCGACATCTCCTCATGCCACTTGTCGCTGCGGAACCACTCGCTGTTCTTGATCTCGATGGCCAACGGGGAACCCAGCGTGCGCCCGTGGCGGACGCCGCCCACCAACGTGACCTCGTCCTGCTCGAACTTCTGCCGGGGCCCGCGGCCGTAGCCAAGACGACGTCGGGCCAGCTCTGCGGCCACGTCGTCGACGGTCAGCGACAACCCGGCAGGCAGGCCCTCGATGATGACCACGAGCGCCTGCCCGTGCGATTCGCCGGCGGTGAGGTAACGAAGCATCGCGAGCAGGCTACTGGCGGCGCGCGGCGAGTTCCCGCTCCGCAGCGGCGGCCATCGCTGCGACATCGGGGAGTCGGCCGTGCCACAGCTGCTGCTGCAACGCGGCCTGATGCACGAGCATGCCCAACCCCTCGACGGTGATGGCTCCGGCGAGTCGCGCAGCCCTCAGCAACGCCGTCTCACGTGGGTGGTAGACGATGTCGGCGACCACCTGCCCGCGGCGCAGCACCGCAGGATCGCAGGGCAGGTCGTCGCTGCCCATGCCGATGGACGTGGCGTTGACCAGGATCTCGGCCTCGCCCACGTCGTCGGCGGTGCCGAACGCACCGATCGCGCCTGCCACGCGAGTCGCCGCCTCGGCGCTGCTGATTGTGCG
>JBAVTH010000686.1:0-10919 GCA_049696035.1 Ilumatobacteraceae bacterium
GAGCGTCACCATGCTCGCCACGCTCGGCCTGCTCACGAAGGCGGAGGTCAGCGGCTCGGTGAAGTGGCGCGACACGGAACTGGTCGGCGCGAGCGCCGACACGCTGCGCTCGGTGCGCGGCCGCCGCATCTCGATGGTGTTCCAGGACCCGATGACGAGCCTCAACCCGGTGCTCACCATCGGCAAGCAGATGGCCCTCGTGATGAAGGCACATCAGTCGCGGCTGGGCAAGAAGGAGCTGCGCGCGAAGGCCCTCGACCTTCTGGAGCAGGTCGCCATCCCGCAGCCCGGCCGGCGCATCGACGCCTACCCGCACGAGCTGTCGGGTGGCATGCGCCAGCGCGTGATGATCGCGATGTCCATCGCCAACGACCCCGAAGTGCTCATCGCCGACGAGCCCACCACGGCGCTCGACGTGACGGTGCAGGCACAGATCATGGAACTGCTCCGCACGCTGCGCGACGAGAAGAACCTCGCGCTCGTGCTCATCACCCACGACCTCGGCGTCGTGGCCGGCAGCGCCGACCGCGTGGCCGTGATGTACGCAGGGCGCATCGTGGAACGAGCGCCGGTGCTCGACCTGTTCGCTCGGCCCCAGCATCCCTACAGCACGGCCCTGCTGGAGTGCCTGCCGCGATTGGACGAGCGCAGAGAAGTCGTCAGCTCCATCGGCGGCACGCCACCGAATCCGGCCGACCTGCCGCCCGGTTGTCCGTTCGCTCCGCGGTGCCCGCGAGCGGTCGGTGGGTGCAGCGCGGAGGAACCGGTGCTGGTGCGCGTGGGTGCCGGCGACGTGGCGTGCTCGATCGTGAGCGGTGCGACGGCAGCAGGAGCGCCGGCATGAACGCGCCGCTGCTGAAGGTGACCGACCTGGTCAAGGAGTTCCACGTGCGCGCGGAGGGCGGCAAGCCCGGCGTGCTCCACGCGGTGAGCGGCGTCGACCTCACGCTGCAGGCCGGCGAGACCCTCGCACTGGTGGGCGAGAGCGGCTGCGGCAAGAGCACGACGGGTCGGTGCATCCTTCGCCTCATCGAGCCGACGTCGGGCGCCGTGGAGTTCAACGGTACGAACCTGCTCTCCCTGGACCACGAGGCCATGCGCCGCATGCGCCGCAACCTGCAAGTCGTGTTCCAGGACCCACAAGCCTCGCTGCACCCACGGATGACGGTGCGCAAGCTCATCGCCGAGCCGCTGCAGGTGCACGGCATGGCCAAGGCCGACATCCCGGCGCGCATCGAGGAGCTGCTCGGGCTGGTGCACCTGCGACCCGAGTTCCTCGATCGCTACCCTCACGAGTTCTCCGGCGGCCAGCGGCAACGTGTCGGCATCGCCCGGGCGTTGGCGATCAGCCCGGCGCTGCTGGTGCTCGACGAGCCGGTGTCGGCGCTCGACGTCAGCATCCAGGCGGAGATCGTCCGCCTGCTCATCGCCCTGCGCGAACAGCTCGGGCTGAGCTACCTGTTCATCGCCCACGACCTGGCGGTGGTACGCCAACTCGCCGACCGCGTCGCCGTGATGTACCTAGGGCGAATCGTGGAGACCGGCCCGGCGCACGACGTGTACTCGAACCCTCTGCACCCCTACACGCAGGCACTGCTGTCGGCGGTGCCGATCCCCGACCCGACCATCGAGCTCGGCCGCCGGCGGATCGTGCTGCAGGGGGAGCTGCCCAGCCCCATCGACCCGCCGTCGGGTTGCCGGTTCCGCACGCGCTGCTGGCGTGCCGACGAGCGCTGCGCCGACGAGCAGCCGATGCTCGACGCACTGGAGGGCGGCCACGGTGTGGCGTGCCATCACCCCGGCGCGGACACCGCGACGCCGTTGACAGCGAGGCAGCCGTGAGCGGCCACGTGCTCGCCGTCGACCTCGGGTCCACCGGCATCAAGGTCGCGGTGGTCGACGAGCTGGCGCGGGTGCGCGCGGTCGCCGGCGAGGTGATCCCGCTGCTGTTCGTTGACGACGGTGGTGTGGAGCAGGACCCGCGGGTGTGGTGGGAGGCGCTCGGCCGGTGCGCACGCCGGGCCATCGTCGAGAGCGGGCTGCGCGGCCACGACATCGGCATCGTCGCGGTCACCAGCCAGTACACCTCCACCACCGCGGTCGACGCGCAGGGCCGCCCGCTGGGCAACACCGTCATGTGGATGGACGGTCGCGGCCGGCGTCACTTCAAGCCGCAGTTCACGCGCGAGCAGATGAGCCGATGGGTCGATGTGCACGGCATGGCGCCTCACGGCAACTGCGATGTCGGCCATGTGCACGTCATTCGCCACGAGTGGCCCGACGCGTACGACGCAGCGGTTGCGTTCGTGGAGCCGATGGACCTGTTGGCGGCTCGTCTCACCGGCCACGTGACGGCCACGCAGAACACGATGTTCCCGATGCTCTCGGTGGACAACCGCACCTGGGGGCTCACCGAGTACAGCGACGAGCTGCTGGCGATGAGCGGCATGCCCGCCGACAAGCTGCCGCAGCTGGTGCCGCTGGGCCAACCGCGCGGCACGGTCACCGCTGAAGCAGCCGACCACCTCGGCGTGTCGCCGAAGGCCGTCGTGACCGGCGCGACGATCGACTCGGTCACCTCGGCCGTCGGCACGGGAGCGATCGACGAGACCGGCTGCGGTCTCATCATCGGCACCACGGCGGTGATGGCCACGCACCTCCCGTCGAAGCGGCACGACATCGAACACGGCCTCACCACCGCGCCGAGCCCGTTGCCGAATCAGTGGTTCCTGGTGGCGGAGAACGGCATCGGCGGCAAGGCGCTCGACGTGTTCGTGAACCAGATGGTGTACTCGAACGACGGGCTCGGTCACGCCGTCCACGAGGGGTCGTACGCGGCCGTGCTGCAAGCCGCGAGCGAGGTGCCGTGTGGCAGCAACGGGGTGCTGTTCCTGCCGTGGCTGGTGGGTTCGATGGCTCCCGGCCACGATCGGCGCATGCGCGGCGGCTTCGTGAACATCGGCATCGCCACCACGCGAGCCGACATGGCACGTGCCGTGCTCGAAGGCGTGGCGATGAACGTCGCCTGGCTGCTGCCGTACTTCAGCGCCCTGGCCGGCCGCGACTACGGCGAAATCACGTTCGGTGGCGGCGGCGCTGCGTCGCCCCTGTGGGGCCAGATCCTGGCCGATGCCACGGGTGTGCCGGTGCGCCGCCTGGCCCAGTCGAACTGCACCAACGCCCACGGCGCCGCACTGCTGGCCTTGTACGAAACCGGGGCCTGCCGTCTGGCCGACCTGCCGCACTTCCTGGTCGCGGCCGAAGTGCACGAACCCAACGACGCCGACCACCGACTGCTTGCCGCCCGCACCGGTTCGCTCGTCGACTTCCATGACCGCAACGCCCCGTTCTTCGAGGCGTTCGACTCGAAGGACCACACGCCATGAACACGCCCCGCCCCAAGAGCCCGCTCCATCCTTACGCCGGCAGGTTCGAGGTGCACGCAACGATGCCGGAGCAGCCGGTGACGCGCGAGCAGATCCTCGACGAGCTGCGGCAGATGTCCACCGAGGAGGACAGGAAGGGCGACACCGGACGCGTCAGCGGGTCGATCTACAGCGGCGACCACGACCACTACCACTTCCAGGTGGAAGCGTTCGGCTACTTCGGTCACGCCAACGTGCTGCAACGCGACATGTACCCGAGCGCCACGAAGATGGAAGCCGAGATCATCGCGATGACGGCCGACATCCTCCACGGCGACGACGACACCGGCGGCCTGGTCACGTCGGGAGGCACCGAGAGCCTGGTCACCGCGATGCTCGCCTACCGCGAATGGGGCCGGAACACGCGCGGCATCGAGCGACCGCAGATCATCATGCCGGTCACCGCCCACCCCGGGCACAGCAAGGCGTTCCACTGGTTCGACATCGACGCGGTCATCGCACCGGTGGACGAGCACCAGAAGGTCGACCTCGACTTCGTGCGAGCTCACATCGGCCCCAACACCGTCGCGTTGGTCGGCACTGCCGGCACGTACCCTCACGGGGTGATCGACCCGATCCCTGAGCTCGGCCAGATCGCGCTCGAGCACGGTCTCGGGCTGCACGTCGACGGATGCCTCGGCGGCTTCATCCTCGCCTGGGCCGCCGACCTCGGTTACGAGCACACGCCGTTCGACTTCTCCGTGCCCGGCGTGACCAGCATGTCCGCCGACACGCACAAGTACGGCTACGCGCTGAAGGGAAGCTCGGTGCTGCTCTTCCGCCCGAAGGAGCTGCGCCGCGAGCAGTACCTCCTCATCGACAGCTGGCCCGGCGGCGCCTACGCCTCCCCCGGCATGGGCGGCAGCCGCTCCGGTGGCCTCATCTCGGCCACGTGGGCCAGCATGCTGAGCTTCGGGAAGAGCGGCTACCGGGCCATCGCCGGCGACATCTTCCGCACCGCCGACGAGATCCGCGCTGCGGTGGTCAGTCACCCCGAGCTGCAGCTGGTCGGCGACTCGCTGTGGAACATCGCGTTCGGCAGCGACGAGCTGGACATCTTCCACGTCAACGATGGCCTCGCCGACCTGGGCTGGCGGATGAACGGCCTGCAGTACCCGCCGGCGCTGCACTTCTGCGTGACTCGCCCGAACACCCAACCGGGCGTGACCGCCGACTTCGCCCGTGACCTGGCGAAGGCCGTGAGCTACGCGAAGAACCCGCCCAGCCCGATGCCACGCAGCGGCGCTATGTACGGCGCCGGAGGCGCGGCGCGGCCGCCACGCGAGCAGCTGGCGAAGGCCTCGGCCGACCGGCTCGACGCCATCCACGAGGTGGGCCCGCTCTCGTGAGCCCCCACACCCGGCCGTTCCGCTTCGGGGTGGAGATGAAAGGCCCGCTGGAGGGCCGCAGCTGGGCCGACTCGGCCCGGCAGGTGGAGGCACTCGGTTACTCGACGTTGTTCGTACCCGACCACTTCCACTCCGGCCTCGGCCCGTTCACCGCGATGGCGACAGCGCTGGCGGCCACCACCACGCTCACGGTCGCGCCGCTGGTGATGGCCTGCGACTTCCGCAACCCGGTGGTCGCGGCGAAGGAGTTCGCCTCGCTGGACCTGCTGTTCCCAGGCCGCGTGGAGGTGGGGCTGGGCGCCGGCTACAACCCGCTCGACTACAGCCGTTCGGGCATCCGGATGGACCCGCCCGGCCGGCGTGTAGCGCGCCTCATCGAGTACGTGCACGTGTTGCGACTCCTCTTCGACGGGGCCGTCGTCTCCTTCGAGGGAGCGGAGTACCAGCTGCAGGAGGTCGCAGGCACGCCGTTGC
Organism: Ilumatobacteraceae bacterium; assembly: GCA_049696035.1. GTDB lineage: Bacteria > Actinomycetota > Acidimicrobiia > Acidimicrobiales > Ilumatobacteraceae > UBA668. The sequence goes on from JBAVTH010000686.1 coordinate 5,249, forward strand.
CGGCGACGCCCGGCGGGCCCCGGATCCTGGTGGCCGGCGGAGGGCGGAGGTTGCTGCGCTTCGCCGGCGCCGAGGCCGACATCGTGGGCGTCAACCCGTCGACTGCCGCCGGTCGGGACAGCGCCGACACCTTCCGTGACGCGCTGCCCGAGGCGATCGACGCCAAGATGGCGCTGGTGCGTGACGCCGCAGGAATGCGGTGGGACGAGCTGGAGCTGAACGCCTGGATCTCGGTGGCGGCGGTGACCGACGAGCCCCACGAGGCGGTGTCCGGTCTGGCCCGGTACGCCGGCGTGTCGACTCGCGAGGTGCTGGCGAGCCCGATCGTGTTGGCCGGCCGCAGCGACGAGATCGTGCAACGCCTCCACGAACGACGAGCGAGGTGGGGCTACAGCTACCTGTGCCTTCCCGGCCCGCAGCTCGAGGATCTCGCCCAGGTGGTCGGGCAGCTGAGCGGGACCTGACGCGGTCTGGGGCCGGTACGGACCTCGGTCGACTCGCGTCACGTTCGGCATCGAGTCACGTCTTGCTGATAGGACTTGATGCGGACACGACAACAACGATGACGACGGGCGGAGCAGCGGGCGTCGAAAGGAGGTCGGACGGTGACACACCGGCCGCGCTCGGACTCGACAAGGAAGAACGACATGACCAGATCCGTTGATCAGATTCGTGACACGTGGGATGCGGCGGCGATGCTCGACGCCTTGCCGGAGCGCGTCAACCGCTACCGGGTGTCCGACCGCGCGATCACCTACTGCAACGCCGCCTGGGCCGCTCAGTACGGCGTCGATCCTGCCGATGCCATCGGGCGCCCACTCGACGAGTTCCTGTCCGACGACGAGATGAGCGGGCTCCACTCGCAGCTCGCTCTGCTCGGCCCCGACAACCCCGTCCTGGTCGACAAGACGGCGCGCGCCGTGCCCACTGCGCCCGGCCAGTGGCTGGAGTGGGCGGACCGCTACCTGCGCAGCCCCCACGGCGACGAGGTGCTGTCGGTGGGCCGAGACGTCACCGGGCGCCACATCGCCGAGATGAAGCTCGCCGCGAGTGAAGCCAGGTTCCGCGATCTGGCCGACAAGTCGTCGGACGTCGTGTGGCACTTCGTCATGCAGCCACATCCGCGCTTCGACTACATGAGCCCTTCGGTCGAGAACCTTCTCGGCTACCCACCGGACCACTTCCTGGGCGACTTCAACCGACTGGTCGACATCCTCGACGACGACGGCAGGACCATCGTCGGTCGCGCGCTGCGCGGCGAGCACGTCCTGCAGCGCATCGACCTTCGCTTTCGGCACGCTGACGGCTCCATCGTCATCGGAGAGACACGCTCGACGCTCCTGCGTGATGGGTTGCAGGGCGTGAGCCGCGACGTGACCGAACTGCGCCACCTGCAGGAGACCACGGCCGGCCTCGCCCTGCGCGACCCCCTCACCGGCCTGGCCAATCGCCGACTGTTCGACGAGCTGCTCGACGCGGAGCTGGCCCGGACGCATCGCAGCGATACACCGATCGCCGTCGCGTTCATCGATCTCGACGGACTCAAGGAGGTGAACGACACCCATGGCCACGACGCCGGCGACCTGGTGCTGTGCGAGACGGCCCGCAGACTCGACGCGATCGTCCGAGGGGCAGATGTCGTCGCCCGCCTGGGCGGCGACGAGTTCGTGATCATCTACGAGCCCGCCGACGTCAGCTCGGAGAACCTCATCGCACGCATCGATGCGGCGCTCTCCGCACCGATCAGCATCACCGACTCCTTGTCGATCACCTGCCCGGCCAGCGTCGGCTACGCCGACACGCTCGCTGCCGGCCGCGAACCATCCGCTCTGCTGGCTGCAGCCGATGCCGCGATGTATGACGTGAAGCGGTCACGCCGCACCGGCCGCAGCACCTGAGCAGCACGACCGTCGACGAGCAGCCTCACTGGGCAAACGTCACGTCCAGGGTTCGGGTGGGATGTTGCCTAAGCTCCGCGGCGGGCTCGACCGAAGAGGGGTCACGGCATGGCAACGGTGAATCGTCTCGACCCGTACAGGAACTTCAAGTTCGAGATCGGCTGGGGCGGCAAGGTGGTGGCCGGAGTCAACAAGGTCGGTGGGCTCATCCGTTCCAGTCAGGCGATCTCCTGGCGCGAGGGCGGCGATCCGTCAGCGGCGCACAAGTCGCCTGGTCGGGTCGACTACAGCCCGATCACCCTGGAGCAGGGGCTGACGCACGACGCCGCGTTCGAGCAGTGGGCCGACAAGGTGTGGGACTACCCGAACTCGGCGCAGCTCGGCAACGAGGTGACGCTGGCCGACTTCCGCAAGGACCTCACGATCACCTTGCTCAACGAGGCGGGCGAGGCCGTGATGGCATGGAACGTGTACCGGTGCTGGGTGTCGGAGTTCTCGGCGACACCCGAGCTCGACGCGAACGCGAACGCGGTCGCGATCCGCTCGATGACGCTGCAGCACGAGGGCTGGTCACGCGAGGCGGTGGCCGCCTCGCGTGACGAACCGGTGGACGACTGAGCGTCGGACCGCTCAGATCTGGTCGCAGATCTCGCGCGAGCCGCGGGTGGAGCCACAGGTCTCCACGAAGCGCCCTCCGCGGTAGATGTCGATCGAGTAGCCCGAGCCGGTGACCCACAGGCACTCGTACAGCGTGGCTCCGTTCATGACGTAGGAGTCCCACTCGCCGCCGCTGTTGAGGCAGCGAGTGCGCCACTGCTGAGTCGTCATCGCCGAGGCGCTGCCGGCGGTGAGGCCGACAGCGAGGGTGGTCGCGGCCAGTGCGCCGACCAGAGCGGCGGTGCGGCGCAGGCGGCGAGTCGTGCGGTTGGTGGTCGAGTGCATGATGGGCTCCTTGGGTAGGCCGCTGTTGACGAGCGGGTACCGATGTGAGCCACGGCAGTCGACGCCGCAACACAAACCACGCGCGAAACTGCCGAGCGGCGGCAGGACCGGCAAACCCGTCAACGCGCTCATCGCCGCCGGGATTCGACGTGGTGATGTCCCGGTACCGGTGTGGCGATCGTCCCGGAAACCGGGACGAATCAGACCCGGAAGAGAATCGGAGCGGTACGTCGGGCACAGGAACGCCACAGCACAGGACTGGTAACGTGCGGTCACGGCCGATCACTCGCTCCACCGGCTCTGCTGGTCGCCACCGAGGGATCCACTTGGAGGTCAGCTCGCCATGAGCACCGTCATCGAATACCACCGGCCCACCACGCTGGAGGACGCACTCCGGCTCGTCGCCCAGGGCGGCACGGTGCTGGCGGGTGGCACCGTCGTCAACGCCGGCTCCCGCCCGTCGAGACCAGTGCTGGTCGACCTGCAGGCGCTGGCTCTCGCGGGTGTCGCCGCCCCCGACGACAGCACGCTGGTGATCGGCTCGATGACCCGGCTGCACGACCTCGCTGCCGACACCGCCACGCCCGATTGGTTGCGCGAGCTTGCCCGCCGCGAGCTGCCCAGCTCGTTGCGCACGCTGGGCACGATCGGCGGCACCATCGTCGCTGGCGGCGGCGAGAGCGCTCTGGTCGCGGCTCTCGTCGCCTGCGACGCGATCGTCAGCCTGGCGAGCGCCGCCGGCACGAACGACATCGCCCTCACCACCCTCCTCGCCGATCTGGGCGGTGTCGAGGGTCGCATCATCACGTCGGTGCGGCTCGACGTGAGCGGGGCCGCGAGCGTGCAGTCCACGGCACGCACCACCGCCGACACCCCCATCGTCTGCTGCGTGGCCCGCGCCGGCACCACGGGGCTGCGGGTGGCGATGAGCGGTGTCGCCGCCACTGCGGTCGCCGTCGACGATGTCGACGCACTCGCCCCACCCGGCGACTTCCGCGGTTCCGGCGAGTACCGCCGCCACCTCGCCCGAGTGCTGCAGACCCGGGCGATCACCGAGCTGGGAGCAGTGCGATGAGCACCACCATCACGATCACGCTCAACGGGCTCGCACAGCAGTTCACCGTCGACCCGGCCGACACCCTGCTGGAGCTGCTGCGCCGCGAGGGCTGCTTCAGCGTTCGCTTCGGCTCCGACTCCGGCGAGACCGGCGCCGGAGCGATCCTGCTCGACGGCCGGCTCAGCTCGTCGGAAGTGGTGCTCGCGGTGCAGGCCGACGGCCACCGAGTCGACACCCTCGAGGGGCTATCGGCGATGCGCGAGGAGCTCGACCCGGTGCAGGCCGCGTTCGTGGCCACGCTCGGCTTCCAGTCGGGCTACTCCGCCGGCGCGTTGATCCTCGCCACCCACGCGCTGCTGGCAGACAACCTGTCGCCCACCGAAGCCGAGATCCGCGATGCGCTGTCCGGCGTGCTCGACCGCGAGACCGCCTACGTCAAGGCGGTCGAGGCGGTGCAGCGCGCCGCCACCGTGCTGCGGGGCGAGGCCACCATGCCGTTCGGACCGCTCATCCTGCCGCCGCTCACCGACGGGGTGCACGCGGTCGCCTACGACCCCGCTCCCACGGCCCCTGGGGTGTCGCCGGCCGTGCCACGCCTGATCCCGTCGGTCGACGTACCCACGATGGCCGTCGTCGGCAAGCCGGAGCTCAAGGTCGACGGTGTGAGGCTGGCCCGCGGCAACCCTGCGTTCTCCGATGACATCGAGCTGCGCGGCATGCTGCACTGCAAGGTGCTGCGCAGCCCCCACGCCCACGCCCGCATCCTCGACATCGACGACGCAGCCGCGCTCGCCCTTCCCGGCGTGCACGCGATCAAGCACTACAAGAACACACCGCGGGTCGTCTACGCCTCCGGCGGGCAGTCGTGGCCCAACCCGCACCCGTGGGATCAGGTCAGCTTCGACGACAAGGTGCGCCACGTCGGCGATCGTGTGGCCGCGGTGGCCGCCGACACGCCCGCGATCGCCGAGGAGGCCTGCCGGCTGATCGATGTCACCTACGAGGTGCTGCCGTTCGTGCTCGACACCGACGCCGCCATGGCCGACGGCGCCCCCGTCATCCACGACGAGACCGACGCCGTCGGCGTGCACGACGCTGCCCGCAACGTCGCCATCCACATCGAGGGCAAGACGGTCGACAGCGCCACCCTCGCGGCCGCTTTCGCCGGCGCCGCCCACGTGTTCGAGAGCACGTACCACGTGCAGCAAGTGCAGCAGACGCCGATCGAACCGCACGTCGCGGTGGCCTGGCTCGACGAGAGCGAGCGGCTCGTGCTGCGCTCGGCCACCCAGGTGCCGTTCCACGTGCGCCGCATCGTCGCGCCACTGCTCGGTCTGGAGGTGAAGGACATCCGGGTGATGAAGCCGCGCGTCGGCGGCGGCTTCGGCGCCAAGCAGGAGATGCTGATCGAGGACATCGTCGGCCACCTCGCGCTGGCCACCAAGCGGCCCGTGCGGTTGGTGCTCGACCGCGAGGAGGAGTTCGTGTCGTCGCGCACGCGCCATCCGCAAACCCTCACCTTCCGCACCGGCGTCGCGGCCGACGGCACGCTGGTCGCGCAGGAGCTGAAGGTCATCGCCAACGCCGGCGCCTACGGCACCCACGGCTTCACCGTGCAGAGCGTCACCGGCCTGCGCGGGCTGTCGTCGTACAACTGCCCGGCGAAGCGCTTCGAGTGCGACGTCGTGTACACCAACCGCCCAGTGCCCGGAGCGTTCCGCGGCTACGGCGCACCCCAGGCGCTGTTCGCGCTGGAGTGCCACATGGACGACAT
>JBAVTH010000687.1:0-18892 GCA_049696035.1 Ilumatobacteraceae bacterium
CATCGGGCCCGGTGCGCCAGCTGCACAGCCAGCCCCCTCCGCGGGCGGGCGCAGCAGCGGAGGTGGCGGGGTCGTGGGCGGTGTCCATCACCCCTACTGGGCACGGCGAGTTGTGACGATCGGCAAAACCTCCCGACGTTCGCGGAAAGATCTTCGCTGGTCAGCGACCTGTGAGCCGTGCTGTGAGGGTCGCTGTGAGGGCTGCGGTGAGTGGCCACGCGGACGATCGCGACCATGAACGTCGCACTTCCCCACCCTGTCAACCGTCCGCTCCTCGCCCGGCTCGATCGCGAGTGGCGTGTGCTCAACGAGCGCCCAGCCGTGCTGCGCCGAGCCCGCAGCTGGGGGTTGGGCATCGAGCTCCGCAGCCTGGAGGAGGTCGTCGCCGCTACCGGCTACTGGGCCAACCGTGGCCAGCGGCTGGCCGGCGAAGGCGTCGCGCCCGCCGTACTCCCTGCGCCGGCTACCGCCTCGGCGACAACGCCCGCACGCTCCGCCAACGAGGTGCTGCGCCGGCTGCTGCTGGCCGCCCGCGCCGACGATGTGGCCGCTCGGGTCGTGCTCCAGCGACTGCTGCCCGGGCTCATCGCCAGAGCCCGCGTCTGGGGTGGTAGGCGGCCCGGCGGGTCGGTCGATGCCTTCGACGAGCTGCTGTCGGCGGCATGGACGGTGATCCGCGAGTACCCCGTCGAACGGCGACCGAGCCATCTGGCTGCAAACCTGCTGCGCGACAGCGAGTACCGCGCGTTCCAGCGTGCTCGCCGGCGGCTGTTGGTGCACGAGCTCACCGACCCGAACCTGCTCGATCTGCCGGTGGAGGTGGCAACGTGCATCGATGTCGCCGAGGAGCTCGCCGAGGTGGTCGCGCTCGCTCGCTCACTGACACAGGCCGATCTGCGCCTCATCGAGCTGCTGGTACAGGGCCGAACCGCGCGTGAAGTGGCGGCATCGATGAGCGTCAGCGAGCGCACCGTGCGCAACCATCGCGATGCAGTGGTGCATCGCCTGCGGGCGGCCGCCATGGCCGCATGAATCACTCGCCGGGGTGTTCGGCGTACAGCCAGGCCAGATGCTCCAGCAGCGCCGGCACGCTGCGCTCGATCACGTCGAACATCGAACGGTAGGCCTCAACCGGGCCGCCCCAGGGGTCGGCCAGGTTCTCGTCACCCGGCATCGCATACGGGTCCCAGCGACGCAGCAGCTGCACCTGCACCGGCTCGACCGCGGCGTAGTGCCCGGTGCGCTGCTCCACGCCCCCGCGCATCCGCTCGAGGTCGTCCACGTTCATACGATCCATGGCCACGATCAGGTCGAAGCGAGCGAAGTCGTCGGGGTGGATCTGACGCCCGATGTGGTCGAGGCGATAGCCACGCGCGGCACCCTCGGCGACGGCCATCGGATGAGGGCTCTCACCGACGTGTGAGCGCCCTGTGCCGGCCGAGTCGAACTGGGCGATGCTCGGGTCGGGTCGCAGCGCGTTCGCTACCGCCTGGGCCGTTGGTGACCGGCAGTGGTTGCCGAGACACACGAAGAGCACCGAGATCGTCGGTGAGGAGTCCGCCATGATCGTTATGGAATACCACAGCTAGTGGTCAGGCGCCAGAGCCTGACGCCGGATGATGGGCAGCAGTCGAGTTGCCCGGATCGGCGGCCTCGCCGCCACCAGCGCCCCGCGGGGCGAAACGACGCAAGCGGAGACTGTTGCTGACGACGAACACGCTGCTGAACGCCATGGCCGCGCTGGCCACCACCGGTGACAGCATCCACGACATGGCGAGCGGGATGGCGGCGACGTTGTAGGCGAAAGCCCAGAACAGGTTGCCCTTGATCACGGCCAGCGTTCTGCGGCTCAGCTCGATGGCATCGGCGGTGGCATGGAGGTCGGCGCGTACCAGGGTGAGGTCGCTGGCCTCGATGGCGACATCGGTGCCGGTACCCATGGCAATGCCGAGATCGGCCTGAGCCAGCGCCGCGGCGTCGTTCACTCCGTCGCCCACCATGGCCACGACGAGGCCGGCACCCTGCAACCGCTGCACCTCCGCGACCTTCTGAGCCGGCAGCACGCCGGCGATCACGTCGCCGGCCTCGATGCCCACCTGGGTGGCAACAGCGAACGCGGTGGCCTCGTTGTCGCCGGTGAGCAGCACCGGCCGCAACCCCAGCCCGCGCAGGCGGGTGATCGCTGCCGCGCTGGTGGGCTTCACGGTGTCGGCGACGGCGATGATGCCCAGCAGGGTTCCCTCGCGGTGCACGGCGACGGCAGTCAGCCCGCGCGCCGCTGCCGGCGTGTCGGCCGGCTCGGCACGACCGACCTCCACGAGGGCCCCTGCGACCTGGGCACGGGCACCGACACCGGCGAGCGCGGCGAAGTCGGTGGCCACCGGTATCTCGATGCCGCGTCCGCGGGCCCCGCGCACGATGGCGGCCGCGATCGGGTGCTCGCTGCCCAACTCCACCGCAGCAGCCATCCGCAACAGGTCGTCGGCCACGCCGATGGCCGGGTGCACCTGCACCACGTCCATCACGCCGGTGGTGACCGTGCCGGTCTTGTCGAGCACGATCGTGTCGACGCGCCGGGTGCTCTCGAGGATCTCGGGCCCCTTGATGAGGATGCCCAGTTGGGCCCCGCGGCCGGTGCCCACCAGCAGTGCGGTGGGGGTGGCCAGCCCGAGCGCGCACGGGCAGGCGATGATCAGCACGGCCACGGCCGGAGCCATGGCCTGCGCAAGGCTGCCGGTGCGGGCGAACCAGAAGCCGAGCGTGGCCACCGACAGCACGATCACCACCGGCACGAACACGCCGGCGACGCGGTCGGCCAGCCGCTGCACGGGCGCCTTGCCGGTCTGGGCAGCTTCCACGAGCCGGGCCATCTGGGCGAGCGCCGTGTCGGCGCCGACGCGCGTGGCGCGCACGACCAACCGTCCGTTGGTGTTGATGGTCGCGCCGGTGACCGGGCTGCCGATGGCGACCTCCACCGGCACGCTCTCGCCGGTGACGAGGCTCATGTCCACCGCCGACGCACCTTCCTCCACCACCCCGTCGGTAGCGATTCGTTCGCCGGGGCGCACCACGAAGCGGTCACCGACGTGGAGCGCGGTCACCGGCCGGTTGAGCTCGCTGCCGTCGAGCTGCAGCACGTTGGCGGTGTCGGCGCCCAGTGCCAGCAACGCCCGCAGCGCGCTGCCGGCGCGCCGCTTGGAGCGGGCCTCGAACCAGCGGCCGGCCAGGATGAGGGCCACCGTGGTGCTGGCGACCTCCAAGTACAGGTGGTGGCTGTCGCCGCGCGAGGGGATCAACGACATCGGCATCTTCATGCCGGCGTCGCCGGCAGGAGTGGCCAGCAGTGCGTACAGGCTCCAGCCGTACGACGCGAACACGCCGACGGAGACGAGCGTGTCCATGCTGGCCTCCGCCTGGCGCAGGTTCTTCACGGCCGCGACGTGGAACGGCAGCGCCGACCAGGCGGCCACCGGTGTGGCGAGGACCAGGGCGACCCACTGCCAGCCACGGAACTGCAGCGCAGGGACCATCGACACCAGCAGCACCGGCAGCCCGAGCGCGACCGCCACCACCAGGCGCCGGCGAAGGTCGGCGATGCGCGCGAGAGCCGGGTCGGCGCGGTCGTCCCCCATTGCGGCCGGCACTGCCGCGCCGTAGCCGATGGACTCGACCGTGGCGATCAGCACGTCGGGCGTGGTGACACCCGGCTGGAACACGACGTTGGCCTTCTCGGTGGCGTAGTTGACGGTGGCGGTGACGCCTTCGAGCTTGTTGAGCTTCTTCTCGATGCGGTTGGCGCACGCCGCGCACGTCATGCCGGTGAGCTCGAGGTCGACGTGGGTGAGCGTCGTGGGTTCGATGTCGGTGCTCATGGCACCACCACCGTGAACGGCACGGTGAGCACCACGCCGTCGTGGCCGAACTGCAGGAACAGGCGGTACGTGCCCGCCGCGGTGATGCCGGCACCGAAGTCGAACGTGCCGGCGACGGCCGGCGCATCCATGCCCGGCATTCCGGCCATGCCCTCGGCCGGGTGCAGGTGCGTGTACGCCAGGTCGCCCTGGCGCATGGCGACGAGATGTGCGGGCTGGCCGAGGTAGGGCTCGAGCCCGGTGGCGGCGCCGCCGTCGACCGCCGTGACGCCGAACGTGTAGCCGTCACGGGTGACCCGTAGGCCGTCGACCTCGACAGTGTCCACCGGCGCCGGCAGGGGAACCTCGTCGACCTTGCTCTCGTCGTCGAGGTTGGCCGCGACCACGACGGGGCCGGGCGCGCCCGCCGGGGTGGAATCGAACACGAAGTGCCATGGGCCGGGCTCGGGGATGGCGACGTCCCAGGTGCCGTCGCTGCGGATCTCGGGGTGAACGTGCTGGAAGCCGCTGAGGTCGGGGCGTACGACGATCGTGTGCAGCACTGCGCCGTGGGCCTCGGTGAACTCGGTGACCCGGGCACCGTCGGCTGCCAGCAGGTGGAAGGTGGCCAGGCCGTCGCGCACGTGATCGGTGACCAGTTGGTAGCCGCCGGCCTCGAAGCCTGGCGGCACGGGGGTGCCGGTGTGGGTGTGGGTGTGCCCGGCGGCGCCGTGGGAGTGGCCCGGCAGCTTCTCGCCGATCGCGTACGCCGTGCCGAAGGTGCCGGCGAGCACGAGCACGAAGGCCCCGAGACGGCCGACGACGGAGGACATGGAGCCGGTCAGCTCGCGACTTCGAAGCCGGCTTCGTCGATGGCAGCCACGATGGCTGCCTCGTCGAGCCCGTCACCGTGGACGGTGACGATCTTGGTGCCGAGGTCGACCGCCACGTCGGCGACGCCGGCAACCTTGCCGACCTCGCCCTTGACGGCGGCTTCGCAGTGGCCGCAGGTCATTCCCGGCACGGTGAAGGTGAGTGCGCTCATGGTGGGTGTCCGTTCTCTCTGTTCAGGCTCGGAGCAGTCGTTCGACTGCCGTGGTCGCTTCGTGCACCAGGTCGGCGGTGCGCCCGGTATCGCCGCTGGCGGCAGCGCCGGCGACGCAGTGCTGCAGGTGCTCCTCGAGCAGGTGCAGGCCGACGCCCTGCAACGCCTTGCTGACGGCGGCCACCTGAGTGAGCACATCGATGCAGTACGTGTCCTCGTCGATCAGGCGCTGCAGGCCGCGAACCTGGCCCTCGATGCGTCGCAGGCGCGCCTGCACCCGCTGCTTGTCGGCCGCGTAGCCAGGTGTTCCGTGCACAGCGTCACGATACCCCTATGGGGTATATGACCGCAACGCGTTCAGGTTCGTCGACCGAAGTTCGGCTTGCGCTTCTCGAGGAAGGCCGCGATGCCCTCCTGCGCGTCGGGCGTGGTGGCCGACACCGACATCAGCTCGGCTGCGGCTGCGTAGGCCGCCGGCTGGTCGAGGCCCACCTGGGCATAGAAGCCGCGCTTGCCGGTGGCCTTGCTGAGCACGCTGCCGCGGGTGGCGCGGCCGAGCAGGTCGTGCACCGCCGTGTCGAGCTCGGCATCGGGCACCGCACGGTTGATGAGGCCCCATTCGGCAGCCGTCGCGGCGGTGATCGGGTCGCCGGTGAGTGCCATCTCCAAGGCCCGTTTGCGGCCGATGTTGCGGGCCACGGCCACGAGCGGCGTGTGGCAGAACAACCCGCCCTTGCCCCCCGGGATCGCGAATGCGGCGCTCTCGGCGGCGATCGCGAGATCGCAGGTGGCGACGAGCTGGCACCCGGCGGCGGTGGCCAGCGCGTGCACGCGTGCGATCACGACCTGCGGCACGGACTGCACCGTGTCCATCATCTCCGTGCACACGTCGAACAGGTGACGGATGTCGTCGAGCGGAGCGCCCGCCATGTCGCCGAAGTTGTGGCCGGCGGAGAACACCGGGCCGGTGGCGGCCAGGACGATGCCGGTGGCGTCGGTGACCGCTACGTCGCGGAAGGCCTGGGTCAGCTCCGTCATCACGTCGAGGGCCAGCGCGTTGCGCTTCTCGGGCCGGTTGAGGGTGATGGTGGTGTGGGGGCCGTCGGTGTCGACCAGCAGGTGTTGGTAGCTCACCCGTACAGTCTCGCGCTCATGACGCCGGGTCGTTCACCGGGCCGGGTCGTTCACCACGAGAGGTCGGTGCAGCGTGGATCGGTGCCGGTCTCGACCTGCAACGTGGCGTGTGCGAGGTGGAACCGTTCGAGCAGCATCGCCTGCGCGGCGACCAGCACGGATTGCGTGGACGTGCCGGTGGTGACGGCGAGGTGGGCGGTCAGCACGTCCATCTCGCTGGTGAGGGTCCACACGTGAAGATCGTGCACGTCGGCCACACCGTCCAGCTCGGCCAATGCAGACCTGATGTCGCCCACCACCATGCCCGCAGGGGCAGCCTGCACGAGCACCCGCAGTGCGTCGCGACCCAAGCGGTACGCGCGCGGGAGGATGAACAGCCCGATGGCGGCACCGATCAGCGGATCCACCCAGTGCCAGCCGGTGGCCCACATCACGATCGCGCCGACGATCACACCGACGGAGCCGACCAGATCCGACAGCACCTCCACGTAGGCGCCGCGCAGGTTGAGGCTGTCCTTGGCGCCCTCGCGCAGCAGCAGGAAGCACGCGACGTTGACGGCAAGGCCCACCACGCCCACGACCAGCACCGGCAGGGAGGAGATGTGCGGCGGCTCACCGAACCGCCGTACCGCCTCCACCAGCACGTAGCCGGCGACGCCGAACAGCAGCACGGCATTGGCCAGCGCGGCCAGGATCTCCAGCCGGTACAACCCGAACGTGCGATGACCGGTGGAGGTCGCGCGGCTCGCCGCGCCGATCGCGGCGAGCGCCATGCCCATGCCGAGCGCATCGGTGGCCATGTGCCCAGCGTCGGACAGCAGCGCCAACGAGTCGGTGAGCAGGCCGACGACCACCTGCACGACGAGGAAGACGACGACGAGCGCTAGTGCGATCCGTAGGCGGCCGGCGTGGCGCGCACCGGCGCGTGCGAGGTACCCGTGCGAATGGCTGTGCGAGTGTTCGGGTGGCGCGCCCACGGACCCGAGTGTGCCATGCGCAGCCCAGCACTACGGTGGTGCTCATGGCAGAACTCACCGAAGCCGAGATGCACGACATCGCCGACGGGCTCATCGCTGGCATCGTCGCCGCCGACGCCGATGCCGTGCGCGCGATCTACGCGCCCGATGCCGCCATCTGGCACAACTTCGACGAGCGCGACCAGACGGTCGACGAGAACCTGGCCACGCTGATCGACCTGCATCAGCGAGCAGAGGGCCTGGAGTACACGGAGATCCGGCGCTTCCTCGTCGAAGGAGGCTTCGTGCAGCAGCACGTGCTGGTGGGCCGGGCCAAGGGCGGCCCGCTGCGGATGCCGGCGATGATCCGCTTCTCGGTGGCGAATGGCCGGATCACACGCCTGGAGGAGTACCTCGACACCCGTCAGGCCATGGTGCTGTACGCCGGCTAGCCGTCTTCGGCAGTGCCGGCGCCGTGCCCCCCCAGGGGCTCGAACCCTGAACCAATGGATTAAAAGTCCACTGCTCTACCATTGAGCTAGAGGGGCGAGACCCGGTGGGAGAGCGTACCGGCTGCCGCATGCGTGCTCGCGGCCCGTTGCGCGCCGGCGGCCGCGCTGGCGCGTGGTCCCGGGAAGTCAGGCCCTTGCGCGCTCCGCCCCCGCGGCCCACGATCGTGGTGGAGGTCCGCAGTGGCCAACAACCTTCCGGCGCTACCCGCCACCGACGTTCGGCCGGTGGTAGAGCTGAGCGGGGTGACCCGCCGCTACCAGCGCGCCGGCCTGCCCGTCGATGCGCTGCGAGGCATCGATCTGGTGGTGGAGGCCGGCGAACTGGTGCTGGTGATGGGGCCCAGCGGGTGCGGGAAGACCACCCTGTTGCACGTGCTCGGCGGGCTCGACCATGCCGACTCGGGCACTGTGCGCGTGGCCGGGGTCGACCTGATGACGGCGTCGCAGGGCGAGCTCGATCGGCTGCGCCAGACCCACGTGGGCATCATGCTCCAGTCGGACAACCTGCTCTCCACGGCGACCGCGCAGGAGCAGGTGGCGCTGCGCCTGCTGGCCCGTGGCCGCGGGTGGCACGCTGCCCGTCACGAGGCCGCAACCCTGCTCGCCCACGTGGGTCTGGCCGACCGGATCGGGCACCGCCCCGACGGGCTGTCGGGCGGCGAGCAGCAGCGCGTGGCGTTGGCCCGGGCGATGGCCGGTGGGCCGCAGCTGGTGCTCGCCGACGAGCCGACCGGCGAGCTGGACAGCGGGACCACCGCCGAGATGCTGACGCTCATCCAACGAAGCAACCGCGAGTCGGGCTGCACGTTCGTGATCGCGACTCACGACCCGATGCTGGCCTCGATCGCGACGCGTGTCGTCCACCTGCGCGACGGGACGGTGGAGGCGACGCGATGAGCGGGCCGGCGCTGACGACACGGGTGCGCCTCGCCCTCGGCGACCTGCGCGCGCAACCGTTGCGCACCCTGTTGGCGGTGCTGGTGCTGGCGCCGCTGGCCGCCAGCTGGTTCCTGCTCGCAGCCGTCGCCGGCTCGCTGGAGGGGTTGGGGGTGGCCGGACAGGCCCGCAACGTGATCGTCACCGACACCGATGTGTACGACCTCGCCAACATCTCGCTCGGCCCGCAGGAACTGGCCACAGCCCGCGCCGCAGCGGGCGACGATGCCGAGTCGGTGACGCCACTCGTGCTGCGCTTGGTGGAGGTCGACGACCGCGTGCTGCAGGTGCGTGCCGCCGATCCGTCCGAGTGGGCGCCGGTGCACGGCATCACCCTGCTGGCCGGGGCGCTGCCGAGCGCTGCGGCCGACGAAATAGCCGTCACCCGTGCGGTGCAGTCGGCGACCGGCTGGCAGTTGGGCGATGCGGTGCGCGTGTACGGGACCACCTTCACTGTGACGGCCGTGCTGCAGGGCTCGGGCAGCAAGGTGGCATCGCTGTGGTTGCCGTTGGCCCGGGCGGAGACCCTTTTCGAACGACCGGGCGAGTACCAGTTCGCAGTCGTGAGGGTGACGGCACAGGCCGACGGTGATGCGGTGCGCGCCCGTCTGCGCGCAGCGTTCCCCGCCTCGCTCGTGCTCGACGAATCGGCCATCCAGGCCGAGGCCACTCGCGGCATCCGCTCGTTGGGCGACGTGGCGCTCGTGTTCACCGTGCTGGGCATCGTCGGGCTGGCCATCGGCAGCGCGAACGCGACCGCGTTGACGCTTGCCGAACGCGCTCGTTCGGTGGGTTTGCTGCGGGTGATGGGCTTCACCCCCCGCACGGTGCGCGGCCTGATGACGGCACGAGCACTGCTGGTGACGCTGCTGGCCACCTTGTTGGCGCTCGCCGTGGTGTGGCCGGTGGTCGCGCTGCGACCTTCGTTCGTGCTGCGCTCGTACACGATCGAGCCATCGCTCGGCCCGGCCACCGTGCTGGCCGGGGTTGCGCTCTCGTTGGTGAGCGCCTGGATCGGGGCGGTGCTGGCTGGCCGCCGAGCGTTGCGGCTGCCGGCCCGCGCGCTGCTGGAGGCTTGAGATGATCGCGATCGCCGTGCTTGCGTGGCGCGACTTCCTGCGTCGCTGGCGGGTGATGCTGGCCCTCGGCGTGATGGTGGCGCTGACCGTCGCCACCGTCACGCTGCTGGACGGCTACGTGCGCAGCATCGACGTCCGCTTCCGGTCGTCGCAGCCGCGACTCGTCGTGCAGCAGGAGAGCACCGTCGGCGAGTTCGTCGGCAGCCGCATCCCCGCTTCGGTGATCGACGAACTGCACGCTCGCGGCGTGACGGCGCCGATCCCGGAGATCCATGTCGTCACCGGCACGTCGGGCGCCGACGCGATGCTCGTCGCCGGTGTCGACCCCGATCACTACCGCGACCTCGACCCGTACCACCTGCGCTCGGGCCGACACCTCCGTACCGGCGAGAGCGGGCGCACTGCGCTCGTCGGCGTGTCGCTCGCCGATCGCTTCGGCCTTGCCGCCGGCGACACGATCCGGCTGCGCGGCCGCGACTTCGCGGTGGTCGGCGTGTTCGATCTGGGCACCTACCTCGACGACGCTGCGGTCGTGCCACTGGCCGACGCGCAACGGTTGCTCGGGTGGGGCAGCGATGTCTCCCTGTACGTGATCCCTGCCGACGGCAAGCTGGCGGAGGGCGACCTGCTGGCCGGTGGCCTGGTGGTGGCGCAGCGCGGCGACGTGGCGCTCGTCGACGAGTGGACGCCGCTGATCGATCTGCTCACCACTGCCGTGCGCCTGCTGGCCATCGGTGCCATCGCCGTGGTGGCCGTCGCCCTGTGGCGGTTGGCGTGGCTGCATCGCATCGATCTCGGCCTGCTCCGGCTGCTCGGCTTCCCGCGGCGCGCCATCACCCTCTTCCTCGGTACCCAGGCGGTGGCGCTGGTGGTCGCCGCTGCGGCTGCCGGCGTCGGTGGCGCCGTGCTGGCCGCGCCGCGCCTGGCCCGCACCACGCTGGCCGTCACGGTCACCTCGGTGATCGACGGGTTCGTGCTGTGGCGCGCCGCGCTGTTCGGCCTCTTCGTGCTCGCCGTTGCCTTGTCCATCCCCCTGTTCGCACTGCTGCGCCGAGGAGTTGGAGACCTCGTGCAGCGCGATGACTGAGCCGGTGCCTTCCACCGGACGAAAGGAGCGATCATGTCGATCAACCCAGCAGGTTGGTACCCCGACCCATTCGGCCGCGCGCAGACGAGGTGGTGGAGCGGCGCCGCATGGACCGAGCACGTGGGCACGAACGGGCAGTCGTTCATCGACCCGCCCGTCGATGCGTCGCACGCGCCCGTGCCGCACGAGCCGGTGCCGATGTCGGTGCCCGCGCCGGCAGCAACGCCGGGTCCGCCGGCGGTGGCAGCAGCGCCCGTGAAGGCCGGGCTGAGCGCGATGCAGAAGATGGGCGTCGTCGGCGTGGCCGCGCTGCTGGTCGGCGCCGCCGGCGGCTACTTCCTGCGTGGCGACTCGTCGGAGGGTTCGTCGGGCAGCACCGGCAACGCGCCGGCCTCGCTGTCGACTCCGATCCTGCAGGGCCTGGCCAGCCTGAACACCTACGAGTGGTCGGTCAACGCAGTCACGGTCGGGCCGGCGGCGCTCGACCGGTCCGAGATGGTCGGCAACGGCGCCGTCGACACGGCCGCCAACGCCAGCCACCAGAAGATGACCACCACCGACACGAGCACTGACGACCCGGAGGCGAGCACCGGCGTCACAGAGACCTGGAACAGTGCGACCTCGACCTGCACCTTCGACGGTGAGTCGTACACCGTGGAGGAACGCAACCCGTTCGAGTCCGATCTCGGTTCGGTCCTGGCCGGTGTGTTCGACATCGTCGTTCCGGCGGGCAACGCTCAGCTCGTGGGCACCGAACAGGTGGCAGGGGTGAGTGCCAAGCACTACACCTTCACCATCGCCGGGCTCGGCGCCGGCTCCGGTGCGCAGGTCGACACCAACACCGGCGACGTGTGGGTGGCTGCAGACGGCGGCTACCTGCTGAAGTACGTCGTCAACACCTCCATGCGTTCCGGTCCCGCCGGCGACGCCGCGAGCGAGCAGTACTCGATCACGCTCACGCTCGAGCTCACCACCGTGAACCAGCCCGTGAACGTGGCCACACCTGCCGACTGCGTCGCCTGATCGCACTTGCCAAAGCGTGTCAACCAACGCGTCCTGTGCAGCGAGTAGGAAGTGTGCTCATCAACCCAGAGCTGAACCAGCAGGCGGGTCAGGTGGCGGTCGCGGCGTCGTTCGATCGGTTCTACGCGGCCACGGTACGGCGCACGCTCGCACTGGCCTTCGCACTCACCGGCAACTGGGGCGACGCGGAAGACCTGGTGCAGGACGCGTTCGGCGCCGCACACCGGCGATGGGCGCAGGTCTCCGCCTACGACGACCCGGCCGCGTGGGTACGACGGATCGTGCTCAACCGATCGGTGTCGCGGTGGCGACGGCTGCAGCGCGAGGCGCTGGCAGTGGTGCGCCTGGGCAGCCGCATCGGAGCCGGAAGGGATGACACCGACCCTGTCGATCCGGCGTTCTGGGCGGCGGTCGGCAGGTTGCCACCGAAACAGGCTCGGGCGGTGGCGCTGTTCTACATCGACGACCTGTCGGTGGAGCAGATCGCCGGCGAGCTGGGGTGCTCCGCCGGTTCCGTGAAGACGCACCTGTCGCGAGCGCGTGCTGCGCTGGCGCGGCAGTTGGCGATGCAGCAGGAGGACCACGACCATGGGTGACGACGTACTCGACCGCATCGACATCCGCGGCCGCGCAGCCGGAGCTGCGGTGTCTGCCGCGGCCAGCACGCGGGTGCTGCGCTCTCCAACGCCGCCGGCGCCGCGCATCGCCCGGGTTCGCCCGGCGCTGCTCCTGGCGACAGCGATCGCCGTGCTGGGTGGCCTGGTGTGGGTCAACCACAGGCCACCGGAACCTGCCGACGGGCGCGACCCGAAGGATCTGCGCTACCTCATCGGCAGCCCTCCCGACGGCTGGCAGCCGGAGCAGGCGAAGGACGCCAGCACCCAGCTGACGACGCAGAGGATCAACCTCACGCTGACCACGTACGGCACCCACGATGACCCGACCGCCCCGACGATCGTGCTCGGGTGGTCCGACCCGGCGGGTGAGGGCATCCACCAGACGAGGGACGCTTCCCAGCTGATGGGGCTGTCGGATCTGCGCGACGTCGATGCCAACGGCCGCAACGCCGGCTGTGGCTCAATGGGGCCGGCGACGTCGTGCATCGTCGAGACCGATCAGGGTGGGGTTTCGCTGACGGCCACGGGGGTGCCGGCCGCCACGATCGACGCGGTGCTCGCCGCAATCGAAGTGACCGATGGCGCGGCCGTGATCCTGGCCGCGGCGGTGCCACCCGGGTTGACCCCCCTCGGGTCGCGGCCTTTGGACGATGCGACGTACATGGTCCTCGACCTCGGGTTCCGCCACACGAGCTGGGTGGACTACTACGACCGGCATGACGACACGCCCGCACGGCTGACGGTCGGCTGGGCCGATGAGAGCGAGCTGGCCTTCTATGCCGGGTACGGAATCTGGGAGAGGGTGACCGTGGCCGGTGTCGACGGCTACCTGACCACCGAACAGAACGTCCAACGCCTGCTGTGGAAGCGCGATGGACGCGTGTTCGGCCTGCAGGTCCCGACGTTCCCGGTCGTCGATCCCATCGCACTCGCCGAGTCCGTGCGAGGGGCCACCGACGACGAATGGACGGCGATACCGCTGCGGGCCGACGAGACCGACCCGCCGTCGACCGAAGGAACCCAGCTGAACACGTCCGAGACCGGGCTCGAGGGCGAGGCACCGGACGGCACCATGCCGGCCGTGACACTGGCCGACTCGACCACAGTGCACGACCTCGCCGTCACCCAGACCGTGGAGTCGGTGTCGGCCGACTCGGTGGAGCTATCCGTCGAGCTTCCCGACGGCAACTTCGGCTCGGTGCCGATCGCCGTGGTCGCGGGCGAGGCGCTGGTCCTGACGCCGGGTGGCGGTGGATTCACCACATGGGTCGACCGCGAGCCGATGGTCGCGATGCAGCCGTTCGCAGACGACAGCGAGGGAACTCGCGGTGTGTTCGTGGTAGCCACCGACCCCTCGGCGACGCAGCTGTGGGTGACACGCGCGAACGGCGTACGCTACCTGCTCGATCTCGTCGTCATGCCCGGGCACCCGGAGGTGAAGGTGGCGGCACTGCTGCTGCCCTTCGGCGGGTTTGTGAGCGCGGCAGTCGTCGACTCGGAGGGCACGGCCCTGGCCACGGTCTGAGCCAAAACTCGGGCGCTGGGTGCGTCAGCGTTGGGCAAGACTGCCGCGATGGCAGCTGCTGATCGGTTCGTCGACCGCCTTCCCACCGACAAGTCCTACACCGGCGAGGCCGCGCGAGCGTACGACGCGTTCATGCCACCGGGCACGGTGTTCCCCGACGACGCGGTGCACCGCGACGTCATCCGTCGGTCGGGTGGTACGGGTCTGGAACTGGGCTGTGGCAACGGCCGCTTCCTGATCCCCGCACTGCAGGAAGGCCTGCCGGTGGAGGGCATCGATGCCAGCGCCGACATCCTGGCCATCTGCGCCCGCCACGCGAGCGAGCGCGGGCTGCAGACGGTGCTGCACGAGGGCGACATCGCCCCGCTCACCCTCGATCGCCGGTTCCATGCGATCGTCTGCCCGGCGGGCAGCTTCAGCCTGATCACCGACGTCGAGCGCGCACACGCGGCGCTGCGCAGCTACCACGACCACCTCGAGCCCGGCGGCCGGTTGGGCATCACCCTGTTCACCGTCGGCCCTCACGACACCACCGACTTCAACTGGCGGCTGCGGCGCACCGGCACCTCGTCGCGTACGGGGGCCACGTACATCGTGCACGAAGCCGTCGGCGACGACCTCGCCGCGCAGACCCTGCTCACCTACAACCGAGCCGAGCTGTTCGACGCCGAGGGCCTGCTGGTGTCCACCGAACTGCGCAAGATCCGCACCCGCTGGTGGCACCGCGACGAGTTCGCGGCAGCGCTCGCCGACGCCGGCTTCGCCGACGTGAAGCTGCTCGGCGACGAGCACGGTTGGATCGCGCTCGCTCACCGACCCTGACCGCTTCACAGGTCGCTCGCGTGCCGGCCACCCGGAGCACCCGACCCTCGAACCTCGAACCAGGGTCATGCCTCGACTGCGATCGACACCTTCACCTACGTGCTCTCCGACGGCACGACTTCGGTGACCGTGACGGTGCGCGTCAGGTGGTCTTCACCACGTAGACGTCGCAGGGGGCGTTGTGGGCCACCGAGTTGGCGATGCTGCCCAGCACACGGCCGGCGCCCTGCATGCGGCGGTTGCCCACCACGAGGAGCGAGTCCTCGTACTGCTTCGCCTCGTCGATGAGCGCCTCGTGGGGCCGGCCGTAGCGCGCCGCGCTGGTCACCTCCAGGCCGTCGCCGCGCAGCGAGTCGGCGATGCCGCTGGCGATCTCGGCGGCCTCGTCGGATTTGTTGATCACCAGCTGATCGCTGCCCACGCCGACTTCGGTGACCACCTCGTCGTCGCACGCCATGATCACGTGCAGCACGCCACCCAGCTTGCGGGCGAGGTCGGCCGCCACGCGAGCAGCGTGCGCCGCTGTCTCGCTGTCGTCCACGCCGACGATGATGTGCTTGGTCATGTGCCTGCTCCCCCGAGTTCGACAGGTGCGCCCGGCACCGTCGGTCGCGACCTTACCGTTGCGGCTCGACCCCGCACGACTGTCACCCCATGTAGATGCTGTGGCGCTTGTGCACCACCTCGCGGTCCATCGGGTCGGCGGTGGCGAAGCGAGCGATCAGCTCGCCGCGCAGCGCTTCGAAGGGCACGACCGCATCGATGACCAGCTCGGCCGCCAGGCGATAGAGGTCGACGTCCTCCTCGTACTCCGCCCGGCGAGCATCGACGTAGGCCGCCCGCTCCGCAGGGTCGGCGATCGCCTGGATCTTGTTGGCGAACACGGCGTTCACGGCTGCCTCCGGGCCCATCACCGCGATCTTCGCAGTGGGCAGTGCGATGGTGGCGATCGGGTCGAAGGCCGGCCCGCACATCGCGTAGAGGCCGGCGCCGTAGGCCTTGCGAACGATCACGCTGATCTTGGGCACCGTCGCCTCGGTGATGGCGGTGATCATCTTCGCCCCGTGGCGGATGATGCCGGCGCGCTCCACCTGCGTACCGATCATGAAGCCGGGCACGTCGGCCAGGAACACGATGGGAATGTTGTACGCATCGCACATCCACACGAAGCGCGCGGCCTTGTCGGCACTGTCGCCGAACAGCACGCCGCCCTTGTGCATCGGGTTGTTGGCGACGATGCCGACGACGTGGCCGTCGAGCCGGCCGAAACCGGTGGTGAGCTCGGGCGCGAACAGTGGCTTCAGCTCGAAGAACGAGTGCGCATCCACGAGGCACTCGATGACGCGATGCATGTCGTAGCCCGCCGCCTCGACAGCCGGCAGCTCGGCGCGGGTGAGCGTGCGCAGGGGCGCATCGGGCTCGACGGCGGCCGGGCGGTCGCGCCACCGCTCGGGCAGGTAGCCGAACAGGTGGCGGGCCTGGTCGATCGCGTCGGCGTCGTCGTGCGCCAGGTTGTCGCCGCAGCCGCTGACGGTGGCGTGCATGCGGGCGCCGCCCATCTCCTCCAGCGTCACGATCTCGCCGATCACCTCTTCGGCCATGCGCGGCGAGCCGAGGTACATCGAGGCATTGCCTTCGACCATGATCACCACGTCGCAGAACGCGGGGATGTAGGCGCCGCCGGCGGCCGACGGGCCGAACAGGCAGCAGATCTGCGGCACCTTGCCCGACAGCTTCACCTGGTTGCTGAAGATGCGGCCCGCGCCCCTGCGCCCGGGGAACAGCTCCACCTGGTCGGTGATGCGCGCGCCGGCCGAGTCGATGAACCAGAAGATGGGCAGCTCGTGGCGTAGCGCGTACTCGGTGACCCGTACGATCTTCTCCACCGTGCGCGCGCCCCACGAGCCGGCCTTCACCGTCGGGTCGTTGGCCACGACGAGCGCAGGCCGACCATCGACGCGGCCCTGCCCCGTGACCACGCCGTCGGCGGGCAGATCGGTGGCGAGCGTGTTGGCGAGCAACCCGTCCTCCACGAACGTGCCCTCGTCGAACAGCAGCGCCAGCCGGTCGCGCACGAACAGCTTGTTCTGGCGCGCCAGCTTCTCGCCCTCCTTGTGCAGGTTGCCGGTGAGGGCCCGGGCCGTGCGCTCCTGCAGATCCTCGTGCTCGTTCATCCCCGCCCCTTTCCGACCCGCGTCATCGCCGGACTGCGGGAACCTCGGTGGGGGCATGACATGAACGCACGATAGGGGGCGACGAGAGGGTGCATGTGATCCGGTGCCACCTGGCTCAGCCCACCGGGAGGCCCAGGCCGCGGGCGATGACCAGCCGCTGGATCTCGCTGGTGCCCTCGCCGATCTCGAGGATCTTCGCATCGCGGTAGAAGCGGGCCACCGGCGACTCCTCCATGAAGCCCATGCCGCCGAACACCTGGGTGGCGACGCGCGTGGCGGTCACTGCCGCCTCGGTGCTGTACAGCTTGGCCATCGCCGCCGCCTGGCGGAACGGCTTGCCGAGGTCCTTCAGCCTGGCCGCGCCATACGTGAGGTTCCGGCTGTTCTCCACCGCCACCGCCAGATCGGACAGTTGGAACGCGAGCCCCTGGAAGCGACCGATGGGACCACCGAACGCGTTCCGCTCCTTCGCGTACTGCACCGCCAGGTCGAGGCAGGCCTGCGCGCAGCCGACGGCGAGTGCGCTGATCGCGATGCGCCCGTCGTCGAGGATGGCGAGGAAGTTGCGCAGCCCGGTGCCGCGGGCGCCGAGCATGTTGGCCGCCGGGACGTGGCAACCCGTCAGCGTGATGCCGTGGGTGTCGCTGGCGTGCCAGCCGAGCTTGCGGTAGGCGGGCTCGATGGTCATGCCGGGCGTGCCCGCCGGCACGATGAAGGAGGAGATCTCGCTCTGCCGCTCCTGCGCCGGCGCGGTGAGCGCCGTGACCGTGACCACGGACGTGATCGGTGTACCGGAGTTGGTGATGAAGGCCTTGCTGCCGTCGAGCACCCACTCGTCGGCGGCAGCATCGAACGTTGCCCGCGTTCGGGTACCGCCTGCATCGCTGCCGGCATCGGGTTCGGTGAGGCCGAACGCGCCCAGCCGCTTGCCGGCCACCAGATCGGGAAGCCACTCGGCGCGCTGCTCGTCGGTGCCGAAGGAGTGGATCGGGTTGGCGCCCAGCCCGACGGCCGCCGACAAGGTGATGCCGAGGCTCTGGCTCACCTGGCCGACTTCGTCGATCGCGATGCACAGCGACGTGAAATCGCCTCCGCTGCCGCCCCAGCGCTCGGGGAAGACGATGCCGAACAGACCAAGCTCGGCCATCTCTGCGACTGCGTCCAGCGGCAGCTCGCAGGCGGCCTCCCACTGGTCGACCCGTGGGCCCAGCCCGCGGCGGGCGAAGTCGCGAACGACCGAGCGGAACGCATCGTGCTCGGGGCTGAACTCGATCATCGGAACCTCCTGAAGCCTTGAACGGTCGTTAATGTAGCACGGGTCCTGAACGCTCGTTCAGGCGGGACGGTGCCCCGTCGACCGGGTACCGTTCAGGTGTGCTCAACCCAGTTGGTTCCCTCCGTCATGTAGCCGTCGGCGCATCGCTGGTGGCCGGGCCAGTCCTCGTGATGGCCGGCTTGATGGGCGGCGGGGTGCACGAGGAGCGCTTCGACGCCAAGCAGGTGGTCGTCACCCCCGTCGGCGACGGTGTCCGCATCCGCGAGACCGTCGACGAGGACTTCGGCACCTACGATCGGCACGGGTACGAGCGGAACATCCCCAACGACTTCGGGGTGGCCACCGACGTCGAGGCGACGTCACCCGACGCCCCCGCGGATGTCGACGTCACGGATCTCGGTTACAAGACCCGCATCCGCCTCGGCGACCCCGACACCACCATCGACGGGCAGCACCGCTACATCCTCTCGTACACGCTGCCGGACGCACAGCTCTCCACGGGCACGCTGGCGCTCGACATCATCGGCGACGCAGAGGAGTTCGAGACCGGTCGCTTCGAAGTCGTCCTCGCCGGCTTCGAACTGTCGAACACCACGTGCAACGTCGGCCCGTACGGCGCGATCGGCAGGTGCGAACTGCTGAAGGACGGCGACCTCTACCGAGTGGTGTTCCAGCCGCTCCGCGCCGGCGAGGGCATCACCGTCGGTGGCACGATCACCGGCACGACCACAGCCGCCGAGGTGCCGATCCCCGCACCGATCAGCCATCGCCAGCACAACCCACTGCCCCTCGCCGGCGGCGTCGCAGCGCTGGGCGCGGCGGCCGGGTTCGGTGGCTTCCGGCTGGCCCGCCGGC
>JBAVTH010000688.1:0-2003 GCA_049696035.1 Ilumatobacteraceae bacterium
TCGCACGCATGGGCGGGCACGGTGCAGCCGCCGTAGGTGCACCGGTGTGCGGCGAGCAGTACGGCGTCGCGCATCGCACCCGTGAACAGTCGCTGCTTGCGGCCCATGTCGACGATCACGCCCGACGAGTCGAAAACCACGCGGCGGAGATGGCCGCTGGCCGCGGCGACCAGCGCATCGTAGGGGTCGATGACGACACCGTCGTAGGTCTCACAACGGCACATCGGATCGTTCGGATCCAGCGGCTCAGGGTCACCACCCAACGCCTTCTCCAGATGGTGTTCGAACGCATCCAACCCGACCAGAAGGTTCACGGTGACTGCGGTGCCGGTGGAGTCGCCGGTCATTGCCGCGGCGGCGTGGAAGACCGCGACGAGCGCATCGAAGCGGCGTTGTGCATCGGTGCGTGACATCAGCCCTGGGCACATCCGTTCACCATGCAACAGGACGCCTTCGTCCCAATCGGCCAACCACTCCGACTGCGTGAACGCGTCGAGGATCTCCTTCAGCTGCACACCGTGGGTCGCTCCGCCGGCGGCGTCGAGGAAGCATTCGTTGCCCACCACACCGATCCGCGCGCGCCGGTTGTTGTGTGCCCGTTCGGCGGATTGGTGGGCGCCGTCGGGGTCGGCGGCAGCGACCCAGGTGTTGAGGAACGTGAGGTAGTCCGCGTAGTCCAACGCAACGGCTTCACCGACCAGTCTTGCCTCGCCCTCAGCGAGGTGTTCCTGCACGCGCGGGTTGGCAACCACCGATGACAGCGCGTGCAACTGCGCGACACCCAGTTCACCCGACTCGGCCGACACCACCGCCGACGGAAACCTGGCCAGGGCCGCGCCTGCCTTCACCAACCGGCCCGCTTCGGCGAACGACCAGTTGCACGAAGCCTGCCCCCACGCCCGCGGTGTGCGATGCCCGTCCTCCAGATGCCCACCCACCGAGGCGACCGTGTGCACGAACATCGCGACCTGCGCTTCTGCTCGCCGACGCTGCCGATCCAACGACCGCAGGAAAGCCTCGCGTTCGGCCGGCGACATCACGGCCACCGCCGCAGCATCCGGAAGGTCGAACGAACTCATGTACGTATCTTCGCAGAAGGGTGTGACACGGTTACCCGAGCGTTCACCCCACCGACAGGAGGATCTCGGCGGCAACTTCGGCCGCTGAACGGTCGGCCGTCACGACGGTGACATCGGCAAGCCGACGGTTCTGCTCCGACGTCACCCACTCGCGGAGCATGTCGACACCCTCGATCATCCAGTCCTGATCCTCGCCACGGTCCGCGACGCACCGCCGTCGCAACTCTTTGACCGCCGTGGCCTCATCGGGCGCTGCGGACAGCAACACGACGGTTGCGCCCGCCAGGACCTCACGGATCATCGCAGCGAACTTCTCATCCTCGAAGTGGCTGTGCCCGGCACCGAAGGCAATCACCGACCCCGGGTGATCGGCCACAGCTGTTGCCGCAGCATGAGCCCGGGCGGGCTGCCACCACGCGTGTGCCGCCAAGAAGCCGTCGGCGTGAGCGTGCTCGATCAGCACCTCGATCGGTGCGCCACACTGCTCGTAGTACGGCGCGGCGATCTCATCGAGGTCGACGAACGGCACACAGAGAAGATCGGCGAGCGTCGAACCGACCGTCGACTTGCCGACTGCCACAGGCCCGATCAACACCAGGGGAAGCACCGCCCCAGTATGACCGATGCCCCGAGCACCCGCCGATAGCTTGCCCCGATGACCGACCACTCGATGCAACGTCGTGCTGTCCTGAAGGCGGGGCTCGGCGCCATCGCGCTGCTCGGCCTGCCTGCCTGCACCTCGGACGACGAGGCCGCGAGCGACCCCGCGGCCGATCCGACAACGGCCGATCCGACCACCGATCCGACCACCGATCCGACCGCGAACGAACCGACCACCGCCGGCACCATCCCCGCACCCACCGGCATGGTGCGCACGTCATGGTCCACCGATCCATTCACCCTGGGCTCTTACTCGTACCTGCC
>JBAVTH010000689.1:0-13945 GCA_049696035.1 Ilumatobacteraceae bacterium
GCGACGATGACCTGCGGCACTGGTCGGTCGGGTGGCGCCGACGGACGATGATGATGACCGTCAGGGTGTGATGGTCGGGGAGAAGGGAGACCCCGATGAGGATCGTGCGTTGGTCATTGGCCGCAACGGCCTTCGGGCTGATGCTGGTCGGTTCATCGCCGCGCGTGGGCGCGAGCATCGAGGGTACGAACGGTTGCCGGGCCACGGCGACGTGGCGGGGAGCCGGGCTGACGGTGGATGCCGCCACTGCCACCGGCGTGATCGTGATACCCCGCAAGGACACCGTCGACTGGCAAGGGTCGGTGGCAGCGGCCCCTGGTGCCTATGCAGGCTCCGTCTGGGTGGAGCTGCCGCCTCCGTTCGGGCATGTGGAGGTCGACTCGTGGCACGGCAACAGCCAGACCACGGCCAACGCCGGTGCCCACGAATACAGCCTGCCGAAGACGGTGCCGGCCGGTGTCGAGTTCACGGTCGGCGGTGAGCATTCCGACCAGAACGGTTCGTGCAGCGGTTCGCTGACCGTGGAGGTCGACGGCAGCGCGTTCGACTCGCCGTTGACGGCGGTCAGCCTGGTGGGAACGGCTGCCAGCGGTGCGGGCTTGACAGCGTTGCTGCGGCCCCTGTTCAGGAGGGTTGTGTGATGAGCGTCGGTCGTGTCGTCGGAACCGCGGTGCTCGGGTTTCTGTTCATGTTGTTCATCGCGCTCGACCTCGTGCTGTTCGGCGTGTTGCCGCTGAACAGTGTGATGGTGACGGTGCTCCCGTTCGTGGGCCTCTTGGCCGGAGGCGGGCTGGCAGCGCTCGCCGGCAGTCGGAAGCCGGCGGCCTGACGAGCGCCGGAGTACGCGTTCAGCGTGTGGCCGCGTCGACCGCATCGACGATGCGGTCGATCTGGCCATCGGTGGTGACCAACGGCGGGCAGAAGAGCAGTGAGTCGGCATTGAGCGCACGGCAGACGACTCCGTGGTCGTACATGACGTCGCGGATCGCCATCGCGTTCTGATCCGGACGCAGGCCCGCCGCCCACATGCCGCCCAGTCCGCGCACGTGATCGATGATGCCGTCGTCGGCCAGGGCCTGCAGACCGGATGCGAGGCGTTCGCCCATCACCGTCGCTCGCGCGACCAGGCCTTCGCGTTCGATGATCTCCAGGTTCTTGAGCGCCGCTGCGCAGGCTGTGGTGTGGCCGGAGTACGTGAAACCGTGGCGCAGGAAGAAGTCGGGGTTGGACTCGAGCGCGGCCGAGGGGCGAGGCCCCACGAACACGCCGCCCAGCGGCTGGTAGCCGGAGGTGACGCCCTTTGCGAAGGTGACCAGATCGGGCGTGACGCCGTAGTGGTGCGCTGCGAACCACGTGCCCAGGCGACCGAAGCCGGTGATGACCTCGTCGAAGACGAGGTAGGCGCCGTGCTGGTCGCACAGCTTGCGCAGGCCCTGCAGGTAGCCCTCCTGTGCCGGATAGATGCCGCCGGCGCCCTGCACGGGCTCGGCGATCACGGCCGCGACCTCGTGACCGCGCTGCGCCATGAGCGAGGCGAGCGCCTCGATGTCGTCGGCTGGCACCTGCACCACGTCGTCGACGAAGGGACCGAAGTTCTCGCGGTTGGGGGCGATCCCTTGCGCGCTGGTGCCGCCGTAGGCAGTGCCGTGATAGCCGCGCACGCGAGAGATGATCAGCTTGCGGTGCCCCTCACCGGCCTGCACGTGGGCGACGCGGGCGAGCTTCATCGCAGTGTCGATGGACTCGCTGCCCGAGCCGGTGAAGAACACGCGCGCACCGGGGATGGGGCCGATCTCGCGCAGCTTCTCGGCGAGCTCCTCGGCCGGGTCGGTGGTGAACGGGTCGAAGCAGGAGTATGCCTCCAGCGTGCTGACCTGCTGCGAGATCGCGTCGGCCATCTCGTGGCGGCCATGGCCGATGGCGCAGTACCACAGGCTTGCCATGCCGTCGACGAGTTCCTTGCCGTCGGCGGTGTAGAGCAGGGCGCCCTCGCCACGCACGATGCGGATGAACTCTTCCCTGGTGGGCTTGGCAAACGGGTGCAGGAACGCCTTGGGCATGGCGGCCACGGTACTCAGCCCAGCGAGGTGGCGACGACCTGCGCCAGCACCGGCCTCGGCGGCCGGTGCGACGTGCGGAGGGCGGCTCGCCACGTAGGATGCGGCGTCGAGGAGGCGTGGTGGCACGAGCGCAGAACAGCGGAGCGCGAGTCGTGGGGCTCGCGATCGGTCGCGCTGCGAGCCGGTCGTGGCGGGCGATCGCCAAGGGTGGCTCCACCCCGGCCCGGCTACGAGCATGGATGGTGGCCACCGTGGTCGTCGCCGTGCTGTTCGGTGTCCTGGGCGCGATCGGTGTGGGCCGGCGGGACTCGTCGCTGCATGAGGCCGATGCCGCGTCGCAGCAACTGCTCGCGGTGCAGGACGTGCACGTGCGGCTGGTGCACGCCGACTCCATCGCTCGTGAGAACTACTTGCGCGGAGGCATCGAAGACGGGGCCAAGCGGGCGACGTACGAGGCCGAGCTGGCCACGGTGAGCGACGGGTTGGTAGCCGTCGGCAACAAGGTGCTGCCCAACGAGGCCGCCAAGCTGGCGCAGGTGTCGGCGCAGCTGAGCCGCTACTCCGGGCTGGTCGAGCAGGCTCGAGCCAACAACCGGCAGGGCTACCCCGTGGGCGCTGCCTACCTGCGCACCGCCAACGAGCTGTCGCAGGCAATGGTGGTCGGCCTGCGGGACGTGCAGTCGTCGCTGCGCCACCAGGTGAACGACGACCTCGACCGGGCCGACAAGGCCGGCGCCTGGCTGCATCTCACGGGGTGGCCGTTGCTGCTCCTGGTGGTGGTGGGAGGTGGTTGGGTCGCCTACCGGTTCCGCCGGCTGGTGAACGTGCCCCTGGCTGTCGCCGGTGTCCTCATGCTCTTGATGATGTTCGTCGGTGGCAGCCTGCAAGCCTCCTCGATGTCCCACGCGGAGACCGCCACAGGAAGCGCGCTGCAGGCCGCCGACCTCGTCGCCCAGGCGCGTTCTTCGGCGTTCGAGGCCCACGCGCAGGAGTCCAGCACGTTGATCGCCCGCGGCAGCGGTGGCGACGACAGCGCGTGGCAGGCATCCAGTGCAGGTGTCGGCGAGGCCCTCGGCCACCTGTGCAGCATCGGAGGCGACTGTTCGCTGGTGAACACGTACGGGGCGTACTCGGATGCGCACTCGACGGTGCGGTCCGCGGATGACGTCGGCGACTGGGACGGCGCCCGCTCCGACAGCCTCGACGGCGTGGCCGCCATCACGTTCACCGAGTTCGACACCGCGAGCGGTTCCATGGCGGCGTCGCTGGGGGCCCACGCTTCGGCCGAGATGTCGGCGGCCCCCGGTGGCCTGTCCGGCCTGCGCATCGTGGTGTTCCTCGCCGGGCTCCTGTGCGCCGCACTCGTGCTCGTCGGCTACGGCCAGCGGTTGAGGGAGTACCGATGAACGTTCGCCTTCGGCAGGCCTCGATGCTGCTGCCCATGCTCGCCCTCGCGGCCTGTGCCGGGGGCCAGCGCCTACCGTCTGCCGTGCAGGGCGAGGCGCCCTCCACGACGGCCGGCCAGCCGTCGGCCACCTTCACCTGCCCGGCGGACCAGCAGGAGGCGGCCGGGGTCACCCCACGGTCGTACGAACCCGACGGCCCAGTACCGTCGCCCGACGAAGTGCCCGCCGGTTCCACCATGGCCGACATCGCGGCACCGGGTCAGCTGAAGGTCGGGGTGTCGGCCGACACGCTGCTGTTCGGCGCCCGCGACCCCGCAACCGGCATCATCGAGGGCTTCGACATCGACATGCTCAAGGAGGTCGCCAAGGCGCTCTTCGGCCCGGGCATGAGCGACGAAGCGGCGTACGCCACCCTCGACATCGTCGTCATCCCGTACAGCCAGCGCATCCCGAAGTTGAGGAGCGGCGAAGTCGACATCGTGGCCCACACCATGACGATCAACTGCGTGCGTTGGCAGCAGATCGCGTTCTCCTCGGAGTACTACCACTCCGGCCAGCGGGTGATGGTGGAGGCGACCTCGCCGTCTCAGAGCATCGACGACCTCGCTGCCGCCGGTGCCACCGTCTGCGTGCCCGATGGCAGCACCAACCAGGAGAAGCTGCAGGAACCGCAGTACGCGTCCATCGTGGCGGTGGCCAAGCCCGACATCAGCGACTGCCTGGTCGCCATGCAGAGCGGCGAGGTGCAGGCCATCACCGGCGACGACACCGTGCTCGCCGGGCTGCAGGTGCAGGACCCGGCTACACGCGTCGTCGGTGAGCCCTTCACCGACGAGCCGTACGGTCTCGGCATCGCCGCCGACCGGGTCGACTTCGTCAAGTTCGTGAACGCGGTCCTCGCGGAGATGCGCGACGACGGGCGCTGGCAGGCGATCTACGACAAGTGGCTGCTCGACACGCTGGGCCCGCAGGAACCGCCTGCCGCCCGCTACGGACGCGCGGGGTCCTGATGGGGAACGGTGTGCGCATCCCATCAGCGACGGAGATCACACAGCTCATCTCCGAGTGGAACGAGTGGTTGTCGGCGCGTACCGACTCACTGCTGTCGTTGGAGGAGCGTGTCCGGTCGGCGGGAACCGACACCGACCAGGCCGATCTGGCTGCCGCGTTCGTGTGTCGCAAGGCGATCACCGACCGCTTGGAGCGTGTCGCAACGCTTGCCGCGAGCGATCGCGTCGCGGCCACCGAGCTCAGCGCCCAGCCGTTGCACGACGACCTCGGAGCGCTCGTGGGCAACAACCTCTCGGATGCTGCCGCACTCCTCGACGGTGTGCTCCAGCGCGTCGAACGCTCGGTCGCCGATCGTGAGCAGCAGCAGGTGGGTGAGGCCCGTGCGGTGGCTCGGGCAGATGCCGATCTCACCGTTGCCGAGCGGCTTTCCGCGGAGCTGGGCATGCAGTCCAACCACGTGGCTCACCTTCGTGAGTCGCTCGGCCGGCGCGACGACATCGCCCACACCGGCGCGGAAGCCGCCACCGTGCGGGCCAGCCTGGAAGCGGCAGCTCAGGAACGCACGAACTTGTTGCAGCGGTGGTCGGCGGTGGGCGACCAACTGGAGACGCTGACGGTCAGCGAGCAGCGCGTGCGTGAACTGGCCCAGCGGTGCCGGGAGAAGATCGTCCAGGCGCCGCCGCTGGCGGTGCCCTCCGTTGCTGCGCTCGACGTCGATCTCGGCGACGTCGCCGCCTTGCCGTGGGTGGCCGCCCGTGCCCGCATCTCGCCCGTGCTCACCAAGGTCGATCGCGTTGCGGCCGCACTGGCGGAGGCCGAGCGACGGTTCCAGTCGGTGCTCGATCAGCGCGACGAGCTTCGTGGACTGCTGCAGGCCTTTGCCGACAAGGCGTCGGCCGGTGGCGTGATGGAGCTGCCCGAGCTCGATGCTCGGTACCAGGAGGCCAAGGCAGTGCTGTGGGCCGCGCCGTGCGATCTCGCTCGCGGGGCTGCGCTGGTCGACGAGTACGTGGCCATGGTGAACACGAAGGTGAAGGAGGTCGCCCGATGAACTGCGCGCAGCCCGGGTGCAACGGCGCCATCGTCGACGGCTACTGCGACGTGTGTGGGCTTGCAGGTTCGGCGGCGCCTGCCGCCGTGGCCACGGGCGGCACACCGCCTGGCACCGGCACCGTCAGCACCCGATCCGCCACCAGCCGCCTGGGCACGGTGCCCTTGGGCTCGGCCCGTAACACCACCGGCTCGCGGCCGACCCGTCGCCTCAATGGTGGTGGCACCCCCTCGCGGCTCGGTGCCGGCCTCACCCACGTGCCGCCGATCCCAGACGTGGATCCGCGCCAGAGCCTGATGAACCCGCCGGTCGTGGCCGAGGAGAAGCGCTACTGCAGCGTGTGCCAATCGGCGGTCGGCCGGTCGCGCGAGGGTTCGCCCGGCCGTACCAAGGGCTTCTGCCCGAAGTGTCGCACGCCGTTCGACTTCGAGCCGACGCTGGCCGCCGGCGACCTGTTGGGTGGCCAGTACGAGGTCATGGGCTGCCTCGCACATGGTGGCATGGGCTGGATCTACCTCGCTCGCGACCGCAACGTCAACGATCGCTGGGTGGTGCTGAAGGGCCTGCTCAACTCCGGCGACCCCGATGCCACCCGCGCTGCCGTCGCGGAGAAGCAGTACCTCGCCGAGGTCGAGCACCCGCTGATCGTCGAGATCTACAACTTCGTCACCTCCGCAGATGGCAACTCCTACATCGTCATGGAGTACGTCGGTGGGCGCTCGTTGAACAACCTGCTCAAAGAGCGGATGAAGGCCAACGGCGGGGTCTTCTCGGCGATTCCGGTCGACCAGGCCATCGCCTACATCGTGGAGATCCTCCCGGCGTTCGGGTACCTGCACACGCTTGGTCTGCTGTACTGCGATTTCAAGCCGGCGAACCTGATCCAGGTCGGCGACGGCATGAAGCTGATCGACCTCGGTGGTGTGCGCCGCATCGACGACGACCAGTCGCCGATCTACGGCACCGTCGGCTTCCAGGCGCCGGAGGTGGCTCACGACGGCACCACCGTGGCGAGCGACCTCTTCACGGTGGCCCGCACCCTGGCCACCCTGGTGTTCGAGTTCAAGGGCTATCAGGCTCAGTACGAGACCACCTTGCCCCCCGCCGACGAGGTGCCCTTGTTCGGCCAGTTCGACTCGTTGTACCGCTGGCTGCAGAAGGGAACCGCCCAGCGCCCCGAGGATCGCTTCCAGACTGCGGAGGAGATGCGCGAGCAGCTGTTCGGCGTGCTGCGCGAAGTCACCGCAGCCGCCGGCAGCGGTGCGGTCACCCGCAGCACCCCTTCCCAGTTGTTCGAGCAGCCGGCTGTCGCGGCCGATGTGCTGACCTGGAGCGACCTGCCCCGGCTCACCATCGACACACGCGATCCCATGGCCTCCTGGTTGGCCAGCGTCACCGCCGACGATCCTGCCGCGCGCCTGGCGGCGCTCGACGGAGCGCCGGAGCAGACCCCGGCGGTGATGGCCGAGCGGGCGGCCGCTGCGCTGCGTGCCGGCCAGGTGCCGTTGGCGGAGCAGCTCGCCCAGCAGATCCTCGATGCCGACCCTTGGGAGTGGAGAGGGGTGTGGTTGCAGGGCCTCGCCGCGCTCAGCCGCGCCGATGCGGCGTCGGCCGTGGCCGCGTTCAACTCGGTGTACGGCCAACTGCCTGGTGAGCTGGCGCCCAAGCTGGCGTTGGCGGCGGCCTGCGAGGCCGCTGCCGAGGATGCGGTGGCGGAACGCATGTACACCACCTGCGCGCGGACGGATGCTTCCTACGTGGCCTCCGGTCAGTTCGGGCTGGCGCGCATCGCGGCGCGGGCGGGGCAGCGCGACACCGCGTTGCAGGCGCTCGATCGCATTCCCACGACCAGCCGCGCGTACAGCGATGCCCGGCGGAAACGGGCCGTGCTGTTGGCCGCGGCGCTCGACCCCGCCCACGCCCTCGACGACCTCGGCCGTGCAGCCGTCGAGATGGACCAGGCGGCGATGCAGCCGGGCGAGCGCGCCGACCTGCGCATCCGGCTGCTGGAGAGCAGCCTGCAGCACGTCCGCTCGCAGGGGCCCCAACCGACCGCGCAGATCGGGGGTGTGCCGGCGACCGAGCTGTCGTTGCGCTCCGCGCTCGAGGCCGCCTATCGAGATGCCGCCCGGCTGGCAGTCGATGCCGATCGACGAGTGGCGCTGGTCGACAAGGCGAACGCCGTGCGTCCGCGAACGCTCGTATGACCGACTCGAACGGCAGTTGCCCGGCATGTGGTCAGCTGGTGGCGCCCGGCGACGCGTTCTGCGAGAGCTGTGGCGCTGAGCTCGCTGCCACTTCGGCGGCCTCGGCCACCGCCGGTGCCGGCCCGACTGACTCCCTTCGTGACGAGTCGTTCCCGGTGCCCAAGACCACGCTGTCCCAGGCGCCCGGCCTCGCCGAACCCTGCGTGGAATGCGGCGGCGAAGTGCTCGAGGATGGGTTCTGCTCGCTGTGCGGCAAGCGGGCGCCTTCGCCTCGCGACCACTGGCAGGAGGCCCCGGCCGACTGGATCGGCGGAGTGTGCGACAAGGGCATCGTGCATGCCCGCAACGAGGATGCGATGGCTCTGGCCGGTCTGCCCGATCGGTCGCTCGCGGTCCTCGTCGTCTGTGATGGCGTGACGTCGGCGCCCGACAGCGACCGTGCCGCGCTCGCCGCTGCTCGCGAGGCGTGCGCCACGTTGGTGGGCTCGCCGGTTCCCCCCGGAACAGGCGTGGCCGCCACCGTGTCCTACTGGAGCACTGTCATCGGCCGTGCGGCCGCCGATGCGAACGGGGCGGCGATCGGTGTGGCGCGGGCCCTGGGCAACCCCAGCAACCCACCGTCGTGCACCTTCGTGGCCGCGGTGCTGCACCACGACGTGATCACGCTCGGCTGGTGCGGCGACTCGCGGGCCTACTGGCTGCCCGACGTGGGGGAGGCCGTGCAGCTGATGCTCGATCACTCGCTGGGTACCGAGCTGATGCAAGCCGGGATGAGCCGCGCCGAGGCAGAGGCCGACCCGACGTTTCACACGATCACCAGCTGGCTCGGGGCCGACTCGGTGGACGCCACCCCCGACCTCGCCAGCCAGCAGGTGAGCGAGCCAGGTTGGTTGCTGCTGTGCAGCGACGGGTTGTGGAACTACGCCTCACCGGGTGCCGCCCTGCAATCGCTGGTGCACGAGTTCATCGCGGCCGGTCACCTCACCCCGGTCGCGATCGCAGCCGAGTTGGTGCGCTTCGCCAACGCCCACGGCGGTCACGACAACATCACGGCGGCACTTGCCCGCTTCGACCCCTCACTACGCTGACCGGCGAGTACCAACGACATGACACCGAACGACATGACACCGAACGACATGACACCCAACGACGTGGAGGCTTTCGAACATGGCTGAGTTCACCGCTGAGGTCTTCCAGAACGAGTACCTGGCCGACGGCGCCACCGATGCGCATGCGGTCGTGTCGGTCGCCTGTGCCGGTGCCGGCAAGGCGGGGGATGCCGGCGACGCGGCCGAGATCATCATCGTCGACACCTCGGGGTCGATGGACATGCCGCCGACCAAGATCGCTGCCGCCCGTCGAGCGGCGCGGGTTGCGATCGGGGAGATCGTCGACGGCGCCTGGTTCGCCGTCATCAGCGGCCACAGCATGGCTCAGATGGTGTACCCGCCGCACCCGGGCATGGCGAAGATGAGCGAAGTCACTCGTGCCGAGTCGCTGGGCGCCGTCGATCGGCTGCGCAGCGGTGGTGCCACGGCCATCGGCAGCTGGATCCAGGCCGCCAACGAGCTGTTCGGTCAGGTCTCCTCCGCCCAGCGGCACGCCATCCTGCTCACCGACGGCAAGATCGAAGGCGAGCCGCCGGGGGCGTTGGGTCAAGCCTTGGCTGCCGCTCGCGGTCGCTTCCAATGCGACTGCCGCGGCATCGGTCAGGACTGGGTCGTCGAGGAGCTGCGCGAGATCTCGACTGCCCTGATGGGCACGGTCGACATCGTGGCCAAGC
The DNA here is from genome assembly GCA_049696035.1 of Ilumatobacteraceae bacterium. Taxonomy (GTDB): domain Bacteria; phylum Actinomycetota; class Acidimicrobiia; order Acidimicrobiales; family Ilumatobacteraceae; genus UBA668. Next base: position 9,519 of record JBAVTH010000689.1, read on the forward strand.
CAGAGGACCTGGAGGCCGACTTCGAAGCGATGATGCAGGCTGCGATGAGCCGTGGTGTGCCCGACGCACGGCTGCGCATCTGGACACCGCAGGGCAGCGAAGTGCTGTTCGTGCGCCAGGTCGCGCCGACGGTGGAGGACCTCACCGCCATGGGTGTGCAGACGGCACCCCTCGTGCGCGAGTTCCCCACCGGTGCCTGGAGCGACGAAGCGCGCGACTACCACGTGGCGGTTCGTGTGCCGGTTGCAGCCGTCGGTAACGAGCGGTTGGCGGCGCGTGTGGAGTTGGTCGTCAACGACGAGGTGCAGGCCAAGTCGCTGGTGAAGGCGGTGTGGAGCGCCGATACCGATCTCACCACTCGCATCGACCCCGCCGTTGCGCACTACACCGGTCAGGCGAAGCTGGCCGACACCATCCAGAAGGGGTTGGCCGCAAAGGCCTCCGGCGACGAGCGGACGGCGACCGTGCTGTTAGGGGAGGCCGCCAAGCTGGCGCACGACTCGGGTAACGAGAGCACCACCCGTCTGCTGGAGAAGGTCGTCGACGTCGTGGACGCCGATGCGGGCACGGTGAGGCTGAAGAAGGACGTCGAGAAGAGCGACGAGATGGCGCTCGACACGCGCAGCACCAAGACCACCCGCATTCGGCGTGAGCCATGAGCACGGTCGCCTGCCCCAACGGCCACCAGAGCACCGACCCGGAGTGGTGCGACACGTGTGGCGCCAAGATCGGTGGTGCCCTGTCCCCGGTCCCTGCGCAATCTGCCCCGCTCGGTCAGCCCGCCTCTGCATCGCCGGCGATGCCATCGTCCGCGGCGCCGCCGGTGAACTGCCCCCACTGCAACGAGCTCAACCCTGCCGACGCCTTGTTCTGCGAGGTGTGCGGGTACGACTTCACCACCGGTCAGGCGCCCCCGCAGGCCACCCTGCCGCCACCGTCGGCCGCTTCCGCACCCGTCGTCTCGGCGGTCCGATGGATCGTCGTGGTCGAGGTCGACCAGCAGTGGTACGGCCTGAAGGGCGCCCTGGCCGACCAGCCGTGCCCGGTGGCATCCTCGTCGACGGTGCCGCTGTCGAACCACACCGCGCTGATCGGTCGATCGTCGGCATCGCGCGGCCTGCGTCCGGAGATCGCGCTCGATGCCGACACCGGTGTGTCGCGCCGCCACGCTCAGTTCGTGCGTGACGGTGAGAACCTCACCATCGTCGACCTGTCGTCGACGAACGGCACCTATGTGGTCGCGTCGGGTTCCGAGCCCGACGAGTCGGTGGCCGCGCTGGTGCCGGGAGTGCCGGCGGAGCTGCACGATGGCGACCAGGTGTACGTGGGCGCGTGGAGCCGCCTGACGGTTCGTTCCTCGCCGAGCTGAGCCCGTTGCGAGCGTTCTTCAGCGGGCCTTCTTCGTTGCCCGCCGTGGCCGTGCTGCCGGGGCCGCCAGCGCGCACACCTCGTCGAACCCGTCGCGCAGGCACTGGGCCAACACATCGGGGTCGGGGATCGCCGCCGCGTCCATGTTGGCGCCGATGCAGCACGTGCCGTCGTACGACATCAGCGTGATGTTCACTGCCGAGCCTGCCGTCGGACCGAAGGGGAAGAAGCGCTGCACGCGTTGGCCCTCCAGCCACATCGGCACGGGTACGCCGGGCACGTTGCTGGCCAAGAAGTCGACACCTTTCAACATGGCCCCGATCACGCCCTTGGGCATCAGGTTGAGGAAGCCGGCGATGGACTCGGTGTGTTCGAGCGATCGTTCGTGGCGCACTTCGTCGACGGCATCGTGCATGGCGCTGATCCGTTGGGCGGTGGACGTCGCATCGACCGGCAGCGTGAACCGCATCACGGTCACATGGTTCCCACCCTCGGAGTCGCCCGCTTCGCGTTGGGAGATCGGCATGGCGACGCGCAGCTCGTGCACCTCCGCACCATGGAGGGCGTGGTAGCGGTGGAGCCCGGCGGTGATGCCGGCGAGGAACGAATCGTTCAAGCGGCCGCCACCCACCTTCGCCGCCGCGCGCAACGCCTCGGTGGGCACCTCCACAAGACGGAAGTTGGAGGCCTTCATGCGCCCCAGCATCACCGTCGACTTCGGCGTCGTGGTAGGGGCCAGCATCCGCCCGATCGACATCGCCGTCGACATGGCCTCGCGGGCCGCCTGCTGCGGGTTGCGGACAGCGTGGAGCAGGTTGGGCACCACGGAGGCGAGCTGGTGCCGAGCGAGATCGACGACGCCTTCCACATCGTGGACGACCACGTCGCGCAGCATCGACAGTGAGGAGTGGTGCGCAGCCGAGGGGCGGCTGGTGTGATCGTGCTCGCTCGGTGACTCCTCGAAGTCGAACAGGTGGGCCGCGAGTTGGACGGCGCCGATGCCGTCGGTCACCACGTGATGCGCCTTCATCACCAGCGCGGCTCCGTCGCCGACACCTTCCAGCAGCGTGAACTCCCACAACGGGCGGGTGCTGTCGAAACCGCCCATCGCCGTCGTCCGCGCCCAGTCGAGCAGATCTTGCACGTCGCTGCCATCGGGCAGCCGGATGCGGCGCAGGTGGTAGTCGATGTCGAAGTCGGTGTCGGCGACCCAGCGCAAGGTGGTGGGGTGCAATGGCACCGGCACCACCTTCTCGCGCAGCGCGGAGATGTGATGGCTCACTTCCTCGACGCGGGCGTGCAGCCGATCCCACTCCGGAGCGCCCTCCAGGAGCACGACACCCAGGATGGTGCTGCGCAGCAGCGGATCGGCTTCGACCATCCACATGATGGTGTCGTTCTGGCTCAGGTATTGACCGTCAGGCATGGCATGAACCCCCGTCGGCAATCCTGCAATGGCGCTCGACGAGCGGCTAGGGCCGTTCGGCCCGTGCCCGATGCGAGCGCGAGGCGTTCGGTCCCCGACGATGTCGGACCTGGACGGCTCTGTGCCGAGCGATCAGCCCGGTTCGTGCGGCAACGGCGTCGCCAAGCCTTCGACGACGGTCACGCCCGGCAGCGCCAAGAGGGTGCTTGGCGGGCAGAGCACCTTGATGCTGCGGCTGCCGCCGCCGAGGATCAGTTGCTCGCGTCGCATCACTTCGGCGTCGACCCAGATGGGCAGCTCGGTGGGCAACGCGAAGGGGGTGACGCCGCCGATCTGCATGCCGGTGACCGCGATCGTGTCGTCGGCCGAGGCGAACGACGCTTTGCGCACCTCCAGCCGCCGCCGGATCGCGCCGTTGACATCGAGCCGGGTGGTGGCCAACGCGATGCAGGCCACGTACACCGGGGCTGCACCTTTACCGATGGCGATGATGGTGTTGGCGCTGATGTCGGGGGAGTACCCGTACGCCGCGCAGAAGGCAGCCGTATCGGCGAGCGAGGGGTCGCAGGCGATCACCTCGTAGGCCTCGCCGGTGGCTGCCAGCGCGGCGCGCACGCGGGCTTCGACATGGTCGGACGGCGGTGGATCGGGGCTCATCGGACAGCATTCTGGCCGGACCAGGCCCGCGCGCGAGACCAAGGCCGTCGGCAACCGGCTCGTGGGCCGAAAGACCCTGTTGACCGCCACGGATCGACCGTACCGTCGAGGTGTGTCCGACCAATCCACCGCAGCCGCGCTGCGCCGGGAGGTGGTCGATGCCAACGAAGCCGTAGCCCGCGTGGCTCACCTGCTCTCGGAAGTCATCGCCATCTACCCCATCACCCCCGCCTCCGCCATGGGCGAGTACGCCGACGAATGGAGCGCCAAGGGACATACCAACCTCTGGGGCGTCGTACCCGAGGTGATGGAGATGCAGAGCGAGGCCGGCGCCGCTGCGACGCTGCACGGCGCCGTGCTGCGTGGAGCGCTGGCCACCACGTTCACCGCCAGCCAAGGGCTGCTGCTGATGCTGCCCGAGATGTTCAAGATCGCCGGCGAACTGACACCCACGGTCATCCACGTCGCCGCCCGCTCGCTGGCCACGCACGCGCTCAGCATCTTCGGCGACCACAGCGACGTGATGGCCGCGCGCACCACCGGCTTCGCGATGCTCTGCTCTCCCGGGGTGCACGAAGCGGCCGACATGGCAGTCATCGCCCATGCTGCGACGCTGTCCACCCGCGTGCCGTTCCTGCACTTCTTCGACGGGTTCCGCACCAGCCACGAGCTGAACACGGTGTTCCTGCCCACGCCCGAGCAGGTCCGGGCGATGATCGACGACGACCTCGTGCACGCTCATCGTGGGCGCGGTCTCGACCCAGACCGGCCGATGCTGCGCGGCAGCGCCCAGAACCCCGACGTGTTCTTCCAGGCGCGCGAAGCCTGTACCCCGTTCCACGCAGCCGTGCCGGAGGCCGTGCAGGCGGCGATGGACAAGTTCGCGACTGTCACCGGCCGGCAGTACTCGCTCGTGGAGTACCACGGCGCGCCCGATGCAGAGCGCGTGATCGTGCTGATGGGCAGTGGTATCGGT
>JBAVTH010000690.1:0-2127 GCA_049696035.1 Ilumatobacteraceae bacterium
GCGACGATCGGCAACTTGATCGTGGGCAACACCACCGGTGTCGAAGGTGGTTTCGTGGAGGCACTGCCTCGCGGAGGCCCGTACCCTGACGCGGCGGCGGCCGACCTCTTCGTGATGCCGAACTACACCAACTTCGCGAACGCGCTGGCGGCGATCGCGCTCGGCCAGTGCGGTGGCACCGTGACGCTGCAGACGAAGGTGGGCACCACCTCCGCTCTTGACCCGTTCACCTACCAGATCTCCACCACCAACGAGACGGTGCAGACGTCGCCGGCGTTCCGTAGCGGCACCTTCGACGTGGCGTTGCCTGGTGGTTCCCCGCAGGAGGTGACGATCTCGCCGCAGGATTTCACCAGCCTTGCCGGCTACACACCCAACGGGTGGTCCTGCCGGGCGGGCGGAGCACCGTTCACCGACTTCACCGTCGCGCCGGTGGCCAATCACGCCCCGTGGACCTCGATCACGCTCACCGTCAACCCCAACAAGGCCGTGTCGTGCGTGCAGCAGGTGCTCCACACATGAGCCAGCGGCGCCGAGAAGTGGATGGCGCTTCCGAGCGCGTTCGTGACGAGGGCAGCTCGCTGATCCTCGCCCTGGTGGTGGTGATGATCGGCACCCTGATGGTGCTGCCGATCATGAACTACACGATGGGGGTGTTGCGCGCCAACCGTGTCACCAGCGGCCGCAGTGTGAGGGTGGAGGCCGTCAAGGGTGGCCTGCGGGCGGCGATGTACGACACGCTGAAGCTGTATCAGGCGTGTCAGGGTGCAGGCGCCACCTCCGGGCACGACCTGTGGGTACCGCCCGGCCTGGGCATCGAGACGAAGTGCTACATGGTGGGCACGGCCATGCAGGACGTGCCCAGCGAGCAGCGCTACGCGCTGGCCACCACCCAGGTGGGCTCCGGTGCGGTCATCCCGCTGCCCTACGTGGCAGAACCCGAGCGCCCCGAGCTCAACGGCACGATGTCGCCGACATGGTGCTCCAGCATGGTGCAGACCGACCCTGGCCTGAAGGTGCCCTGCGGTAAGCCGTATCCGGCGAACGGCGACACTGATGCCCACCATTGGGTCGGCGACATCGACCGCACCTCTGGGCCCGGCATCGTCTTCATGCCCTACCTGCCGGCGGTTGCCAACGTGGCCGCGTACGCGAACGGCTATCAGATGGTGGACGGTGGCTGCACGGTGTTCTTCCCCGGCCGCTACATCGACAACCTGGAGATCACCGGCTCGCAGCCCGTGTACTTCGTCTCCGGCATCTACTACTTCGAGAAGTCGGTGCACATCAGCGGCGACGCCACCGTGGTCGTGGGCGCCGGCTCGGTACCGGGCTGTGCCGACAGCGATGCAGTGGCGCTCGGCGACGCGATCAATGCCCCGTTTGACGCCTACAGCAACGGCGTCGGCGGCACGTGGGTGTTCGGTGCCGATGGCCGGCTGGTGATCGACAACACCGTCGCCAGCACCGGGAACGGTGTCAACCTCTCCTTCAACCGTCGCCTGGTGGCCGCCACCGACCCCGAGGCCGTGATGAACGAGGTGTCGATCATGTCGGTGAACGGGGTGATCTCCGGGACCAACACCGTCGACCTCGACATCCCCGGCCAGCTCTTCGTGCCCGAGTCGCAGGTGTTCGGTTCCACCGATACCAACCCGATCGACCCACTGGATCATCACTACCACGCATCGAACCTCGTCTCCACCGTCGTCGCTCCCGCCCCATGCGCAGTGGTGCAGCCGCCGTCGGTGCCGTCGCCGGGCTGCCCGATCATCGACATCAACCTCACGACCGCTGCCAAGGTGAAGATCAAGATCCCCGGCTACGTGACGATCCCGCAGGGCTCGATGAGCGTCAACGTGGCTCCGGGCGCGAATGTCGACAAGAACATCTCCTTCGGCGGTGGCATCCTCACCGGCCAGATGTCGGTGCCGGCGGGCGTGCCCGACTTCCTGCAGCTCGGCCTCCTCAACCCCGTCGTGCAGAAGACGTTCAAGATCGTCACCAACACCGTCAGCGGTTCGGGTCCGCAGGTCAACTCGGTTGCGCTCGTGCAGGTCAACGAGACCGGCGGCTACGCGGTCAACTCCTGGGTCGTCCAGGCTGGCCCCGCCTGATCACCTTCGC
>JBAVTH010000691.1:0-3299 GCA_049696035.1 Ilumatobacteraceae bacterium
CCCGACATCCTCGATCCCGCACTGCTGCGCCCGGGCCGCTTCGACCGTCAGATCGTGGTGCCGCTGCCGGAGAACGAAGAGCGGCTGGCGATCCTCAAGGTGCACAGCCGCGACAAGCGGATGGGCCCCGATGTCGACCTCGAGGTCATGTCGAAGGCCACGCCCGGCATGTCGGGCGCCGACCTCGCCAACCTCGTCAACGAGGCCGCCCTGTTCGCAGTGCGCCGCGGCAGCAAGCAGATCGAGCGCATCGACTTCGAGAACGCCCGCGACCGCGTCGTCATGGGCGCCCGCCGGGAGAGCCTCGTGCTCTCGGCCGAGGAGAAGCGAGCTACGGCCATCCACGAGGGCGGCCATGCCATCCTCACGGTCGTGCTGCCCAACAGCGACCCGCTGCACAAGGTCACCATCCTCCCCCGCGGCATGGCGCTGGGTGTCACCTGGAGCCTGCCCGAAGAGCGGCACACGTACTCGAAGGAGTACTTCGACGACCTGATCTGCAAAGCGATGGGTGGCCGGGTGGCCGAGAAGATCGTGTTCGGTCACCTCAACTCGGGTGCCGCCAACGACCTCGAGCAGGCAACCAGCATCGCCAAGCGCATGGTGCGTGAATGGGGCATGAGCGATGCGATCGGGCCGATGGCCTGGAGCGGTTCGCAGCAGGTGTTCCTCGGCGAGGACCTGATGACACAAGGCCGCGAGTACAGCGACGACACGGCCAAACTGGTCGACAGCGAGATCTTCCGCATCCTCCATGAGCAGGAGGCGCGGGCCACCGAGGTGCTCACCAAGTACCGGCCGGCACTCGAGATGGTGGCGGAAGCGCTGCTGGAGCGCGAGACGATCGACGGCGCGGAGGTTGCGCAACTGGTGCATGCCAGCCTCGATGGCACCACCGCCTCGGCAACCGAGGACAGCCACACCGCAACCGTCGAATAGGCCCGACCGGCCGAGATGGCCGAGCAGGTTGTTCAGCGACCGAGCTCCGGTTCCGGGCTGGTGCCCGGCTGCCGCGCTTCGGCAACGGCCGCCCACAGGTCGGTTGCTGTCACCGGACCGGCGAACCCGGCCCTGACCACACCATCGGCATCGGCGATCGCCACCAACGGCACCGCCTGGATGTCGTACTTCTTGTGCAGCGCCGTGTCGGCGCCGAACTCGACGTCGATCACGGTCACCTCGGGCGACTGCAGCACCCGCGCCTTGCGCACGACATCGGCACAGGTGGTGCAGGTGGCCGAGGAGAACACCGCCACGAGCCACGGCGTGGGCGCGGCGAAGTCGGCGCGGTCGAGCTGGGCGGGCACCGCGTAGCTGGGCTGGGTGGGTGCCTCGGTCACCTGCCGACGACGCAGCGCCAGGCCCACCGCCACCGCCGTCGCCATGACCGCTACTGCAACGATCACCTGCACCATCGCCGGCCCCTCCGGCTCAACCGGGCAGTGCGAGCGAGCCGGAGCGGCCGCGCAGCTCGGTGCCCGCGGGACCACGCGGCAGTTGGCGTTCGACGATGATCGGTTGAGTGCCGACCACGATGAGCGGGTGCCCCAACGCGGCGGCCTGATCGGGGATGGCGATCGTGACGACCCCACTGGCCGGCACCGGCACCGCCTCCAACCCGGGCAGGTCGACCTCGCCGCCCGGACCGAGCGCCTTCACGGCGACCGTCGCGTCGGAGAACGACACGTTGAGCACGACCAGCACGTTCTCGACTGCGAGGTCGGTGCCGATCGCCATGCTCCAGCGATAGAAGCCCGACTCGGCGAAGTACTGCTCGACACCGCGCACGACAGTGGTGACGAAGCCGTCGCCGGCCTTGCGGGTGATGGCGCGCTCGACCACGATCGGCGTGCCGGTGAGCGAGGAGAACTGAGCGCCGTGGCGGCCGAGGGGAAGATCGGGCACGTCGGCGATGCTCAGCGAGGCGACTTGATGAGGCGCCACCGTGATCGGCTCCAGGTCGTTGTTGAACGTCTCGCTCGTGACCCCGAGGAAGACGGGCTGCACCGACGCCTCGACATCGCTCGGGTTGAAGATGCTGTAGCGCTCGAAGTTGGTGCCGTCGTTCTCCCCGTCGGCGAACCACCATGCGGCCGAACCGGCGGGCGCTCCGAGGCTCATCGAGTACCCCTGGCGTTCGCCCAAGTACTGCTGGGCCCGGCCGGCCACCACACGACCGCGGGTGGCGACGATCGACACGGCCAGCACCGCTTCGTCCTTGGCCAAGTACTTCTCGTCGACCACGTACACCGAGTGACCGGCAACCGGTACACCCTGCAGCTGAGACGGCTTGCGGTCGCCGTCGTTGCTGGCGAAGGAGACGTCGATGATGGCTTCGTCGGGGAACGGGTTGGTGACGACCAGGTCTTCCTTGCTGTCGAAGAGCGTGTAGTTGTCGGCGAAGTACCAGTTGCCGGAGGTGCTGTTGGAGCACGGGCTGACCGAGTTGCCGTCGGGGTGATCCGCCTGCTGCTCGACGAACCCGCCGCCGCCGGTGATCTCGACCATCGCGGACAGGTAGCCGCCGGCCGGTTGCACCGTGGGGAGATCGGCGCGGAAGGTGTCGCGGGCGGGCACCTCGAAGTGCTGCTCCACCGCCTCCGTGCCGGCGACGTCGTTGAACACCGTCAGCTGGCCGGTGAGCGGCGCGTCGGACGGGTTGGCGACGGTGACCGAGCCTCCCAACCCGTCGGCACCTGATGGCACACCCGGGCAGAACCAGGTGGAGTTGATGAAGCCCTGATGCGGCACGAACGGCATCGAAGGCGACCCGAGCGCGGCGAACGTCGGGGATGTCGCCGGCGCAACATCACCACGAACGGCCACCACCAACAGGGCCAGAGGGATCACGACGACCGCAAGGATCGCGAGCACGCGCCGGCTCATGAGGTCTTCCCCTCGCCCACGACCCACGGCAGCCCACCGGCCGCGGCAGGCTCGAGCGGCGTCGTGAGGTCGGCCACCGGAGAGGTATCAGTCAGCAACACCGCCGGACGCCGGCGACGGCGCAGCGACGATGGCCGGAAGCGGCTGGCGGCGAGGCCGAGCCCCAACCAGATGAGCAGCTGCACCACCAACCACAGTGATCGGGTGGCCGGCGTCTCGTAGGTGAGCGTGGCTCGGCCGGCGGCGGGTACGTCGAAGGCGAGCGTGGAACCGAACGCCCGGCGACCCGGCACGTTCCTGCCATCCACCGACAGCACCCAGTTGGTGTCGAAGGGAACCGCGACGTGCAGGGTGCCGGCGGCGACATCACCCGTCGCCTCGCCGCGATCGGGAGCGCCGACACCGAACGGGGT
>JBAVTH010000692.1:0-12330 GCA_049696035.1 Ilumatobacteraceae bacterium
GGGCCAGGCCGCCGAGATCGCGGCGGTGATCGCGTTCCTCGCGTCGCCCGAGGCGTCGTTCGTGAACGGCGCCGTCGTCCCGGTCGACGGTGGCATCACGGCCAGCACCGGCCAGTTCAAGCCCCACACGCCACGGCGGTGAGGCGCACTTCCGACTTGCCGAACGGTCGTTCGGTTTGTCAATGTGACGCCCATGACATCGAGCCTCCTGGACCTGTTCGACCTGTCCGGACGGGTCGCGGTCGTCACCGGCTCCGGCCAGGGGATCGGTCGCGCCATCGCGTGGGGCCTCGCCGATGCAGGGTGCAACGTCGTGCTCAACGCGCGCCGGATCGCCGACCTGGAAGCGACGGCAGCAGGGGTCGTGGAACGTGGCCGCGAAGCGCTCGTCGTCGCCGGCGACATCCGCGACTTCTCCGAGGAGCTCGCCGACCGGGCGATGGAGAAGTTCGGGCGCATCGACGTGTGGGTCAACAACGTCGGCGGCTCGGTCGAGAAGACCACCAGGGCCCTGATCGACACGCCCGACGAGATCTTCCGGGCGCAGCTCGAACTGAATCTCACCTCTGCCTTCCAAGGCTGCAAGGCGGCAGCGACACGGATGAAGCCAGGAAGCTCGATCATCAACATCAGCTCCGGCGCCGGCACACGTGGCTCACCGTTCACCGGCCCCTACGCAGCTGCCAAGGCCGGGATGAACAACCTCAGCGAGACGCTGGCGTTGGAGCTGGCGCCGAACATCCGCGTCAACACCGTCGCTCCCGGCCCGGTGGCGACGGAGGCATTCGAGGAAGTGCTAAACACCGCCGGGCAGCTCGACGCCATCGCCGCCACCATTCCGCTCGGCCGCATGGGCACACCCGACGACATCGCTGGCGCCGTGCTCTACCTGGCCTCGGATGCCGCCTCCTGGGTCACCGGGCAGCTGATCCTCGTCGCCGGCGGCCGCACCCAACGTACGCACACCTACAAGCCGCGCGTCGACTGAGGAGTCGAGCCTCGCGGTGTCGACCAGGCGTGCGCGAGTGCAGTGTCCGCTGCCATGCGTCCAGTGACGCATACTTCTCGTGATGGCTCCGCGAACCCCCCCTTCGAAGCGACTCGGCCGCCCGCCGGCAACCGACTCGGCCGATACTCGCCGACGCATCCTCGACATCGCCCGAACGTCGTTCGCCGCCGGTGGCTACGACTCCTCGACCAACCGCGACCTCGCCGCCGAGATCGGGCTCACCGCCGGTGCGCTCTACCACTACTTCGGATCGAAGCTCGATCTGTACGTTGCCGTTCACGACGATCTGCAACAGCGGATCTATGGCCAGTTCAACGAGGCGGTGGACAAAGCCGTCGGGTTCCTCGGCAAGTTCGAGGCGGTTCTCGACACCGCCCGCGTGCTCAACAAGGAGGATCCGTCCCTTGCCGCGTTCCTCGGTGTCGTTCGTTCCGACATGCGCCGTCATCCGGAGATCCGCGAGAAGCTCGGTGAGCACTCCGACCGTCGCGACGAGTTCTTCGTCCGGCTCGTCGACGCAGGAGTTGCCAACGGCGAGATCTCCAAGAAGCAGCGACCCTTCGTGGTCGAGTTCGTGGCGATGATCCTGATCGGCCTCACCGACGGTGTTTCCGATGACCCGAAGCGCCACGAGCGCGCGGTCAAGTCGACCAAGATGGCGTTGCGCGGTGAGCTGATGTCGTTGCCGACGGCGTGATTCGGGCGACTCTCGAGGCCCGGCCCGACGGCCGATGCGTGTGACACAGAAGAATTGAACGTCTGGTAGGTTCCGACACCGAGTGAGCGGACGCGACGTTGTACGGTCGCCCACCAGCACAGAGAAGGGGGTTCTCATGGGAGTACTCGATGGGCGCGTTGCGTGCATCACCGGCGGTACGCGCGGCATTGGCCTTGGTATCGCCAAGGCGTTCTTGGCCGAGGGCGCACTCGTGGTGGTCAACGGTCGCGACGAGAGCAAGGCCGCACGCACGCTGGCGGAGCTGGATGCGGGCGACCGGGTGCACTACATCGCCGGCGACGTGAAGCAGCGTGAATCGTGCGAGGCGATCGTCGACGGCGCGGTGGCCCACTTCGGTCGCATCGACATCCTCGTCGCCAATGCGGGCGGCGCGTCCGGTCACGCCCCGATCGTCGATCTCACCGATGAGGCCATGCAGGATTCGCTGGTGTGGAACTTCTGGCACACCTTCTGGACGATGCGGCGTGCGTTCCACTACATGATCCCGCAGCAGTCGGGTCGCGTGATGTGCGTCAGCTCCCTCGAAGGCAAGGTCGGCAAGCCGGGCATCTCGATCTACGTCGCCGCCAAGCACGCCATCAACGGGCTCACCAAGTCGGCGGCTCATGAGGTCGGCACGATGGGCATCACCGTCAATGCATTGTGCCCGGGTGCGATCGAGACCGACATCATGATGGTCGAAGGCCCGCCGGCGGCGGCCTCGATGGGCATGGACTACCAGGGCCTGCTCGACATGTTCGCCCAGGAGTCCTCGATCAAGCGGCTCAACGAGGTCGAAGACGTCGCCGCGGTCGCCACCTTGCTGGCCTCCGACGCAGGCGCCGGCATCACCGGATCACTCATCTCCATCGACGGCGGCACGGCTCCTTACTGAGCCGGCAGGGACGAAAGGATCACTCCCATGGGAAAGCTCGACGGCAAGGTCGCCTGCATCACAGGCGGCACCCGCAGCATCGGTCGCGCAATGGCCGATGCATTCATCGCTGAGGGCGCAACGGTCGTCGTCAACGGCCGCGACGAGGCAAAGGGCCGGCAGTGCATCGCGGAGATGGGCGGCAGCGACAACGTCGCCTTCTTCGCCGGTGACGCCTCGAAGCAGGCGACGGTGGAAGGCCTGATCGACTTCACGATCGAGAAGTTCGGCAAGCTCGACATCTGCTGCCTCAACTCCGGTGGAGTGTTGAACACTGCTCCGGTGTTCCAGATGACCGACGAAGAGTGGGCGCTGGAGGTCGACTGGAACCTCAACCACGTCTTCTGGGGCATGCGCCGCGCGCTCCAGCACATGATCCCTCGCGATTCGGGCCGCATCATCGTCACGTCATCGGTGGAGGGCAAGCTGGGCAAGCCGGGCATCCCCGGCTATGCAGCGACGAAGCATGCGGTCAACGGCTTGGTCAAGGCAGCGGCCCGTGAGGTCGGCACGCTCGGCATCACCGTCAACGCGATCCTTCCCGGCCTGATCGAGACCGACATCGTCCGTGCCACTGGCCCGGACTCTGCGGTCGCGATGGGCCTCGAGAGCTACGACGCCCTGATCACGATGTTCAGCTCCGAGTCGGCGATCAAGCGGCCCAACAAGGTCGAAGAAGTCGCGGCCGTGGCTGTCCTGATGGCTTCCGACGCCGCCAAGAACATGACCGGGTGCATGTTCCCCGTCGACGGCGGGACGATGCCCTACTGAACGAGGCAGCGATGACCGACGCAGACGGAGCGCCGTACTCCCACTTGGCTCGCGCCAACGATGTCGAGCCGTCGGAGGGCCATCGGGTCCTGCGCGGGCGGTGCCCGTTGCACGTCGAGGAGTCGCACACCCCGCCGTTCTTCGTGGTGAGCCGTCACGCCGACGTGCTCGATGTGCTCACCAGGCCCAAGGAGTGGCGCAACGGATTCGGCGTCGGTGTCAACGCGCAGCCCGGTGGTGTGCTCGGGACCACCGACGATCCTGATCATCGACGTCAGCGGCGGGTCCTGCAGAACGCGTTCCGGCCGGTCGCGATCGACCGGCTCGATGACGAGATCCACAGCATCGGCGACGAGCTGTGGAGCCGTGCGTTCGCCGACGACGGCGAGGGCGACTTCGTCCGTCTCTTCGCGTTTCCGTTCCCCGCCGCGGTGATCGCGATCCTGCTCGGGGTGCCGCGTGATCGGCGCGACGACTTCGGTCGTTGGTCCGACGCCATCGTCAACTCGCTCGGCGGAGCTGATCCGACGCTCGCCGAGGATGCCAACCGGCAGATCTTTGCGTTGGTGGACGAACTGGTCGCGGTGCGCACGGCGCTGCACCAGCAGGGTGCTGCGCTGCCCGACGACGTGTTGTCGGTGATGACTCTGGCCGAACTCGACGGCACGATCACGCACCACGAGGTGTGCCGGCTGTGCCAGCAGCTGCTGGTCGCCGGCCACGAGACGACGGCCAGCCTGATCTCGCTGATGCTCTACCGGCTGATCGAACAGCCCGAACTGGTGAGTCAGCTGCGCAGCAGCCCGGAGCTGGTGCCGGCCGCCGTCGAGGAGTTCCTGAGGTTCGACTCTCCGGTGCAGGGTCTGTTCCGCGTCAACCCCGAGCCCGCCGAGGTGTGCGGCGACGAGATCCCCGCCGAGTCGCGGGTGATGGCGTTGTTCGCCTCCGCCAATCGCGACGAGGCGGTGTGGGAGGGCGCTGACGAGATCCGACTGGACCGTTTCCGCGCCGGCGCGAACTCGCACCTCGCGTTCGGGTGGGGAGTGCACCACTGCATCGGCGCCTCGCGCGCACGGCGTGAAGGCCGCCTCGCGCTGCAGCTGATGATCGATCGCTTCGAGAGCGTCGAGCGCGTGGGCGCCGTCGCGGTGAACGAGCCGTTCATCCTGCGTGGCCTCACCACGCTGCCGATCCGCTGGATCGTTCGCCGGTAATTGATCAGCTGATTGGTTCCGTGTCGATCGCAGCGCCGCGGAGGCTCTACGGTGCGGGCATGGCCGAGCACCCCGAGAACTACGAAGACGTCACCGTGTACGGACTCGACGACGACGTCGAGCAGCAGATGCTGTTGCTGCAGAACGAGTGCACCTTCATCTGGTCGAACAAGGAAGGGTGGCCGGTGGGTGTGATCATGTCCTACGTCTACCGCGACGGGAAGTTCTGGCTCACCGCCACCAGCCAACGGGCACGGATCAGCGCAGTGCGCCGCGACCCGCGGGTGTGCATCGTGGTCACCTCCACCGGCGCCAAGATGGCGCGGAACAAGACGGTCACCTACAAGGGCATCTGCACGATCCGCGACGATCAGGCCACCAAGGACTGGTTCTACCCGGCGCTGTCGGCCGTGGTGCAGCCGGGCGAGCCAGAGCGCCAGGCGGTCTTTGTGAAGTTCCTCGATTCGCCGCGGCGTGTGATCCTGGAGGTCGAGCCGACGCAGCGCATCGGCTACGACGGCGGCAAGATGGGGAAGGCAACCGCGGCGTGGATGGCTGAGCATGCGGCTGATCAGGACGCCACGTGATCGACCACCTGGGTCTCACCGCAGACGAGGTGCTCACCACCACGCGCAGCGTCCGCAAGCGGCTCGACCTCACCCGCCCGGTGCCGCGCGACGTGCTGATCGAGTGCATCGAGATCGCGCACCAGTCGCCCACTGGCTCCAACTCGCAGCGGTGGCGGTGGATGATCATCGAAGACGCAGCGAAGCGACAGGCCATCGCCGACATCTATCGCACGAACTTCGAGGCCGCCTACGTCGGTGCGCCACCACCGCTTCCCGGCTCGCAGGCCGACAGGGTCAACCAGTCGGCACGACACCTCGCCGAACACCTGCACGAGGTGCCGGTGCACGTCATCCCGCTGCTCGCCGACCGCATGGACGAGGGCACGCCGTCGTGGCGTCAGGCGTCACGCTGGGGCGGCATCCTGCCCGCGGTGTGGAGCTTCATGCTCGCGCTGCGCGAGCGGGGCCTGGGCTCCGCGTGGACCTCGCTGCATCTGCAGAACGAGCGCGACGTCGCCGAACTGCTGGGCATTCCGTACGACCAGTACAGCCAGGCAGGTCTGTTCCCTGTGGCCTACACGATCGGTACCGACTTCCAGCCCGCCAAGCGCCCGCCCGCAGAGGAGTTCATCCGCTGGAACGAGTGGTCGTAGCGTCGGGCGGTGATGGTCGCCTGGCCGTGAGCGCCTGCGAGGCCGACGTGGCACTCGCCCCGGCAGCTCGTCGTCGCACCTGTGAATTCACAGAAACCTACGTCACCTTCCGTGAATTCACGGTTGGACACAGCGACCGGGCGACGACCGGCGGTGGTTGCGTCGGTCAGCGGTAGGTGAGGTCGAGCTCGAGGTGTTCCAGGCCACGCAGGATGAAGCTGCGGCCGTAGCGCAGCGACTCCCTGTCGACCACGGTGATCGTGTCGACGTGCGCGGCCAGCGTGCGCAGCGCGATCACTGCTTCCAGCCGGGCGAGCGCGGCGCCCAGGCAGAAGTGGATGCCGTGGCCGAACGCGATGTGGTTGTTGAGGCCAGGGCGATCCGGCCAGAACGCCTCCGGGTCGGCGAACACGCCGTCGTCGTGGTCGGCCGAGCCGTATATCACCCACACGACCGAGCCGGCAGGGATGGGCGTGCCGGCGACCTCGGTGTCGGCGGTGACGATGCGGAACAGACCCTGGTTCGGGCTTGCCCAACGAAGGCCTTCCTCGACCACGAGGCCGGCGCGCGACGGGTCGGCCTTCAGGCGTTCCCACTCCTGGGGGTGTTCGGCGAGTTGCACCATCAGGTCGGCGAGCAGGCTGGCGGTGGTCTCGCTGCCGGCCACCTGGATCTGGCGGATGATCGACAGCATCTCCGCCATTGTCAGCGACCCACCCTCGACGCCGTCGCCCGCGGGGAGCTGAGCGTTGAGGAGGTCCGTGAGGAAGTCGTCGCGTGGCTCCGACCGCCTCAGTTCGAGCTCGCCTGCGAAGTAGTGCTGTTGTTCCACGATGTCGAGCTCGGCGGCGATCCGCTCGTCGTCGGTGATCGTGCGACCGATGGCCGCGACCGAGGAGTCGGCCCAGCGCTTGAAGTCGCCCTGGCGGGTGTCGGACACCTCCAGAATGGTCGCGACGGCGCGCACCGGCACGGGGACCGCGAACTTCGTCATGAAGTCGATGCGCGGCGCCCGGTCGAACTTCGCGACCAGGTCGCTGCATATCGCCTGGATCTCGGGCTCGAGCAGGTTGACGCGCTTGGGGGTGAACGCCATCGAGACGAGCTTGCGATAGCGAGTGTGCGAGGGTGGATCCTCGGTGAGCATGGTCGACACGTTGGGCCACCCCTGCGCGTAGACCTCTCGCAAGCGGGCGATCAGCTCGGGCGAAGGCCGCGCAGCCGGCGTGCCGAACCGCGACGAGAACGTCACCGTGTCGTGGACGATCTTCTTGATGTCCTCGTGGCGCGAGACGGCGAAGATCCGCTCGCCGTGGCGGCCGAACGGCGCGCCGTCCAGCTCGAGCACGGGTGCCCGGTCGCGCATCGCCCGGTAGCTCGGGTAGGGGCATTGCGTGACGGCATCGTCCGTGGCGTCGAACGTCGGCGGGGCAACCACTTCGTCGGCGCTCATCTGGCCACCCACTGGTCGAGGAGCGCGTGGAAGTGGCGCGGCTTGGTCTCCTGGTAGTCGGCAAAGGTCACGCCCGGCTTGATCATCGCTTCCAGCCCGAGCTGCACTTGGGGCACGTTGTAGACGTCCTGGTTGAACACTCGGCCCAGCATGCCGAGCTCGGTGGCCACGGTCCAGTCCTCGTCGTCGCCGAGCCAGTGGATCGGCGCCGCCGGCGGGCGCTCGTCGCCGGGGAACGGTGACAGGAACATGCACTCCATGATCGACCGGCGGTGGTCGTTGCCGAATGGCCGGAAGCGGTACACGATCCGGTTGTAGGAACCCCACGGGTGGAAGTTCGGGAACACGGTGTAGTAGATGCTCTCGGTCAGCTCGGCGTCGCACAGCTCGTCGGCGCGGCTGCCGATCGCTGGGCGCAATGCGGCGCGTGCCGCCTCGGCTGCGATATGGCGAGCTGTCTCCCCGCCGGGCACGATCTGCCGCGGCTCCTCGTCGAGGTTCCGATCGGTCATCGCATCGAAGATGTCCTGTTCGGTCGGCACCCAGCTGATGTGCGGGCTGGGCACGCCGTTGGGTGTGATCGCCCGGCTGAAGTTGCCGAAGACGTCGTACTGCGTGATCGCATCACCAAGGCTCGGCAGCAGCTGCGGGTGCGTGGCGACCACGTGGTAGGCCTCCATGAACGCTTCCTGGGCGACCTTCCAGTTGCAGTTCATCACCTTTGCAACATGGGCTTCCTTGTAGCGCGCTTCGAGCGGCCAGCGCTCGAAGTGGTGGCTGAGATCGCCGAGGTGGGCCTCCAACGACTCGCAGTTCGGGTCCATGTTGATGAACACGAAGCCGCCCCAGGTTCCGACGCGAACCTCCGGCAACGACCACTCGTCCTCCACCAGCCTGGGGAAGTCCCACTGGCACGGGACTTGCTTGAGACAACCGTTGAGCTCCCACGCAAAACCGTGGAACGCGCACCGGATCTCGGTGTCGCGCCCGGCATTCTCCTTGAGCCGCCGGCCACGGTGCGGGCACACGTTGTGAAACGCCTTGATCTCGCCCGTGTCGGATCGCACAACAAGGATCGAGCGCCCGACGATGTCGTAGGTGATGTGATCGCCGACCTCGGGGATGTCCTCCTCGCGGCAGGCCATCTGCCAGACCTTGGTCCACAGCTTGTCGACCTCGAGGCGATGGAACTCCGCGCTCGTGTAGCGATCCACCGACACGTCGGCCTCACTGGGCGCCATCGGGGAGAACCACCGCAGCACCTCGGGCACCTCGTGGCTGTCGGTGTCGAGCAGCTGCTGGTACGTCAGCGATGGTGCCTGGCGGTAGTCGATGGTCACTTCGTGTCATCCTTCGTCGTGGAGTCCTTGGAGGTGCTCTCGGTGGCGCGGAACCTCGGCAGTACTGCCAGCCGAGGTGGCAGCTGCGGTCCGGCGAGCCATCCGCACAGGTGTGGATCGGCGTGTCGGAGCTCGCCACGCACCCACTGGCCGTCAGCGGTGAAGATTCCTGTGGTGCCGTCCTTCGCGGTCACGTCGACGCAGCCGTCTTCGCGTACGTCGTAGAGCGCTCCGCTCAGTGCATGTCGTCGCTGCCGCATTGGACCCCCCGTGGTTCGCGCGTTCCCGACACCATCGCAAGAACGACGACGTTGCGGCAGGGCCGAAAGTCCCACGAATTGACCACCCGGTGAATTCTGTTCGTGGCGGATCGCTTCGACTACCGTCGGGCGCTGATCGAGGCGGTTGCCGACGCGCTCGAGTCGTTGGACGACGAACCGGCGTGCCGGTCGGCTACCCGTTCTTCGTCTGCGCCGTGACCCGATGGTTGGCGAAGATCGGGCCGCCGACCCAACCGCACAGTTGCGGGTCGCACTCGCGCAGGTCGCCGGAGATCCAGTGGCCGTTGAGGCCGAAGATGCCGACCTTGTCGCCGAGCATGACGCGGATGTTGCCGTTGCCGTCCTGTTCGTGCAGCGCACCCGTGAACGGGTGGATGATGCCGTTCACGACCTGGTCCCGACGCTCACGGGCGTCTCGGTCGACGTATCGCCGACCCACTTGCCGAGCAGGTCGTGCAGCCAGCGGATCTTCGACTCCTGGTAGTTGGAGAACGTGGCCCCCGGCTTGCGCGTGGTCTCCAGGCCCTTGTGGACCTTGGCCATGTTGAAGACGTCCTGCTCGAACACCTTCGCCAGCATGCCCAGCTCGGGCGCCGAGGACCACGGATCATCGACGCCCAGCTTGCGCTCCTTCGCCGGTGGTGGCCGCTCGCCCTTGAACGGTGACAGGAAAAAGCACTCCATGATCGACGAACGGTGGTCGTCGCCGTTCGGGCGGAAGCGGTAGGTGATGCGGTTGAACGCGCCCCACGGGTGCATGTTGGGGAAGACCGTGTAGTCGATCGAATCCATCATCTCCGAGTCGCTCATCTGGTCCACGCGGTCGCCGGCCACCGCTCGCCAGCGCTCGCGCGACATGTTGGCGAGCACGGCTCGCGCGGTCTGGCCTTCCGTGAGCGTGACAGGCGAGTCCTGGTCGACGCGCACATCCAGCATGCCGCGCACCATCTCCTGCTCGGAGACCGGGTAGCTGAGCAGTGGGCTCGGCGTGCCGCCTGGCGTGATGACACGGGAGCAGTGGTCCCACACGTCGACCTGGCTGTTGACGTCGCCGAGGTAGGACAGGATCTGAGGGTGGGTGGCGTTGACGTGGTAGGCCTCACAGAACGCCTCCTGGGCGATCTTCCAGTTGGCGTTGATGACGCGCGAGACGTGGGCTTCGACGAACCGGTTCTCGAGATCCCAGACCTCGAACTGATCCACGATCTCGCCCAGGTGCTCCGACAGCGGCGCTGCATGCGGGTCCGGGTTGATGAACACGAACCCGGCCCAGGTGCCGACGCTGCACTCGGGCAGCGTGAACTCGTCGGGTCGCTGGTCGACGTGGGGGAAGTCCCACGCTGCCGGCACATCGCTCAGCGAGCCGTCCAACCGCCACGCGAAGCCGTGGAACGCGCAACGCAGTTCGCTGCAGTGCCCGTCGTACTCCTTGAGCTGGCGGCCACGGTGCAGGCAGGCATTCGGATAGGCCTTGATCGAACCGTCGGGCTGGCGCACGACGATGAACGACAGCTCGGCGATGTCGTAGACGATGTAGTCGCCCGGTGCGGGGATGTGCTCCTCGCGACACGCGAACTGCCACACGCGCGACCACAACCGGTCGACTTCGCGGCGGTGCCACTCACGCGAGATGTACCGCTCGATCGGCACGTCACCGCTGCCCAGGTAGCGAGGCGACTGGAGGCGCAACACCTCGGGCACGGGGTGCGTATCGGCGTCGAGCAGCTCCTGGTAGCTGACGCCCGGGGAGCGCGCTTCAGGCGCAGCTGATGGCTGTTCGGTAGCGGTCATTACCGCAATATTAACCACATGGTGACTTCTTGCCCGCCCGGGGCCGACGTCGCGGCTGGAATTGGCCGCAGAGGCTCAGTCGAAAGAAGCGTTGGGCCGGTGACCGGCGTCGTAGACCGGCGCGCTGGCGTCGATTCGGTGCTTGCGGCTCACCGCGCTGATGAGCCCGCCACCGCCGAGCATGGCGCGCATGTCGTGGTAGTTCTGATGGAGGAAGTGCGCGGCAAGTGCATCCTCCGACTTCCACAGCTCGTACACCTGGATCAGGTTCTCCTGGCAGGGGTCGGCGGCGAAGCAGTACACCAGGCACCCAGGCTCGTCGTCGCGTGTGGCCTTCTGGATCGGCGCGGAGCGAGCGATGAGCGCCTCCCTGGTGGATGGATCCGCGATGGTGATGGCGGCTTCAACGGCAATCAGGCTCATGGGAATCTCCAGTCGGCCTCGTCGGTGGGAGTCGGCGTTCGCAAGTATGGCAAGGTGCCGTGTCAGTAGTCCGAGCCGGAGGAGATGCCCCATGCACGCAGCGCTGATCACCGGCAAGGAGACGGTGGAGCTCCGTGAGTTCCCGAGCCCGACCCCTGCGCTGCGAGGCGTCGTGGTCGACATCGCGTTCTGCGGGATCTGCGGCACGGACATCCATGCGTTCCAGGCAGGTCGCCCGTACAACCCCGCGATCTGCGGGCACGAGTGGTCTGGTGTGGTGTCGGCCACCGGTGCCGAGGTGACGTCGATCTCCGAAGGAGACCGTGTGGTCGTGGCAGCGGCTCCTGCGTGTGGCCATTGCACTGCATGCAACCGGGGTCACGCGGATCGGTGCGAGGTTGCGTTCCTGTCAGCATTGGGGCGCGACGCGTTGGCGCCCGCGCACGGCGGGTTCGCGCCGCAGATCGCCGTCGCGGCCAACCGCGTCGTGCGCACGAACCCCGCGCTCACCGATGAGGCGGCCGCGCAGGTGGAGCCCGCGACGGTCGCCTTCCATGCGGTTCGATCGAGCGCGCTGCGGCTCGGCGACATCGCTGTCATCCAAGGCGGTGGTCCGATCGGGCTCAGCACGATGCAATGGGTCCGCGCCGCGGGCGCCGGAGTCGTCATCGTGGTCGAGCCCAACCCCCGCCGGCGCGAGCTTGCCCTATCGCTCGGCGCGCGCCACGCTGTCGAGCCAGGTACCCCGGCCAACCAGTTGATCAAGGAGCTCACCCACGGGCTCGGCGCCGACATCGTGTACGAGTGCGTCGGCAGACCGTTCGCCGTGCAGTCGGCGGTCGATCTGGCGCGGCGCGGCGGCGCGATGTGCCTGATCGGTCTCGCCGAGGGCGACGCACCGATCTCGCCAGGTGTCTGGCTCGTCAAGGAGATCGCGGTCACCTCCTCGCTGGCGTACTTCCATGAGGAGTTCGAGATGGCCATGGGCATGATGGCCGACGGTCGAGTGGCGGTCGAACCGCTGCACACCTCCACCGCCAGCCTCGAAGGTTTCGCTGCGGCGCTGGCCGACCTCGCGAGCGGCACCAGCGATCAGACGAAAGTTCTCGTCAACCCCAATTGGTAACCGAATCGGAATTCATACCGGAGTAAGGAGCAGGAATGGGCATCGCGC
>JBAVTH010000693.1:0-16664 GCA_049696035.1 Ilumatobacteraceae bacterium
GCCCAGTGTCGCGCGGCAGATTCCCGCGGCACGCCAGGACCGATCGTCATACTGAACCGGGGCCTCTACTCCTGGCGGCTGGGTTTGCGCCTCGGGCCACTCACCTCGGCTGTGGTCGGGATGACGCGATCGTCGCACGTAGTCGCGATTGCGTGCCACCCATAGCTGCCGGTATGCGTTCACAGCGTCGATTACGCTCCGCCGCTATGGGATGGTTTGGTGACCGGCTGTCGAGCTTGGACAAGCGCAACCAGTCCGTTGCTGACTACTTGCTGGATCATCCCCAGGCTGGGACGAAGAGCGTCCCATCTGCCAAGTCGGCGAAGGCGCGGCAACTTACGCTTCTCGGTTTGGCTGCTGTGTGGGTGGCTGCATTCGTATTCGGGTGGATCGGAGGCCTCATCGTCGGAGCGCCATTTGTCGTTGTGACCTGGCAGCTGAACTACCACCCGTGGCTCAATGGATACACACGTGCGGGGCGTAATCCGCCGACCGACTCCGGCGCCGGACCGCATCCCTATCTGCCGCTCTGCTCGCTGGACATGTAGCTCAGCGCACGGCATTCTGCTCGGGTGGCAGGTAAGGACTCGGTTGCAGCGCGAGTAGATGCAATAGGAGCTGATGAGGTTGGTCGGCGCTATCTCCATGCCTTGGCGGCGCCGAGCGACGACCCCGACAACTGGATCGTTGATGCGGTCTGGTTCGGCAACGATCTCCGTGAGAACGGAAGGGCGGAGCTGCCGCTTGGTCTGCGGTGGGATCTCGCGATGGCCACGCTTGAGGCTTGCCCTGACAACGATGGCGATCTCTGGTTGTTGGGCGACGGGCCGTTCGACCAACTGGCAGCAGAGCCGGGGATGATCAAGCGCTTCCATGCTGAGAGGGAAACGCGCCCCAAGCTCCTCCGACTCTTCGAGGCTATGCGCCGCGAGCTGCCGTCGGAGGGCGTGACCGACGGTTGGTGGTTCGATTGACTCGCGCCCTATCTGCTGCTACGAGCGGCTGTCGTGGTGATCGCAAGCGGGCGTCGCTGCTTGCCTGTGCGCCGGCGATCAAGCGTCGTCGTCGGCGGCGCGTTCGATGCGGGCCGCGGTGGCGGGTGCTTTGCCGTAGGTCCACACGCCCGAGAGTGCGAAGCGGAATCGGGGGTTCTGGGCTGCGGTCTGTTCCATCCAGGACAGACGGTCGTCGTTGTCGGTGAGGAAGTCCTCGAGGGGGCCGGCCGCCATCTCCCAGATCCGTTCGTCGGCGGCGGTCTCGACGAACTGCAGCAGGATCTCTCGGTGGAGGCTCTCGTCGGCCCAGCGTTCGACGTCGCCGACCAGCGAGCTCGCCCACCAGCACTCATCGGGTCGGGTCCCGTCGGGTCCTTCGGTGCGCAGCAGCCAAGCGTCCACCAGGCATTGGATGCCGTGCCGGTCAATGATGCGGCGCTTGCTCGCGTGTGCTCTCAGGTGGGATTCGACTGGCTCCCACAGGGTCGGCTCGGTGGGCAGGAGATCGATCGCTGTATTGATCCACGTGTCGTCGAGTGTGGCGAGCGCATCGAGGAGCGGACCCAGCTCGGCGTCTCCGTGCGGGCTGACATCTCGTCGAGAGCGAAGTTCCGCCACGAGGAAGTCGAATGCTTCGGGTTGCTGGTCGTGGATGTGTTCGGCGAGGCGTGCCCGAAGGTGTGTGATGCGCGGCTCAGGGACGCGTGTCGCGGCGAGCTCGTCGAGTCGTTGGACGATGTCCGGCAGGTCTTCGCGGTTCTTGACGAGCCGAGCGAGGTACAGCGCGTGCTGCGGGTCGGAGCCGACCGCTTCGAACTGCTGCGCGAGCTCGCTCAGTTCCTCGATCGGCACGGGGGTGGTTTCGAGCACAGCGAGGAGCGCGACCGACTCCGGATCGTCGACGTCCTCGAAGATCACATCGCACAGGGCCAGCACGAACTGCTCGTCAAGCATCCGCCGAAGTCTGACAGCATCTCCCAGAGAGATGCGCCAAAGTTCCGAGCGAAGGTCGGTACACCGTCCACAAGGCCGCCCAGAACTGCCGCTCTGATCGCTGGACAACGGCCGTCATCTCGGGCATTCTGCTCGAGTGTTCGGCCGGAAGAAGCGCCCTCGAGGAGCCGAGAAGGATGACTCGGCCGATCCGGGTCCGTACGAAGGGCTTCGGGCTATGGCGTTGGACGCAACGGCGCGTGGCCTCGTCTCGGCGTCGCCAGAGTCGCCCGACGTGTCAGGGGTTGTGGTGGACGTGCCGCGCTCCGGCGGCTTTGCAACGATCGTGGCGCTCGCCGACGGCACCACGAGCATGTACACGAGCACAGGCGGTGGGACGATCGGGGCTGGGACGCACGCTCACGTCGCTGCAGCGACGGCGAAGCTGCTCGCACAAGTCCAGCTCAACCTTGGATTCTTCAGTGCACCGGATGATCGTGGGCTGCCGGCCGCGAGTGCTGTGCGGCTGCATGTGCTCACCCCCGCCGGCAACCGTCACGCTGACGTTCCGGAAGACGCGTTCTGGGGACGACAGGATCATGCACTGATTCCTGTGATCGCTGGCGTACAGGACGTCATCTCAGCGCTCAGGGCCGCCTCCCCACCACCGCACGCCTAGCTGCCGTTCTGCGTGTTGCACAGCGTGACCGGAATCGGACAGTCTTTCCCGATGTCAGTTCTTGGACGAGTTGTCGTGGGTGCGCTCGGCTTGGCCGGACTGATCCACTGCTACCTGGCGTGGAGGAGCGGTCGCGCACCGCTGATGATCGGCGAAGCCGACGCGAAGTACTGGGGCCAACGCTGGCCGTTCCATCGAGTCGCCTCGCTCCTCGCGCTTACGGGGTTCTCAGCGATGTTCGTGTTCGCGTCGATCTTCCGGTAGCGAGGTCCACGCCGAACTGCCGTTACGCGTTGTTGCCGCGCTCACGTGGTCATGTCCGTGGAACAGCCGTCCGGGTAGTCCGAGCCCGGAGCGCAGATGACCAGTTTCAAGGGGAACATCATCGTGTGATGGCCGTCGCCGTCTGTATAGCTGACGCGGACGCCGTTGGCCGACCAAGCGCCGGGCGAGTTGATCTTGATGCCGACGACCAGTTCGACGTCGCCCAGGAGGGCGCCCGCTGCATTCTTTCGAGTGACAGACGGGTGGACGACCCGCGCCGACGCGTCGCGGGCGCCGGCGGGCGGGAACGGTTCGAGGTAAGGGATTGAGTTGTCGACGACGTCATAGAGCACCCAACCGACCAGTGTGAGGCCGTCGTCCATGTGTTGCAGCGAGACGTCATCGATGGTGGCGTCGCTGTGGCTGGTGTTGACGAGCATCATCGGGCCGCCGAATCCGACGGTCGTCCCGACCTCGGTGGGATGACCGATGCCGATGCTGTCTTTCCATGGGCTCGTCGAGAGCACGCCCGGACTTGGGTTTCCACCGCAGGCGGCCAGCAGCGCACCAACAGTCGCGAACCAGGCTCGAACCCGCACAGCACATGATCACACACGACGCTCCCTACCCCGCACACATCTGGGGATTACCCGCGGCCGCGCTACTGACCCGTCGCGAGCACGTAGATGTGCGCCGCGACCGAACCGGTGGCGGTGTGCGCCTCGACGGCGACTCGTTGATAACCGGGGCCTTCGAACGCATCGAGGCGTGGCCACTCTGTTGCGAGGTTCGCCGATTCGAGGATCTGAACGTGCACCTCGTCCCCGTCGTCATCGAGCACGAGCCCAGGGAAGCCGAGGTCAGCTCCCCATCCGGCGTCGAGAAGGTGACCGTGGACGACGCCGGCGAACCAGCGGCCGGGGAGGTGAGCGAGCCGCCCGTGATTGGGCTTGCCAGGGGCGAGGGTGCCATACACAGCGAGCCTCGGAAGATGATCGTCGGCGAGGTGGGTCATCGGTCGGCAAGGTTAGGCGGAGTCGCGGCGGGGCGTTCCGGCGTTCGCTCCGACGGGTTGCAGAAGCTATCGGTGGCGTGCCTGCCCTCGGTCAACGGCGTCGTGGCATTGCTCGCGGAGCAGATCCTCGACAACCTGCATCATCCTTGCTCACCCTGGGTGGAGCACCGGCTCGGCCTTGACCGCTCTAACACTGAACGGACTGGCCGCAGGCATCGGTGTCGCTCTGCTCGCCCACATGTAGCGCCGAGCTGCCGCTCTGCTCGCTGGACAGCCGGCTCGGGATGGGCCAATGTGCGCTCATGGCGGATGGTCCGACCAGCACCGACTTCGAGAGGCGCATAGCTGCCGCTCTGGACCGTGGACAGCGTTCCGAGATCCGCCAATCGGCGCTACATGGCTGACTCGCTCCCAATGGAGCTAGCGCCACCCAGCGACATGCCGTCAACAAATGTTGACGATCTCGGCAACCGTAGGTAGCCTGCCTTCGTGGACGTCGAGCCTTCAGCCCGAAAGCACGGCGTCAACGACGACGACATGTTCCACGTAGTTCGACATCACTGGCGGGCGTTTGTCACCGACGACGCGGCGGTCACGATGTTCATCGGACCTCCGATGGCTGGCGAACTCGTTGGAGGTTGGTGTGGTTGAGGACGACGAGGGCGTGGCCGTCATCCACGCATGCCGGCGAGAGCCAAGTTCTTTGAAGGGGTGGTGGACGAAATGAGCACAACTCGAGCCGCACGAACGAAGGCTCTCGAAGCGTGGGCCGACGCGGTCGAACCAGAAGACCTGGTGGTCGCTGACACTCAGTCGCTCCGGGCGATCGCCGAACTCGCCGAGCGCCGTGGAGAAGTCGATGCGGCGTTGGTCGAGGCCATCCGTTCGGCTCGTCGCGCCGACCGGTCATGGTCCGAGATCGGTGCAATGTTGGGAGTCTCCAAGCAGGCAGCGCAAAGGAAGTACTCGAAGGTCGCCGTGTAGCCGACGCGACCTGTCTGCCGTATTGCAGAAGTTGCGAGTAGGCGTACTGTTCAATCAGGTGCGACTCACGTGGTCGCGGACCTGGAGGTTGGGCACGATGGTTATCGATGGTTTCGGTTCTCAGGGGTTCGGCCCGCTCGTGGCGGGCGAAGAGCGCAAGGTCCACGACATCGAGATGACCGCCGGTGCCGAGTCGCTGCGGGTCATGCATGAGGCGGCACCGCGTCGTTCTCGCAACGCCCGGCTGGCTATCGCAGGGGCATCGGTGGCGATCATCGTCGCTCTCGGCGTGCTGATTGCGCTCTGACCTGTCGGCCGAGTCCGCCGAGCACCTCTTCTGCGCTTGAGACCATGACGCCTCGGCATTGGCGCTTGCACAAGCCATTCGAGCGACTCCCGCAGCGGTTCGTGGCGCTCCTCGAGACGGGTTCTGGCCGACGGTCTGGTTGATGGCGGCGAGTCCGGTGCGTGCTCGGCGTCGGCCGCGGAGCCCGGACCGAGACGGCGCGACCGGCGTGGACGGCAAGAAGTTGTTCGGTGCCGTCGCGCGCGGACCTGACGCGGACTCGGGAACGACGAAGGCCCCCTCGCGGGGGCCTTACGAAGTCGTCTATCGGGTGTACTGGTGGGGCTAACAAGAATCGAACTTGTGACCTCATCCTTATCAGAGCGAAAGAACGGTGATGCCGTGTGTTGCATCGTGCTGTCGCATACCGTCTGAGCAGGTAGTTCGCGCATTTCCGTGTCGCCCCGTGTTGCCCTGTGTTCACTGGCGCGCGGACTTGACGCGGACTTGGCGCGGGAGTACCCATGTCGGAATGGCGTCCATTCGGGTCCGCAAACTGTCCAACGGACAGCAGGCATACCTCGTTCGTTTCCGCGCCGCGGACGGCAGCGAACGCACCAAGCAGTTCGCCCGCCGACGTGACGCCGAGCGGTACGCGCACCTCGTCGAGGTCGACATCGACCAAGGCTCCTTCGTCGACCCGCGCCTGGGCCGCATGACCGTCAGCGAGTGGCACTCGCGGTGGTGGCCGACCGTCACCAACCTGCGCCCCTCCACGCGACTGCGCGACGAAGCCACGTTCCACAACCACATCGCGCCGACCTTCGGCGCAGTGCCACTCGCGCGCGTCGATCGCACGAGCCTGCGCGAGTGGGTCGCCGGGCTGTCCGACCCCGATGGGTCGGCGCTCGCACCCGCAACGACGATCAAGGCCGTCCAGGTGTTCAACAAGCTGATGCGCGCCGCGCTCGAGGACCGGCTGATCGCCGCCAACCCCGTCGAACGACTCCCACTCCCGAAGGTCGAACGCGAGGAGATGCGATTCCTCACCGCCGACGAGCTACGCCACCTCGCCGACACCATCGATCCGCGATATCGCGCCTTCGTGCTCGTCGCCGGCTACGGCGGCTTCCGACTCGGCGAGCTCCTCGCGCTGCGATGGAAACGAGTCGACCTGTTGCGCCGACAGATCACCATCACCGAAACACTCACCGATCTCGCCGGCCAGATCAGCTTCGGGCCACCCAAGACCAAAGCCGCCGTCCGCACCGTCGGCCTGCCCGCGTTCGTCGCCGACGAACTCGCCCAGATCGCTAGCCAACCACTCGACCGAGACGCGCTCGTGTTCCAGTCAGCAGAGGGTTACGCCGTGCGACCCGGGCTCCTGAGACGCCGCTACTGGACCCCGGCGGTCGAGGCGGCCGGACTCACCCCGCTACGCATGCACGATCTGCGCCACACCGCAATCTCCCTGTGGATCGCCGCAGGCGCCAACCCGAAACAGATCGCCGTGCGCGCCGGCCACACCAGTGTCTCGGTCGTCCTCGACCGCTATGGCCACCTCTTCCCACAGCACGAAGACGCGCTGCTCCTGGCACTGGAACGCCCGAGCGCAGATCAGATGCGAGCGGCGTCGACGACTCATTGAGCGACCTCGTTCCGAGGATTCCGGGCGACCAGGCTCGAGGCAGCATCGATCGCTACAGAACTCGGGCGGTGGCTGAGAGGCGCCAAGGGACGCGGGGCTGCAATCGTCAGGGAGCACACACACCCTCGGGTCGCTCGGCAACCACCTTGCCCCCCAGGAGGAATGCCGACTCGTCGCCCTCAAGAAGGAACGACCGTACCGCTTCGAGCGGAACTCCCAGCTGTGACCCGTAGGTGCGGCCGTTGTCGGTTGCGAGTTCGAAATGAAGGACAAGGTCAATCCGATCTGGCCCCGTCAGGTCGGAACTGCGGAGCAGATCGGACGCCTTCCGCGAGAGCCGCAACCACCCCTCCTCGTCCGCCAATCCCTCTTCAACAAACTGAAGGCTGCCCGACGCCGCCTGACTTGCGGTACCGATCGACACAGTCACCTTGGCCTGAGCAGCAAGGTGCTGACCCTCGGCACAGCCTGTCACTCCCAGTCGAACGCCATCATCTCGGACCTCAACGACCACCTGCCCACTCGGCGTTGGGTGTTGGCAAGCAATCGCCGCAGCACCGACGACGACGAGCAGGAGCCATCGCCTCGCCACTAGCAGTACCCCCCTTCGCACTGGCCAGCCTTTGATTGTGAAGACAAGCCGAAACTTGGACCTCACTCGCAGCGATCTCGAATATGGTGGCGCGCACGCTTGCATCGCGCCCTGCTATGAGCACTCTCTGTCCGCCAGCGCCAGTACTGACTCTACGTCTTGATTTCCAACTGCTTGCGCAATTTCGATTGGACGCAGACCGCCGTACAAGTCCTCGAAGACGGAATTCGGTTCCTCCCCCGGCATACGGACGCACACGTCCGCGCCTGCGGCGAGCAGCATCAGAACCATCCGAACAGCGTCGGCATCGGTTCGCGTCGCTGCCCTCCCAAGCGCGGACCACCGAAATCCTTCAGCTACTAGGTTCGGATCCGCACCAGCAGCTAGTAAAGCTGCGACTACATCTGCGGTTGATGTGGATGCAGCCAGAACTAGAGGAAGGTTCGAGCTATCATCCTCACGGTTCGGGTCGCTACCATTCCGAAGCAACGTGACAACCTTCGCAACATTTCCCGTATCAATCGCCACCGACATCTCGTTTCCGTCGACCGATTTTGGCACACCCTCGGCGGAGCAGCCAACGAGAAGCAGCCCGAGAAGTGCGCAGTGGACAACCCTTCTCTCAATCGAGCCCGTCGACTTTGGTTTAACAATGTATCGGAACGCCATACGCCTGATCTCCTGAGTTGCTCACACAGAACAGTACGTGTCTGTTCTCCACGACCCATGCGCCAATCTGCTCTCTGGGCAGACCAAGATCGACAGCCTGCGCACCAATCAGGATCCCGATTGAGTTGTTGGCCTCGTCCTTTCGAGCGTCAAGATAGCTATCACGCCAGTCTGCCTCGTGATCCCGTCCGAATGTTCGTAACGTGCCCTCGACGCCCACTTCCGAGAAACCATCGAGGTCGAACCGGTTCAGCGCAAACCAATAGGCGTGCTGAATTGCGTTTTGAGCCGTCGGCCCGAGCCGCGCCACCTTCGTTGCGAAGTCCTCTGCTTCGCCTGCGTTCGCGTAGATCTGTGAACAGAAGCTCGCAGCACCCCCGATAGCGCATTCCTTGACCTGCTCCCAGGGAACACACGTCCACGGAAACAACGCATCGCAGTCAAGCCAAGGCTTTACCTTTTGACCAGTATTTGGCTGACCAGCAATCTGACACCCTGCATTCTGAAGCGCAGGCGACGACGACGGAACACACGCCATAGCGGACTGCCAGACCCAGGGGGTAATCGCCCAACCGCCGCTGGGCCTACCGTTCACAACGCCTCCGGGCGGCGAGCCCGACAAAGTCTGGCCTGGGAACTGCATGCCAACCGCTATCTTGGAAATGTCGCTTAAGTCGAGGGTCGGCAATCCGGACTGGCCGCCCCGGTCCGAACCACTGGCCCCGAAAGAGGCAGCCATGTTTCCATCCCCGATGGCGGTGTGGCCGGTCGGGTCAATGTTCATCAGGGGGTTGTTGTCGGAGTATTGGTAGGCCTCTGCCACAGTTGTGCTACCGACCACGCCCTGCACAGGATCACGCGATGTGAACCTCCCGAATGATGGCTGATACGAGCGGGCCCTCAAGTACAGAAGCGTATCGATGGTCAACTCCCCGCGATATCCCAACCGAAACTCGAACGTGTTCGCGCCCGTCGCAACGCCAAACGCTGTGTAGCTGGCGGCACGTGCCAAGGTCGCGGTCCCCGTCGTGGGCACCGCCGATCCGTACGCGTCCAACCCCATCGGACTGAACGTCAAACCCGTTTGGGCCGAAACCCAGCCACCTGGGCCGGTCACCACATCCGTCACCACACCACTCGCGTTGGTCAACGCCACCGGCACCGCCAAACCCGCAGGAGTGTCCCACTCGATCTGGCTGCCCGTCGCTGTCGTCGCTGTCGAGGTCACGACCGTGTTGTCGACGCTGCCGAGTAGACCATCCGGCCGGTAGCCACGCATCTGTGTGGTTGTGGTCGTGCCGTTCACCCGCGTCACGTCGGCTGGCCTTCCGACAGCGTCGTAGGAGATGTCAACCTTGTTCGTTGCCGTCACAGTCTGATTCAGCATCCTGCCGGCATCGTCCCACGCGAAGGTCGTCGCTCCGGACAGCGGGGTCGTGCACGCCGGGCTCGCCGGCAGCGTCTTGGTCGTCGTCCAGCACAGCTGACCTGCCTGGTCGTACACGTACTTCACTGCCGCTGCGGTGCCGACCTTTTCCGATGAACGCCTGCCGAGTGCATCGTAGGTCCACACACTCGCGCTTCCTGTCGATGGAGTCGCGGACCGCAGCTGCGAGCCGGCGTCGTAGGCGAACGTGGTCGTCACCGTGCCTGTCGTGTCAGACACCACCCGGCCCGTCGAGTCATATCCCAGGGTCGTCGCTCGTGTGAGGCCCGGCACAGTTTCGGCGTAACCGACCAGGCGACCATTGGTGTAAGTGCGGGAGCGGCTACCGCCGCGCAACGCTTCATCCGTCACCTGTCCGTCGAGGTTGTAGGTGTAGCCGGCGAGCGCGACCGGACCGACTGTCGGGTTGGTCTGTGACCAGTTGTCCAAGATCAGTGTGTTGCTCCCTGCCGTTCGCGCCATGGTCACCCTGACCGTGCCGCTGGTGGTGACCGCGGGCGAGGCTGTGTACGACGATGTCCACGCCAGCGGCTCCGCGTCGGTGGCGACCCACACCTTCAGCTTCACACTGGCTCCAATGACCTGGAACCGCAACCGTGTGGCGCTCGTGGTCGGCGGTACCGGCACCGATCCGAGGACCGTGGTCGTAGAGCCGACCTTTCGGTACACCGTTGCGGTCGACCCGTCGGAGGTGATCTCGACTCGGTAGTGGTTAGCGGTCGTGTACTTGGCGTACACGGTCAGCTTCGTCGAGGTGGCTGCGTCTCCGGTGCTGAATCGGTAGGTCAGCGACACGTCGTGATCCTGAGCAGCCGCGATCTTCGATGTCTCCGTGATTGCCGATGTCGCAGTGTCAGTCACCGTCAACCGCAGTGCGTTGTCGCCGACCGTCGCGGTCGCGCCGGCGGCAGCGGTCGGCGTCCACTTCGTCGTCACTGCGGGTTGCCCGTCGGGTTGTGTGAAACTGTCCGCCATCAGCTCGCCAGGCGTGATGGACGCCAACTGGCCGGCGGGGTTGTAGGCGTAGCGGATCGTGTTGCCATTGGGGTAGCCCATCGTGGTGCGCCGCCCTGCCACGTCATAGCCGTACGTCGTGATTTGTGTGTCGTTGATCACGGACGAGACGTCACCCGAGGCCGTGTACCTGTATTGGCTGATGCCATCGGGGCCGTCGATGGAGATCACGCGGCCGGCTGAGTCGTAGGTGTAGGTCGTCGTCCCGGCGGCGGTGGTCCTCGTCGCCAACGTGCCGTCAGGATTGTAGGTGTTGTCTGCGTAGGTTCCGGATGGGTCGCTGGCTGACGCGACCCGTCCCGCTGCGTCATAGGCGAAGTCGCTGACACGACCCAACGGGTCGCTGCTCGACACCAACTGATTCGCGTCGTCATACGCCCATGAGTCGACACCGCCCAACGCGTTCGTCCGAGAGGTCAAGTTGCCTCGCTCGTCGTACCCGAAAGACGTCGGATGGCCGAGCGCATCGGTCACCGAGGCGACTGTGCCGTCGGGGTTGTAGACGTAGGTGACCGCACCGTCGGTACCAACCTGTTGGGTGTGCACCTCGCCGCGAAGGGTGTACGAGCTGACCGTCACGACACCCGCCGGGTCCGTAGAGGTCAGCACCCGGCCAGCAGCATCGTAGGTGTAGGCGACCACCAGTCCCCCTGGGGATATGACGGTCGACGGCTGAGACTCGGGGGTGAACTCCGTCGTCGTGACCCGTCCGCCGGGGGCCGACACCGTCGCCCTTCGACCGGCGAGGTCGTAGCCGTAGTTGGTGATCAAGCCTGCGGGATCGGTCACCGACGCGACCCGTCCACCGGGCGTGTAGGACGTCGTCGTCACGCCACCTCGCATGTCTGTCACAGTTACCGTGCGACCGAGGGCGTCGTATGTGTACACCGTCGAGCCAGTCGGTGCAACGGTCGACTCGACACGGCCGTGATCGTCGTAGTTCGTCGTCGTCACTCTGGCCATCGGGTCGACTGTCGATGCCACCCGGCCAACGTCGTCATAGTTGGTGTGCGTAACTCCAGCGTCGGGGCCAGTCACTGCGGTCGTGCGGCCTTCCACGTCGTACTCGTACCCAGTGGTGCGCGCCAGCGGGTCCGACGTCTCCAACACCCGACTCAATGTCCCGTAGGTGGTTCCCGAGGTCGCACCACCCGGCGCCACGACCTCGGTGACCTGACCATTGGAGTCGTACACGTACGACGTCTCATGTCCCGCCGGATCCGCCGAAGTCGCCAACTGTCCAGCACTGTCATAGGTGTTCGTGGTGACCGCCGCCGTCGGATCAGTCACCGTCAACACCCGACCTGCAGCGTCATAGGTGTACGACGTCAGACCACCGTCGGCAGCCGTACTCGACGACAGGCGCCCATTGGACGCGTACGACCAGCTCGTCACCCGACCAGACGGCGACGTTGTCGACACACGCCGCCCTTGCCCGTCGTACGCGAAGTGCGTGACATTCCCCACACCGTCCATCGACGTCAACATTCGCCGCTGCCCGTCGTAGGTGTACGACGTCGTGACGCCATCGGCATCAGTGGTCGACATCGTCAATCCGTCTACCACGTCGTACGTCGTGGTGTGCAACAAAGCGTCAGTCACCGACGACGGTGAGCGTTCGTCGTTCTCGTATGCGTAGGTCGTGACCGCACCCCACGGATCCGTCGCGGACACCAACCGATTCGACGTGTCGTAGACGAAGGTCGACGTGCCCACACCCGCCTGCGTGGTCGACAAGACGTTGTCGTTCGAGTCGTACGTCGCCGATGACTCGCTGTCATCGCGAGCGGTCGCACCGACCAGGTTTCCCTGCCCGTCGTAGAACCGCTCGGTCGAGGCCCCGAACGGATCGGTGATCGACATCACTTTGCCATGCTCGTCGTGGTGGTACTGCACCACCTCACCGGTCAATGAGTGCGTCACCTCAGTGACCGCTTCCGAGTCCAGGTACACGAACGTCGTCACCCCACCATTCGGTGCGGTCTGCGCAACCACCCGACCCTGCCCGTCGTACACGTTCGACTCCAACACCACTCCCGACGGATCGACCATCGTCGCCAGCAACCCCTGAGACGTGTACGTGATCGTCGTCACCGCCCCGAACTCATCGGTCACAGACGACAACAAGAAGTTCGAGTCATACCCATACGCCACGGAGCGACCCGAACTGGTCGACACCCCAGCGAGGAGACCATTCGACCCATACGAGAACAACAACGACGGACCCGACGACGACGTCACCGTCCACAAGCGGCCGGCACCGTCATACGCCGACACAGCCGACTGACCGTCCCATGCCGTTTGCTCGATCAGATGGCCAGCCGTGTCGAACCGATCGACGGCACCATCAGTGTGTTCGACGCGCAGCATCGGCAACACACCACCTCCCGACGGCAGCGCCGGATCCACCTCGAGCACATCAGAGGTTCCGTCTGGCGTCAAGAAGCCACCGTCACCGTCAGGGGCGAACCGTCGTGGCGTCCCATCGGGCAACGACACCACCATCACATCGCCCTCAGGCGCCACCTGCGGTCCGACAGCGACCCGCCAACGTGCCCCCAGCAACGACACCTCCGACGACCGGCCGTTGTACGAACGAACCAGCGACAGACCGAACGCTTCCGCCGGTAGGTCCGACTCCACGTCCGTCAGGTTCCCTGTCGCCGTGTCCACCGGATCGGCCACCACGAACTGGCCGCCATTACTCCGGCCAAACCGATACTCGGGTGGATCAACCAACGCCGCCGCGTCGCGCTGCTTGGCGCGTGCCATCCGTGCCCCGGGCAACGGGGTGAACACGCCCCAGATCACCATCGGCTGGCCCCGATCGTTCAGCAACAAGTTCAGCTGACTCTCGACTGCCCAGCCGCCCGGCATGGGAGCCAACCCGTTGACACCGAAGGCCGGATCTACACGGCCAGAACTCGACAAGCGACCGATCGAGATCGGCGAGGCGTCACCGCTCGGGGGTGAGGCCGTGAGGAAATACAGCGAACCGCTCGGCCCCATCTCCAGATCCAGATCGCCCAGCGGCGACGCCGTGTTGGTCCCAACGAGCGTCTGCGGTGGGCGATTCGGATCGGCGACCCCGTCGGACGTGAAGAACGACAGCAGATTGGTCAGGTGCCCTTGGGCATCCGCTGACTCTTGAACCGCCACAAGTCTCCCGATGCTGGCGCGAAACAAGACGCGAGTCCCGGAGGGGAACTGCAGCAACGGGAATGCTGAGTCGAGATCGCCGTTGGGCATCAGTCGCTGCACCCGGTACTGCACCTCGCTCGTCGATGAGCGCTCAAGGACGAGAATACGTCCGTCCGAGCGAACGCCGAGCACGTCCGCCGAATAGCCAGCAATCTCGATCCATCCATCGCCCCCGAACGACAGATCCATCGTGCCGGTCGGGGACACCACACCGACGAAGCCCGTGTACGAGCAACCGTTGGATCCGCAGGTGAATCGCTTGCCAGACAGCACGATCTCGCCGCCGGGGCCGACGAAGACGGACGGCGACACGCCGGCGGATGGGTCGGGAAGCACAATTGGAGCAACGCCGAGCGAACCGAAGCTGGCATCGATGGAGCCGTCCCCAAGCAGTTGCACCAACCGTGGCCCGCCGGCCGTGAACGCCACGAACAGGAGACCGCCACTCGGCAGCCCCAAGGTCGCACCCGGGTACGCCCACTCGACAGGCGAACCCAACGTCACGAACACCTCGCCATCGCCGCCCCATGCCGCGTCGGCGTCACCCTGGTCGTTCAGTCGGCGTACCGTCACCCCGCCTTCTGCACCACCGACGAGGAACATGCGCCCCGACAGCCCGGCCGTCGCAACCTGGTCCTCTGCGACGGGCACGAACCCTGCCCCGCCCCAAACCGGATCTAGCACGACAGCGGTTGCACTCACCGACTGCGGAGCGAACACCAAGCTCGAAGCAGCCACACACGCCACCACAACGACCGACAACAGTCGAGAAACCCATCGAGCCATGTGTGCATCCTCCTCGGTTGTGACAGAGAGATGCCACGAAGCCTCGGTGGACGGAGAGTAGCGGAACGGCAACATTGTGTGGGCCATCGCTAGGGATTTCTTACGAGGTCGCTTCGATTGCGGTAGAAATCCGCGCTTGGCCCGCCGCGTCGCGTGCTGATGCACCGAGCAGTCGGACTGGGCTCGTCGGCCCGAAGTCACGCCCGCGCACCTCTGCGGACCGACAAACTACCTAAAGAGTGTGGATGTTGATATGTTTAGGGAGTTCTATGAGGAGCTTCACGAGATCCAGCACGCTCGATCCCGTCCCCGGCCACATCGTCGCCCTGCTGCGCCGGATCGACATGTCGGCCGGTGCCGAGGCGCGCCACGTCGACCAGCTTCCCCAACTGCTCGGTGCCCTGCAGGAACAGGCGCGCATCGAGTCGGTCACCGCCTCGAGCGCGATCGAGGGCGTGTACGTCGCCGATGCCCGGGTGCCCAACCTCGTGTCTGGCAATCCACAACGCATTCGCAACCGCAGCGAAGCCGAGTTCGCCGGCTACAGCGCCGCACTGGACTTCCTCAACCAACAGGACCCTGGTGAACTCACCGTCGGGTTGGTGCTGCACCTCCATCGCCGGCTGTTCTCCTTCACTGACGGACGCGGTGGCAACTTCAAGGCCGAGGACAACCTGGTCATCGACCGCCACCCCGACGGCAGCACCAGCACACGCTTCACACCGGTCCGTTGGCAGGAGACACCGTTCTACATGGACGAGCTCGTCGGCCGAACCAACACGGCGCTCCGCGACAACGAGACCCATCCGCTGTTGATCATCGCCGCGTTCGCGCTCGACCTGCTCTGCATCCACCCCTTCGCCGACGGCAACGGCCGCGTCGCACGGCTCGCCACCACGCACCTGCTGCAACAATCGGGCTATGGAGTCGGCAAGTACGTGAGCGTGGAACAACTCATCTACGAGACCAAGGACGAGTACTACCAAGCGCTCGCAGCGTCGACGTCGGCCTGGTTCGACGACGGCCAACACAGCGTCTGGCCGTGGGCCGGCTATCTGCTCGGCCGACTCGACGCCGCCTACACCCGGTTCGGAACCCGCGTCGCCGCAGGGACTGGTAGGGGGACCAAGCAGGACCGGGTACGCGACTTCGTGCTCCTGCACGCCCACACACCGTTCACCATCGCCGACATTCGCCGCGCAGTTCCTGGCATCAGCGACAACACCATCCGGCTCGTACTCGGCGAACTGAGGAACGAAGGGCTGATCGCCAACGACGGCACCGGCCGCAGCGCGAGCTGGCACCGAGTCGGCGCTTGAACGACGCGGGCATCCAGGCTCATCACGAGCGGTCACCGGAAGTGTCGGCCGATATGCCCGGCCATCTAGAGGTCGATCTCGATGCCGGTTTCGATTGTTCTGTGCTGTTGCACGACTGGCCGGGTCAGCTCGACGCCGTGCTGTTCGGCCCACTGATGGATGACGTTGGCGAGTTGTTGGGTGCCGTTGTCGGGTTCGTGTGCGGCGATCTCGTGCAGGGTGGTGACGGCCTCGGCGAGACTTTCCTCTGTGACTGGTTTGCCTGTGGCCCAGTCGTGCCAGGTGTCGAGTGCGTCGACGCGGGCTTCGGCGGCTGAGAGGTGTTCGGGGAAGTACTGCCACTTGGCGAGGATGTCGTGGGTCCTCAATGCGTCTCGGGCGGTCTCGATCTGTGTGCGGTCGATGTTGCGTTTCGCGTAGGGCTCGCGGGCCTGCTCTCGCGCGACCGCGAGCAACTCGCCGGAGCTGGCCACGCTCTCGTTTGCTGCGGCAAGTTCGGTGCGTGCTTGGCGGCGGCCGCGGAGCCCGGACTGGTCGAGTCGTTGTTGCGCGGCGCGCCGTGCCGCCTCGGCCTGCTTCACGGCATCGTGGGCCGCATCGAGTTCGGCATCAAAGGGGGCGCACATCGTGTTGGCATCCGCGATGCGTCGCGCCGAGGTGTCGACGACCTCGACGAGTTGCTCTCTGGCCGCGGTCGAGTCGTCGAGCGCTTGGCGTGCCTGGCGATAGATGTCGGCGGCGTCGGCGCGTAGGTCGTGGACCCAGTCAGGGATCTGGCAGCGCGGCTGCGGGCGTGGCGGCTGGCGGTCCTGTTGGGCGAGCTGGCGACGCT
>JBAVTH010000694.1:0-4675 GCA_049696035.1 Ilumatobacteraceae bacterium
GCGCGTCTGCGACATCGCCGACCCGGCGGTGCTGCACAGCGAGCTCGGCGCCGTCGAGGCCGTCCTCTCGTGCCTGCCGTACCACCTCAATCGCTCGATCGCCGAGGCGGCGCACCGGCTGGGCATCAACTACTTCGACCTCACCGAGGATGTGGGCACCACCCAGGCGATCGTCGAGCTCAGCGAGACGTCGGCCGGGCTGATGGCTCCGCAATGCGGACTGGCACCGGGCTTCGTCGCGATCGTGGCCGCGTCGCAGATCGAGTCGTTCGACGTCTGCCGGTCCGTGCGGATGCGCGTCGGGGCGCTGCCGCAGAACCCGACCGGGCTGCTGGGGTACGCGTTCAACTGGTCGCCGGAAGGTGTGGTCAACGAGTACCTCAACGACTGCGAGGTGCTGGAAGAGGGTGTCCGCAAGTGGGTCTCCGCCATGGAGTGGCGCGAGACCCTCTACGTCGAGGGCACCCAGCTGGAGGCCTTCACCACGTCCGGCGGGTTGGGCACGATGTGCGACAGCTTCGAGGACCGGGTCGCCAACATCGACTACAAGACGATCCGCTATCCGGGTCACATGGACCTGATGAACTTCTTCTTCCACGAGCTGCTGTTGCGCGAGAAGCGACAGCTGGCCGGTGAGATCCTCACCAATGCGAAGCCTCCGGTGAACGACGACGTGGTGTACGTGCACGTGTCGTCGGAGGGTCACATCAACGGCCAGCTGCGGCGAGTGGAGTTCGTCCGTTCGTACATGCCCAAGCTGGTCGGCGGGCACATGAACACGGCGATCGCGTGGACGACGGCGGGCTCCGTCGCCGCGGTGATCGAGATGGTGCGCAAAGGCGATCTGCCCCGCCGTGGGCTGCTGAAGCAGGAGCACATCCCGTTCGACGCCTTCCTCGCCACCCCCACCGGGCGCCTGTTCGCGGAGTGACTCGCGCCCACGCGCGGTCCGCAGCGTGGAGCGCCGCCGATCAGAGTGGGCCGCGGCTGGCCAGGTAGTGCTGCGTGAACTCGATCACCAAGGCGTCCTTGGGGGTCAGCACTCCGTGATCGAAGGCCCGTGACGAGACGCCTTGGTGCACTCGCTCGCAGACCAGGTTGTCCTGGGCGGCGACGAGCTCGTTGAACTCCACCACCGGCGTCGGGTCGAAACCTTCCGCGATGGTGTCCGGGGCGAACATGAACTCCATCGTCATCGTCGTGAGGTGCGGGCCCTTGGGGAACAGCGTGCTGAGGATCGCACAGGTGCCGGTCACATCGATGAACCCGTTGGGGAAGATCGTGCCTCCGAAGTAGCTCTCGGCATCGGTGCCGGTGATCCCGGGCAGCAGTGGCAGGGTGGTGGCCTCGTAGGCCATGCTGTTGCCGCGTGCCAACGTGACGCCGCCGTCGGAGCGGCTGTGATCCGTGACCCAACCGGAGCGGTACAACGGCACCAGCTCCACCAGCTCGGGGTGGACGCGAGTGCAGTGGAGGCACTCCTGGTAGTTCTCGACGACGATCTTCCAGTTGGCGGCGATGTCGCACGAGGTCGTCACGGCCACCCGGAGGTCGCCGAACCCGAATCGCTCGAGCGCCGTCAGCTCGGCGCAGTGGGCCGCCATCCACTGTTCGAACGCCGGCGGCTCCGCTGCCAGGCTGACGAAGAGGAAGCCCTGCCACTCGCGCACCTGGTACGCCCACAGCGGCAGCGACGCCTTGTCGATGTCGTGCTCGTCGAGGTGCGGCGTCGCGATCAGCCGACCGTCGAGCGCGTACGTCCACGCGTGATAGGGACACATCAGCGACCCCTGGCCGGTGTCGGTGTGCTGGTCGCACAAGCGTGCACCGCGGTGGCGGCACACGTTCGCCAGCGCGTGCAGTCGCCCGTCGAGGTCGCGGGTGAGCAGCACGCTCTCCCCGGCCAGTTCGACGACGGTGCGATTGCCGGTGCCGAGGCGGTCGGCTCTCCCGGCGAGCATCCACCCTCCGTGGAAGAGACGCTGGCGCTCGATCTCGTACACCTCGTCGGAGAGGTAGTCGGACCTGGTGAGTGTGCGGGTGTCGATCGGCATGCGCTGCCCTCCCTTGTTCCCCGAGCCAACTGTAGCCCGCCGGGGAACGAACTCTGAACGGGCGATCAGCCAAGTGGACTAGGGTGCGGCCATGGGGTTCGGCAACGAAGTGTCCCTCGACGATCTCATCTGCCGCGAGGAAGAGGTCTTCCTCGGCCGCATGACGAAGACCGCCGAGCTGTGGGAACGTGCGCAACGCTCGATGCCGGGAGGTGTGTGCTCGAGCTGGGCCAGTTCCCGGCCGCTGCCCGTCTGGGTCAGTCATGGTGAAGGCGCCTACGTGTGGGACGCCGACGGCACCCGCTACGCGGACATGCACGGTGGCTACGGGGTCAACGTGGTTGGCCATGCCAACCCGGCCGTGGTGCGGGCGGTGCAGGATCGCGCGGCCAAGGGCACCCACTTCGCGCAGCCGACGGAAGACTCCATCTACGTCGCGGAGGCGCTCGCCCAGCGCTTCGGTCTTCCGTTGTGGCGATTCGGCAACTCGGGCACCGAAGCCACGATGGATGCCTTCCACCTGATGCGGGCGATCACCGGGCGCAAGCTGGTGGTGAAGATCGAAGGCACCTACCACGGTCATCACGACTCGGCAATGGTGTCCATCTTCCGCTCGCAGGACCAACTGGGCCCACTCCACGAGCCGCATCGCGTGCCCGGACCGGGTGTTCCGCAGGAGATGGCCGACCTGCTCCGCATCGTGCCCTACAACGATCTGGCGGCGCTCGAGCGGGTGCTGGAGCAGCATCGCGGCCAGATCGCGGGCATGATCCTCGAGCCGATGATGATGAACGCGGGCATCATCCCACCGCGGCCCGGCTACCTGCACGGCGTGCGCGAGCTGACCCGCGAACACGGCGTGCTGCTGGCCTTCGACGAGGTGAAGACCGGGCTGGTGGTCGACTGGGGCGGAGCCACGCGCCTGTTCGGGGTCACCCCCGACATCGTGTGCCTGGCCAAGGCGCTGGGCGGCGGCCTGCCGTGCGGCGCCATCGGCGGCACCGAGGAGGTCATGTCGGCGATCACCGACGGCCGCTACGACCAGATCGGCACGTTCAACGGCAATCCGCTCACCATGGCGGCCGCACGGGCCACGCTCACCGAGGTGCTGACACCCGACGTGTACGCCGTCGCCGAAGCACTCGGCGAACGGATGCTGGCCGGGTCGATCGCGGCCTTGGCCGCGCATGGTCAGCCGTCCTACGGCAAGGTGCACGGATTCAAAGGCTCGGTGGTGTTCCACGACCGGCCCGCAGAGAACTATCGCGAGTTCCTGGCCATCTCCACCGCCATCAGCCACCTGCACTTCCTGGTGCAGTTCAACAACGGTGTCTTCCTGCCGCCGTGGGGCAAGAGCGAGTCATGGACGCTCAGCGTCGCGCACCGAGTGGTCGACGCCGACCACTACATCGCGAACGTGGCGCGTGTCGCGGAGATG
Source organism: Ilumatobacteraceae bacterium (assembly GCA_049696035.1). Taxonomy (GTDB): domain Bacteria; phylum Actinomycetota; class Acidimicrobiia; order Acidimicrobiales; family Ilumatobacteraceae; genus UBA668. The sequence goes on from JBAVTH010000694.1 coordinate 3,493, forward strand.
GCGGCGACGCTGGGCGACCGCTCGTCGGATCTGTTCGCTGCGGGGAGCTTCAACTGATGGCTGCGCTGCAGCAGGTCACCAAGGACGACGGCGTCGCCCCGGTCCTTGCTGCGCTCGCCGCCGACGGCGCCGTGATCGTGCACGACTTCCTCGAGCCGGGAACCCTGCAGCACTTCCGTGACGACATGGAGGCGCACGCCTCGGGCCATCGAACCGGGACGGTGGCCGAGGACGACCTCGTGCGTCGCTTCTGGGGCGCCAACACGAAACGGTTCACTCGGCTGGCTCACCGCAGCTCGGCATTCGTCGACATCCTCACCGACCCCTTGTACCTGGCGGTGGCCGACGAGGTGCTGCTGCCCCACGCGAGCGACTACTGGATGAACACCGGTCAGATGATGATCATCGGCCCGGGCGAGAAGGCCCAGTGGTTGCACCGCGACGCCGAGAACTGGCCGACGATGTGCCGGCCCGAACCGGTGGGCTTCGAGGTCACGCTCAGCTGCTTGTTCGCGATCTCCGACTTCACCAGTGAGGTGGGGGCCACACGGGTGGTGCCGGGCAGCCACCGGTGGCACGACTACGGTCGCCGGGCCCTGCCCGAAGAGATCTGCCAGGCGGTGATGCCGGCCGGCAGCGGGATGATCTACACCGGTCGGGTGCTGCACAGCGGCGGCGCGAACGAAACCATCGACCAGTGGCGCTACGGCTTGCACGTGTCGTACGTGCTGGGCTGGCTGACGCCGGAGGAAGCAGGCCCGCTGGGTGTGTCGTGGGCCGACGTTGCCGAACTGTCGCCGCGGGCCCAGCGCCTCCTGGGCTGGCGGTGCAGCCACAGCGACGGCTTCGCGGCACGGCTGTGGACCGTCGACTACGAGGACGTTCCCATCGGCCTCGGGTACGAGCGCTGACGTCGGGTCAGCGGCCTCTCCACACGGGCGGGCGCTTCTCGGCGAATGACAGGTTGCCCTCCTCGGCATCTTCCGAGTCCACGGCCGTGCGGTAGCTCTCGAACGACTTGATCGCCCTCATCGCGTCGATCGGGTCCATGTGCGCAGTGCGGCGGCCGATGTCGAGGATGGCGGCCACGCTGAGCGGAGCACAGGCGACGACGCCGGCGGCCAACTCCCTCGCGGCCGCCAGCAGACCGGCCGCCGGTGCTACGCGGTTGACGAGGCCGAAC
>JBAVTH010000695.1:0-6364 GCA_049696035.1 Ilumatobacteraceae bacterium
ACACGAGTCTTCGTGTCGCACCGCCACTACCGGTTTCATCTCTCCGAAGGAAGAAGTCCCACAGTGGCCGAGAACCCGCTCACCAGTGCACGACACCACCTGATCGACCTGTACATCACCTTCGTGGTCGTGCTGGCCGCCGGTCTCACCGGCCTCGTCTGGCACCTGCAGGAGTCGATGGTCTCCCCCGGCAAGACGTCGTACGTGGTGATCTTCTGCGTGCTGTTGTTCATCGGCGAAACCCGCAGCAAGTGGTTCCGCTTCGGCGACGGCGGCGAGGTCACCCCAGGGTGGGCGTTCGCGTTCGCCATCGTGCTGCTCGGCTCGCCAGTGGTGGCGATCGCCGCCATCGCAGCATGCACCGCCTTCGTCGACATCGGCGACAAGAAGGTCCCCGCGAAGGTGATCTTCAACATCGCCCAGATCACCGCCTCTCTGGCGGCCGGCTCCCTCGTGCTGCAGCTGTTGGGCCTGCGGTCCGCGCTCACCGATGGAGGCAGGCCCTCCTACCGGTGGGCCATCGGCATCGCCGTGGCCGGCGCGTTGGTGTTCGTGGCAAACGGATTCCTCACCTGCGTCGTCTTGTCGCTGCACTACAAGATCAGCGTGCGCTCGATGATGGGCCGCAGCTTCTTCATCAGCATCTCCGCCGACGGCGCCCTGCTGGCGCTGTCGCCCATCTTCGTCGTCGCCATCACCTACAGCCTGACGATGCTGCCGCTGTTGGGGGTGACCGCGCTGCTCATCTACCAGAGCACCCAGCAGGCCCTTCGACGCGCTCACGAAGCCAGCCACGACAGCCTCACCCGGCTGCTCAACCGGCGTACGTTCGATCATCACCTCGCCGGCTTCCTCGACTCCAACGTGGAAGGCGACGTACGCGGCGCCGTGCTGGTGCTCGACCTCGACGGCTTCAAGGAGATCAACGACCGGCTCGGTCACCAGACCGGCGACCGTGTGCTGCAGGGCATCGCCGAACGGCTCACCGCCTCGTCGCCCGAGGCAGCGGTGATCTCCCGCCTCGGCGGTGACGAGTTCGCGCTGCTGATCCCGAACGTCGAGTCCGAGGCAGCCATGGCCGCCGCGGCCGAACACCTGCGCACTCAACTGACGCAGCCGATCGCAGTCGACGGCTTCCCTCTCTCCGTCGGCGTCAGCATCGGCTTGGCGCTCATCCCGCGTCATGGCCGCACTGCTGCAGAAGTGCTGAGCGCAGCCGATGTGGCGATGTATCGCGCCAAGCGCTACCACACCGGTGTGGAGACGTACCGAACGCTCGGTTCCAGGGCCGAGCGCGGTCGGGTGGGCCTCCTCGGCGAGCTCTCCAGCGCCGTGGCCGGTCACCAGCTGTCGCTCCACTACCAGCCGCTCACCCGCTTCCTCGACGGCAAGGCCGTGGGTGTCGAGGCACTGCTCCGCTGGCAGCACCCCACGCTGGGTCAGGTGCCGCCCAGCGACTTCATCGGTCTTGCCGAGCACACCGACCTGATCGGGCCACTCACCCAGTTCGTGCTCAACCGCACCACCGCCGACGCCGCGCTCGTCAACCCGTTCGACATCCGGCTGTCGATCAACGTGTCGGCCCGCAACCTGCACGACCGGCGGTTCCCCTCCGCCGTGTTCGAGGCGCTCGCCGAGTCGAACATGCGGCCGGAGCAGCTGGAGCTGGAGATCACGGAGAACGCGATCGTGCGCGAGCCCGAGCGCAGCCTGTTCGCCATCGGCGCCCTCCGCGAGGCGGGCGTGAAAGTGGCCATCGACGACTTCGGGACTGGCTACTCCTCGTTCGCGATGCTGCGCGACTTCACTGTCGACCGCCTGAAGATCGACGGCAGCTTCGTCGAGGGAATCGCCCACAGCCAGCGCCAGCAGCACCTCGTGCGATCCATCGTCGATCTGGCCAAGGGCCTCGGCATCGAAACGGTGGCCGAGCGCGTGGAGACCGAGGAGTCGTGGCTGACACTGGCCGGGCTTGGCTGCGACATCGCGCAGGGCTACCTCATCTGCCCTCCGGTGCCGATGCCCGAGCTGGTCGAGTGGCTGGAGATCCGCCGTTCGATGTCTGCCCTGGAGCACGCAGTCTGATGATCATCGTCGTCGCCTCCCTCCTGGCGGTCGCCACCGTGCCCATGTGCGGCGGGTCGCTGCTGCAACTCGCTCAGCTGCCGCTACGGCACGTCTGGCTGGTGTGGCTCAGCATCGGGCTGCAACTGGTGATCACCGTCACCCCCGGTTTCCCCGTCTCCATGGGCCAGCCGCTGCACGTGTTCACCTTCGCTGCGTCCGCGCTGTTCATGGTGGCGAACCGGCACATTGCCGGCACGTTGGTGATCGCCCTGGGGGCGGCAATGAACTTCGCCGCCATCGCCGCGAATGGCGGCACGATGCCCGCGTCAGAGTGGGCCTGGCGCACTGCCGGTTTCCCCATGGGCGCTGAAGGCTTCGAGAACTCGGCGATCGTGAAAGGCTCGCGGCTGCAGTGGTTGGGCGATGTCTTTGCAGTTCCCCATGGCTGGCCGCTGGCCAACGTCTTCAGCGTCGGCGACGTGGTGATCGTGATCGGCGTCGGCTACCTGGCGCACAAGGCCGGCCGCGCCGGCGTCGCCGACGAGCAGCTCAGGGAGCCGGCGACAGCGATGACCACGGCCGCCTGACCCCGCATGCTGCCACCGCTCGCTCAGGCGGGTCGACGCGCGGCCGCCAGCTGCGCGAGCAGTTCCGGTGTCGCTGCGGCCACCGGCGTTCGGCGGGCGGCGTGGTCGAGCACGATCAGGTCGCGGCCGTGCAGATCCTGCACCTGGGCCCCGGCCTCGCGGCAGATCATGACGGATGCGGCGAAGTCCCACACGCCGTGAGCCTCCTCCACGCAGTCCACGTACCCGTCGAGCACCCCGGCCGCGACGTGGCACAGGTCGAGCGCGACGGCCCCCAGCACACGGCACTGGCGGTACCCCAGCGGGCGCGGCGGCAGGCCGTTGAGCCCGATGATCGAGTCGGCCAGGTCGGCGCATCCACTGGGGGCCAGGCGCACCCCGTCACACCATGCTCCCTCGCCGCGCCGCGCCCAGTAGCGCTCACCCGTGGCCTGGTTCACGACCAGCGCGACCGACGGCCCATCGGCATCGACCAGGCACATCGCAGTCGCGAAGTAGCGGACACCTCTGCTGGCGTTGGTGCTGCCGTCGATGGGGTCGATGATCACGACCTCGCCGGTGCGGCCTGCTTCGTACTCGCTCTCCTCCGACAGCACACCCACACCGGCACGCCGCAGCACGCCCAGTGCGGCGTCGTTGGCGATCACGTCGAGCGCGTACTGACCGTCGCGATGACCCGACGGACCGAAGTCGCGCACCTGTGCAAATGCGGCGGCGACAGCATCGGCCACGTCGTGCAGCAGGCTCAGGCGATCAGGGTTCATCGGCTCCGCACGGTAGTGTCGCTGGCAGCCTCACCGCTGCACACTCACCGCTGAACCTCAACGCTGAACGTCTGGAAGGATCCCCGTGGCCGTCATCGATGTCGCCGGTTTCGTGGCCGACCTGAAGGGCCATGCAGTCGACCACGGCTTTCACGTGCACGACGAGCGTCACTTCGTGGAGACCTACTCGCTGCGCCAGCTGTGGGAGGTCGATCTCCACCCGGAGGAGGCGTGCAGCGGCCCCATCGACCTGCACCTCTCGCTGGAGGTCGACCCGCGGGCGCTGCTGGGCTTCGAGGACGAGGTCGTCAAGCTCGACGATCCCGATGGCGACCCGCCCACCGGGTTCACGTTCCCGCTCATCTTCACCTGGACGCTGCCGCCGCTGCCCAATCCGCCCGATCTGCTGGTGCTGGCCACCGAGCTCGCCGGTGTCGGCGGCATCTCACTGCCGCTCGAGGTGTCGGCCATCGACTCGTTCGCCAGCGTCACCGATGCCCCCGAGCGCAGCCTGTCGATCGTGGCCCGCACCCCTGTCGACCTGGCCGAGGTGTACCTGGCCGACGACAAGGTGTTCTGCGACACGCTCGACAGGTGCCGCGACGTCAGCCTCTATCTCCTAGAGTGCGCCGGCCGATGGCTGGGCGACGACTGAGGCCAACGGTGTCCCAACCCAGCACAGCCCTGCACGAAAGGCACCCCACATGCGAGTGAGCGAACTGATCGACATGCTGAAGGACCAGCCGCCGGATGCCGAGGTCGAGCTGGCCATCGTCGCACCCGTCGGCGACGACAGCGAGGAAGACATCACGGTCGACCGCTACAGCGTCGAAGGCATGCTGCCCTGGCGCGACGAAGACGAAGAGGGCAACGACGAAGAGCTGGTCGTGTGGCTCGTGGGTGGCGAGGACGACGACGTCGAAGCGTTCCTCGACGCCATCGAGCACCAGGACGACTGACCGTACTCATGACGCGGCAGACTTCCCGTCGGCGCACGATCACCGGCATCGCTCTCGTCGGCGGCGTGGCGGCAATCGGTGCCGGCGCATGGGGCGTGCAGCAGTGGGCGCCGTTCGCCACCACGGCCGCCGAGGTCACCTGGCCCGACAACGTGCAGCCGCTCGCCGAGTTCGTGGAGGCAACCACTCATCAGCACTTCCAGCAGCCGATCTCGATCGAGTTCATCGGCGATGCCCAGGAGTACGCCGCCCGCGTGCACGAGGAGGTGACACCGCCGACGGTCGCCGAGCTCAGCGACGATTCGGTCGAGGAAGGTGTCGGCCGCGCGTTGGGGCTGTGGGAAGGCGACATCTCGCTGCAGGCGATCCGCGCGGCCTACGACGACAGCGCACCGTTCCCCGCCACCTGGCTCACCGACGAGCACACGATCGTGGTGAACGCGAAGAACGGCTCGGCCGAGCTGTCGCCGTTGCTGCGTTCGGAGGTGGCACTGCTGCTCACCCAGGCGCTCGACGACCAACTGTTCCACACGGTCGAGAAGGCACATGCCGCGGCCACCTCGCAGGACTACCAGGTGGTGGTGGCCCTCGGCCTCGGGCACGCGGTGTGGGTGCACGACCTGTACGTCGACCGGCTGTCCAGCGACGACCTCGACGAGTACTACTCGGAGTACGACGACCAGATCACGGAGTTCTCCGACGCGATGGCCGACGTGCCCGCCTCGTACCGGGCCATCCGATCCGTCAGCCAGCAGATCGGCCCGATGTTCATCGAAGTGCTCACTGAGGAGAACAAGCGCCTGGTGCAAGCCGCGTTCACCACCGACCTCCCGGCCGCACTCGACCAGATCAGCCTGCCCGCCGGCAAGTACCTGCGTCGCGACGAGCTGGAGCCGGTTGCCGCGCCGCCGGGCCCATCTGCCGCAGATGTGCGGTTCTCCAACCAGGTTGGGCCGTTCGCGCTCTACCTGCTGCTCTCCACCGGCATGCCCGACACCCAGGCACTCATCGCGGCCGACGGCTGGGGCAACGATCGCTACACCGCCTACCTGCTGGGCGACAGGGTCTGCGTCGACGTGCACCTGGTGGCCGACAGCCGCGACGATGCCGGCCGCATGGAGAACGCACTGAACGGCTGGGCGCAGGCGCGACCGAAGGCAGCGAACGCACTGGTGGCTCGCGAAGGCACCGACCTCTACGCCTCGGCCTGCGACCCGGGGCCCGATGCCCGCCAGGAAGTGCCCGGCGACGAGGCGATCAACCACTACGTCGCCCGCGCGCAGGAGATCCAGCAACGCGTCGATGCCTCCGGCAACCCTGTGCTGGCGGAGTGCGTGGCGGTCGAGTTCTTCTCCCGTCACAGCTTCGACGAGGCGATCACCGACGACTCGTTCGATTACTTCGGCGAGTTCGACAGCATCGAACAGGACTGCCTCGACTCCCTCTGAGCAGGCGTCGACGGCGAATGAGTACCCGCGCGAGCGGAGTGAGTAGATCGCGCGGTATCCAGCGCCGAGGTGGTGTGTCTATGATTCGGCCGAGGCCCCGGTCTCACCCCTGACGAGAGGAAACCCCATGGACACTGCAACGACTGACGTTGATCTCCTTCGCGAGGAGATCGCAACACTGCGCAAAGAGATGGAAGTGCTGCGGGCAACGAGCCCGAAGGCCGCCGACTCCCCCGTCGCCGAGAAGGCCGACGACGACGAGGCACCGCAGAGCAACCGCCGCGGCTTCCTCAAGCTGGCCGGTGCCGCCGCCGCCGGCGCAACCGTCGCTGCCGTCGCCGGCTCCGCCCAGCAGGCTGCCGCGCTCAACGGTGACGCGGTGAAAGCAGGCCAAAGCGTCGCGGCCACAGGAATCGCGGATGAGACCGTCATCTACAACCCGAGTGCATCCAATCTCATGCCGTCGACGTTTCGGGTCAACAACTGGACCGTCGGCAGCCTCACCCTGCCCACTACTCACCGAATCGCCATGTCTGCCA
>JBAVTH010000696.1:0-3936 GCA_049696035.1 Ilumatobacteraceae bacterium
GAGCGGCCGCAACCGGGGCAGGAGCGGCGGCAACCGGGGCAGGAGCGGCGGCAACCGGAGCGGGAGCAGCCGCAACCGGAGCCACAGGGGCATCAGCGGCGGATGCGGGCGCGAGGTGCTGGCGGTCGATGAAGTCGAGCACGTCGTCGCGAGTGATGCGTCCGCCGGGGCCGGTGCCCGCGAGGTCATCGGGGTTGATGCGGTGCTCGGCGACCAGTCGACGAACCACCGGCGACAGCAGACGATTGTCGCTGCCCAGCGCCTCCACGTTCTCCGTGGCCGCTGGAGCGGTTGCCGGCGCTTCCTCGGCCGGCGGAGCAGGCGCTGCGACTACGGGCTCGGCGACAGCGGCGGGGGCCTCGACCACCGGAACGGGAGCAGGCGCTTCGACCACCGGAGCGGGAGCAGGCGCTTCGACGACCGGGGCCGGGGCGGGCGGCTCCGCAGCCGAGGTGGCCACCGGCACGGCGCCGGCGTCGCCGACGACAGCGATCACCGCGCCGACGGGAACGGTGTCACCCTCGGCCGCGCGGATCTCGAGCACGACGCCGGCGACCGGTGACGGCACTTCCGTATCGACCTTGTCCGTGCTGACCTCGAACAGCGCTTCGTCGGCGGCGATCGCGTCGCCCACCTTCTTGAACCAGCGCGTGATCGTGCCTTCGGTGACGGTCTCGCCGAGTTGCGGGAGGGTGACGTCGGCCATTTGGAGTGCTCCTCTAGTACAGAGATCGGGTGTTGCGGGTCAGGCGTTCAGGCTTCGGCCTGTGAGCGAGAGAACGGTTTCACCGAAGAGTTCGGTGAGGCTGGGGTGCGGCTGTATGAACTCGGCGGTTTCGTTGACGGTCGCTTCCCAGTTGACGGCAAGGTAGCCGCCGCTGAGCTGTTCGGTGACCCAGGGGCCCACCATGTGCACACCGAGGATCTGTCCGGCCGTACCGTCAGCGTTCTTCTTGGCGATCACCTTCACGAGACCGTCGAGCTCACCGAGGATCTGAGCGCGGCTGTTGGCGCGGAACTGGTGCTTGGCCACGACCACGTCGAGCCCGGCCTCGCGGGCGGCTTCCTCACTGGGGCCGCAGAACGCGACCTCGGGATGGCAGTAGATGGCCCACGGGACCCGGTCGTACCGGATCGGCATGGGGGCTTCGCCGAGGATGTGCTTGGTCACGAGGATCGCCTCGGCGTAGCCCACATGGGCCAGCGCCGGGGTGTTGATCAGGTCGCCGACCGCGTAGACGCCGGGCTCGCCTGTTCGGCAGTACTGATCGACGTCGACGAAGCCGCGATCGGAGACGCTCACCGCAGTGCCCTGCAGGCCGAGTTGGTCGGCGTACGGGCGGCGGCCGATGCTGACGACGACCGCATCGACCTCCAGGTTCTGGGAATCGCCGTCGGCGGCACCGAAGTGCACGGTGGTACCGCCGCTGCCGTCGAGCGTGTGGCCGAGCACCTTCACGCCGGTCTTGATGTCGATGTTCTTCTTCTTGAAGCTGCGTACGACCACGTTGGCGACATCGGAGTCGAGCCCCGGGAGGATCTTGGGCAGACCCTCGAGGATCGTGACCCGCGCTCCGAGGTCGGCGAACGTGCTGGCGAACTCGCAGCCGATGGCGCCACCGCCGATGACGGCGACGCGCGGCGGCACGTGATCGAGCATCAGCACTTCGTCGCTGGTCATCACCGGGCCGGACGGTTCGAAGCCCGGAATCGTGCGCGGCACACTGCCGGAGGCGAGCACGACGTCGGTTCCCGTGATCGTGCTGACCGAGCCATCGGGGTGTGCCACTGTGACCGTTCGGCCGGCGCCCAGCGAACCGACGCCATCCAGGATGGTGATCTTCTTCGACTTCATGAACCCGCCGAGGCTCTTCACGATGCCGTCGACGATCTTCTGCTTGCGAGCCTGGGCGACCGCGAAGTTCACCGTCGGAGCGCTGCTCTCGATCCCGAACTCGGCGGCGTGCTGGACATGCCGGTTGACCGCAGCGGACTCGAGGAACGCCTTCGCCGGGATGCACCCGCGGTTGAGGCAGGTGCCACCGAGGGCGCCTTTCTCGACGAGGGCGACGTTGAGCCCCGCAGAAGTCGCATACAGGGCGGCCCCGTAACCGCCGGGACCACCGCCGATCACCACGAGGTCGAACTGCTGCTGATCCATCGGTGTGTTGGCTCCACTCTGCTCGGCGGTGGCGGACATGTCGACGGCAACGGTACCGGCTCCGCGCGGTCGTCGCAGCGGGTGGTGCCGATTACACCAGTTTCCAGCGCACCTGGTCCTCGGCGCGGATCAACAGCAGCTGCCGGTCGGTACCACTCAGGCCCTCGGTCGCAAAGGTGAGCGTGCACGTGGCCGGTCCGACGACGAACCCGGAACACGCCGCCGGATCGTCGGCGACGACGAGTGGTGCGATGCGCTTGTTCGGCGCCACCAGGGAGAACCCCTCGAGACCGTTGGCGTCGTCGACGCCTTCGATGGTGACCGTCACCACGAGCGTCGCGTCCGTGGACGCCACATCGTCGACCGTGACCTTCACGTCGCCCGCCGTGCCCGTTTCGCCGACGGTCAGCGGCGGCTTCGGCGGGGTCTGGTTGGCCAGGCGGAACAGCTGGATGCCGCCGGCGAGGAGGATGGCGAGCCCGCATGAAACGGCGAGCAGGAGCAGGGTGCGGGTGCGCATGGCGGCTCACAGGCTACGGGGTAAGGTTGCCGCACCATGCGCCGCCAACTGCTCGCTCTCGCCCTGCTGGCGATGCCGCTGGCGGCATGCGGCGGCCACTCCGACGCCAGCCCTGCCACAACCGCTGCGGCTGCGCAGACAGGCGCGACGGCCCAGCCGAACAGCTCCGCCGCCGCCGACGGCTCCGACGCGGCAACCACCGCGCCGACCACCGCACTTCCGGATCCCGGGGCACCGCCGGCGCTGCAGTTCGCGGCGCCACTGGTGGGCGGTGGGTCGATCGATTTCACCCAGTACGCGGGCCGCACGCTGGTGCTGTGGTTCTGGGCGCCCACTTGAAGCACGTGCAACAAGGAAGCCCCCTCGGTCGAGGAGGCCACCCAACGCTGGGCCGGCAAGGCGGAGTTCGTCGGCGTGGCCTGGTTCGGCGATGACGATGCGTTCCAGGGATTCATCGACCGGCACGGCCTGACCTTTCCACAGGTCAGCGACGACCCCGGCGACGTGTACGCCCGCTTCGGCATCGCCGCTCAGCCCGCGACCGTGATCATCGGCCCCACCGGCGAGGTGCAGCAGATCTTCGGCGCCGTCGATGAGCAGCTGCTCGACGACATCCTCACCGACGCCGTCGGTTGACCCTCGCCGTCCGCGCGGTTCAGGTGTGCGTCGAGTCGAGCCGCGGCTCCTCGCCGAACGGTTCGCGATCGCGGTATGACCAGCAGGACGGCTGCTAGACCCGAACCGCTGCGGACGGAGCGCGCGTGACCTTGATGCGGCGCAGCGGAGGCAGGGTGGGCGGCGGCTGCTTGCGCGGCGGCAGATCGGCCAGGAGGTGGGCCGTGACGTGGGCGATCTCGGCCACGGCGGCCTCGAAGGCGGCCTCCGTGGCCGGCGACGTCTTCTGCACACCGCTGATCTTGCGCACGTACTGGCGGGCAGCGGCCTCGATCTCGTCCGGTGTCGCCACCGGCTCGAGCCCCCGCAGGGTGGTGATGTTACGGCACATGCGCGCGAGCGTACGCCTGCATCGGCCGGCGAACGTCGCGGCGACCAATCGCACGTTCATGTCATCTCTGGACCGAGCGGTGCACGGTCGGAGAATGACCTGCACGGGCACGCGCCGAGCCGAGCCGAGCCGAAACGGATTCGGACCGGTGGAGGCAGTCGGTGCCTCCACCGGTGCGTAGGTTTCCGGGATGGCCGCGACCAACCGCCACGCCGCTCTGTTCGAGGTGATCCTGATCGTCGACTGGAG
>JBAVTH010000697.1:0-6932 GCA_049696035.1 Ilumatobacteraceae bacterium
GTGCTGCCTTCCCTGGTCGCTGCCGGCGACGGCACTCCCGCTGCGGGGTGGGTGGTGCTGCACCGCGGTGCCGACGACGGCGCCTACCTCCTCGTCTACAGCTGGGTGTGGGACAACGTGGTCGAGCTGCACTGCGCGGCCGCGGGCCAGGCGATGCTGGGCTGCAACGACGACGACCTGACCCACTTCACGGAGACGGTCAAGCCGTGGATCGGCTGCATCTGGGAGCTGGCCGTCCTGGAGCACGAGCGCGCCGCGTGGGCGCGCCACGTGCTCGCGCCCGACACGCCCGACGTGGCCGGCTACCTCGGCGACGTGCACCGCGACGGGCCGGTCGGTCGATGAGCGCGACGGTCTCGGCAGCTGGCACGCCGGCGGACTTCGATTTCCTCGCCGGTCGGTGGATCGTGCACAATCGTCGCCTGCGGGTGCGTCACGCCGCCTCACAGGACTGGGACGAGTTCGAGGCCACGAGTCGGTTCTGGACGCTGCTCGACGGCGTGGCCAACGTCGACGAGCTCGACTGTGCGACGCGCGGCTTCAAGGGGATGAGCCTGCGCACCCTGGACCGTACGAGTGGGCGCTGGTCGATCTACTGGGTGAGCTCCACCGAAGGTCGGTTGCTGCCACCCGTGCACGGTGGCTTCATCGCCGACCGCGGCGAGTTCTTCGGCGATGACATGGACGGTGACCTCCCCGTCATCGCACGGTTCATCTGGACCGTGCGGCCGGACGCACCGCGGTGGGAGCAGGCGTTCTCCACCGACGGCGGGACGACGTGGGAGACCAACTGGATCATGGAGTTCCGGCGGCCCTGACCGGCGCCTCCGGCCAGGCGCTGGCGGCCGCCGCCAGGCCGTCGATCAACGCCTCCGTGTGCGGCACGAGGCCCGGGCCCACCCAGTCCTTCCAGATCGGGCTGCTGCCGCGCACCCGCGGCGGCAACTCGACCTGCACACCCTGCTGGCGAGGCAGGTTCACGGGGTTGGTGGCGTGCAGCCCGCGTAGCTCCTTGGGCATCGCGTCCAGGTCGGTCGCCAGCGTGTAGTCGGGAAGGTGCGGGCGCACGTGGGCTGCGATGTGCTCGGCGAACGCACGGTTCTGCCCGCCGAGCAGCAGCGTCGTCCAGAACCCGTGGCGGCCGTAGCCGTGCACGGTGATCACGATGTCGACGTGCTCGAGAAAGCCGGCGAGCACCTCGGACTCGGCAGGCGCGACCCGATGCGAGGGGATGTGCCAGGTGAAGTCGGGTGGCTGCAGGACGGCGTAGTAGCTGGCCCCGCTGCGCGCGGCGGCCTGCTCCGCCACCACGTCGGTCATCGCCTCCAGCGAACCGCCGTGGTAGGCCATGAAACCCAGCCGCCCGCGCAGCTCGCACTCCTCGCGCACGCCGTCGGTTGCCAGCAGCTCGCGAAAAGGCGACTCCGTCATTCGGGCTGGGGCCGACGCTTGTGTTCGCGAAGGATCGAGTAACCGATGGCGACGGCAACGATGCCGCCCAGCACCCACGCGGCCAGTTGCCAGTTGCTGTGCAGCCACGTCTGCACGTCGCGCTGCAACCCGTCGACGGCATCGGTGATCGGGTCGCTGCCGCTCTTCACGTCGACCTTCCAGAAGTACCACAGCAGGTACAGGCCGGAGAGCAGCACGAACGCGCCCGACACCATCTCGACGTACTGCATCTTCGCCTTCAGCCAGCGGACGAAGCCGATGTTGGCGGTGGCCAACGCCAGGGTGAGGGAGACCACCACCAGTGCCATCCCGATGGAGTACGCGACCACGTTGGCCACCCCGGACCAGTAGCCGGCGCGCTTGCTGGCCTTGAAGAGCGTGGAGATGAACAAGGGAAGCGTGCACCCCAGCGAGGCGGTCGCATAGGCGACGCCGTAGACGAACATCGACCGCAGGGTTCGGTCGCGCTGACCGGTCTGCAGGCTGGGGGTGACGAACGGCAGCTTGTACCCGAAGAGCATCGCGATGCCGAGCACGACGAACAGCACGCCGATGACGGCGGTCGCGTACTTGGCGTTGTCGAGCAGCGCGTTGGTCCAGTACTGCGTGATGGCGCCGATGGCGAAGAACACGGCGATGAAACCCGACGAGACCACGCAGCCGACCAGCAGGGCACGGCTGATGGGAGCGCGTTGCGACTCCTGGTCGACGGCCGAGACGCCCAGGAAGTACATGAGGTAGGTGGGCAGCAGCACGAAGCCGCACGGGTTGATCGAAGCCACCATGCCCGTGATGAAGCTCAGCGTCAGGTTCACAGCAGCTCGCTCTCGATGAGCTCGGCGATCTTGGCCTCGTCGAGCAGCCCGGTCTGGCGCACGATGATGCCGTCGGTGTTGACGAAGAGCGTGACGGGGAACGCGGCGATGCCGACGTCGTTGGTGAAGCTGCCGTCGGTGTCGTAGAGCAGCTCGTACTGCACGCCCTTGTCGCGGGCGAACGCTTCCTCGTGATCGCTGGGTGCCAGGTAGTCGATGCCGACGAAGCGCACCCGGTCGCCGTAGGTGAGGTGGGCGGCGGCGAAGTCGGGCAGCTCCTGCCGGCAGGGCCCACAGGTGGAGCCCCAGACGTTGATCACCATCGGCTGGCCGATGAGCGACACCAGCTCGACATCGTCGCCGTTCAGCGTCTGCACGGTCACGTCGGGCAACGGTTCGCCCTTGACGACGGCGTTGGTCTCGATGCTGGGTGGTTGGATCGGGCCGTCGTTGCCGTCGATGGCGACGACCTCACCGTCGCTGGCGCCGTCGTCGCGGGTGCGGGCGATCGCCCAGCCGATGGCGACGGAAGCAAGCGCCGCAACGACGAGTGAGATCACCATCAGTCGCGGCCGCACCTTCACGGGTGAGAGGTTACCGGCGACGTCCCGCGCCCGCAGAGCGGCCGCGACATGCCAACGGGCGCGGCACCGGCTCATCGGTGGCACAGCCGCAACAGCCCCCTGCCGGTCGCCGCTCGGGGGGAAGCGGCGACCACTGGCAGGGGGCCGGCGGGCAGCGGGCCGACGGGTCGCCGAGGCGTTGCCGTCGGCCGGCGATGTGTTCGATCGGCACCGGGCCGGGCGGGTTCGTCACGGTGCAGTGCGAACCCGCCCAGCCTCGACCGAGGTGATCATGCGACCCGATCCGGGCGCGCCTGGAGCAGGTGCGGAGGGATCGGTACCTCGTCGATGGCCACCACCGGCCGAGCGTGCTTCGGCGGACGGCCACGGGGCCGCTTGTTGACGACGATGCGGCCGTTCTCGACCAGCTCGCCACCCCACACACCCCATGGCTCGGCACGATCGATCGCACCGGCCAGGCAATCCTCGGCAAGCCGGCACTTGCTGCAGATGGCCTTGGCGCGGGCGGTGTCGAGCGGGATGTCCGAGAAGAACAGGTGGGTGAGGGTGCCGTTGCCGTCGGCGCAACGCGGCTTGGCCACGCGCACGGCGAACGGCTCGACGAGCTCGTCGAACGTGGTCTGGATGTCGATGTCGTGCAAGGTGTCGATGTCGGTGTCGTTCAGGGTGTACATATCGGGGTGTTCCTCTCGGACGGAAGAAGGTGGAAAAACCAGAAAGGCCGCCAGGATCTTGCGATCCCGACGGCCTCGGTGTGGAGCTTGCGACGTGCGTTACGTCGTGAGCATCCCGAGGCGTCGGGCAGGGCGCTTGGTTGCGGTTGCATTGATGGAGTTCACGTTCATCGCGGACCGCATGCGCCACTGGTAGCCGTGACCAAAATCGCCACACGAACGCGCAGCGCTGGCCAGCGGGGCCAGTTCGAGTGCGAGGTCGGTGTGCTTCATGGTTCTTCGAGTACCTTCCGTGGTCGTGGTGATGCGTCGCCGTTCGCGGCACATCGAGGACTAGGCAATCACGTCGGCGCACGATCGTCAACTCATTTATTGTCGGAGGATGATCGATTTCGTCGAAGTGCCGTCGGCGGGTCGTGTGTTCGAGGAGTCGGCAGCAGTGCGGCTGGGTGATTCATCGCCCGGTGGCAGGGCGCGGCTCGACGCCCTCGCCCGTCATCTGCAGGACGTCAGCGACGACGACGCGCGTGCTGCCGGCTTCGGTTCGTTCACATGGGTCGTGCGGCGAACGGCGATCGTGGTGCACGCGTTCCCCACCTACCTCGAGGGCATCACGATGCGCACGTGGTGCGCGGGGTTCGGCGCAGCGTGGGCAGAGCGGCGCATCACGCTGAGGGGCGAGCGTGAGGGTCATCTCGAAGCAGCCACGCTGTGGGTCCACCTCGACGGTTCCTCGATGCGGCCGGCGCGGCTGCCAGAGGAGTTCCTGGCGGTGTTCGGCCCATCGGCCACCATCGGCGGCGCGGTGCGACGAGTGTCCTCGAAGGCCCTGCTCGCCGCGGCGCCGCCGCAGGCGTGGTCCGCCGGCACACCGTGGCCGGTGCGGTTCGCCGACTTCGATGTGCTGGAGCACGTCAACAACGCGATCTACTGGGCGGCCGTCGAACAGGAGCTGGCGGGACGACGCGAGCTCCGTGCGCCGTTGGCGGCGGTGCTCGAGCACGATGAGCCCATCGAACGAGGCTGCGAGGTGCGCTGGTTCGCCGGCGAGCGGAAAGATGGCTTCGACGGGTGGCTGGTGGGTGCCGGTGGCCAGCAGTTCGCCGCCGTGAGGGTGTCAGCCGGCGTCTGAAGGATCGGCGACGTGCGCCGCTGCCGCGGGGACGACGACCGAGCCGGCCGGGACGAAGATGTGCTGCCGGTAGAACTGCAACTCGTTGACGCTCTCACGGATGTCGTCGAGCGCCCGATGTGAGCCGGACTTCTGGACGCGACTGCTGAGCAGGCCCGGGTACCAGCGGCGGACGAGCTCTTTCACGCTGCTGACGTCGACGCTGCGGTAGTGCAAGTGGTTCTCGATCTCCGGCAGGTAGGCCGCCAGGAAACGGCGATCCATGCCGATCGAGTTGCCGCACAGCGGCACCTTGCGCGCGTCGGGCACGTGCTCCTTGATGAATGCGAGCGTCTGCGCGCCGGCTGCTTCGAGCGTGATGGTGGAAGCACGGATCTGATCGAGCAGGCCGCTCTTGGTGTGCATGTCGACCACGACCTGGTCCATCAGTGCGAGCGCCTCCTCGGGCTGGTGCACCACCAGGTCGGGGCCTTCGGCGACGATGTTGAGCTCGTCGTCGGTGATGATGGTCGCGATCTCGACGATCACGTTGCGGGCCGGCTCCAGGCCGGTCATCTCCAGGTCCATCCACACGAGCACGCAGCGACCCTACAGGTTCCACCCGTCAAGGCGTGGGGCGTCAGCCGTCGTAGAAGTACGGACGGTGGAGGCCGATGAGGCTCCGTTCGCGATCGGTGACGGCGCGCGCGATCGCTTCGCCGCCGAGGTGGTTCACCTCGTCGGTGGTGCGGATTCGTTGGGCGATGTCGCGGCGGCCGTAGTGCACCTGCAGGAACAGCCGGCCGTTGCCGCCATCGGCAGCAGGGGTGCCGCGGTGCCACACGTCGGAGACGAAGAGCGCCACGTCGCCGGCGTGCGCTTCGAGCAGCACCGGTGGCCGGCCATCGTAGGTGAGCCCGGCGTCGGTCAGCCGGTCGTGCGGCGCCAACCGGCCGGATCGGTGACTGCCGGGGATCACTGCGGTGGGCCCGTCCGCACGGAAGCAGTCGCGCAGCAGGATGTGGGCGCCGATCGCGAACACCGGGTACGGGATGCGGTCGTCCCACGCCACGTCGGGCGGGCGCGGCACGTGTGGGCCGGCGTCGCAGTGCCAGCGGCCACCGGCGAACTCGGGCGGGTTGTTCCACGCCGTGTTGGCGATGATGTGGCAGTCGCCGCCGAGCAGCGGCTCGATTGCCTCGAGAATGCGGGCGTGCCCGGCGGCGGCCTGCGACAGCGGCCCGCGGTTGAGCATCGCGTAACGGAACTCCGCCTTGTCGGAGCGCTCGCGCTCGGGGGCACTGCTCGCGAACACGGCCATCAGCTCGTCGGTGAGGGCGACGATCTCGTGGTCGTCGAGCACGTTCCGCAGCACCGTGAAGCCCTCGCGCTCGAGGGCCACGGCGGCGGCGGGCACCGCGCCGTCGAGCAGCCGGAGGTTGCCGCCGATGCGCTCGATCATGCGCCTACCGTAGCCAGCGCGCCGATGGCGTGGTGATGCGTGGCGGGCTGTACCGTGCGCCGATATGGCCGACGACGTCGAGGTTCCGATCAAGCCCGCTGCCACGGTCATGCTGCTGCGCGACACCGCAAACGGGCTGGAGGTGTTCATGCTGCGTCGCACCAAGAACGCCGTGTTCGCGGGCGGCATGTACGTGTTCCCCGGCGGCAAGGTCGACCTGGCCGACGGTGAGGGTGACGAGGGCTATCGCGTCGCCGCGATCCGAGAGTGCTACGAGGAGGCCGGTGTGCTGCTGGCCGTCGACGCGGAGGGGCGAATGGTCGACGACGGCCACCCGGCACTCGCTCACCGCGAGGCCGTCTACGACGGCACGGTGGATGTGCGGGCACTGGCCGCGGATCACGGGCTGCGGCTCGCCACCGATGCGCTGCCGTGGATGAGCCACTGGATCACGCCCAAGGGCGAGACCGCACGCCGGTTCGACACGCGCTTCTTCATGGTTGCCCACCCGGCCGGCCAGACCTCGTACCACGACGACAACGAGACGGTGGAGAGCATGTGGGTCCGCCCGGCCGATGCGCTCGCGAAGTGGGCGGCCGCCGAGCTGCAGCTGATGCCGCCGACCGTCACGAACCTTCGATTCCTGGGTGAGCACGAGACCGTTGCTGCGGCGATGAACGCCGCCTGGGCGGTGGGCACGCCCTCGTGCATCCTTCCCAAGATCCGCCTCGATGCCGAAGGTCGGCTGGTCGGCGTGGCGATGCCCGACGACCCCGACTACGACACCCTCGACTGAACGGCTGCCGGTCGCTGCGCGGCCGGAGGCACAGGGGC
>JBAVTH010000698.1:0-1575 GCA_049696035.1 Ilumatobacteraceae bacterium
GGCGACGGCCGCGTGCTGCGCATCGTCGAGCAGCGCGACGCGAGCACCGAGGAGCGTGCGGTACGCGAGGTGTGCACGAGCATGTACGCCTTCCGCCGCGACCTCCTGGGGCCGGCGCTGCGTCACCTCAGCCCCGACAACGCCCAGGGCGAGTACTACCTCACCGACGTCATCGGTTCGCTCGCGGCGATGGGGCACCGCATCGGCTGCGTGCAGGCGCCCGAGGCCGAGACGCAGGGCGTCAACGATCGCTGGCAACTGGCCCTCGCCGAGCGCGAGCTGCGCAGCCGCACCAACCGTCGCCACCTGCTCAACGGTGTCACCATGCTCGACCCCCGCCAGACGTTCGTGGACGTGACGGTGCAGTTGGGCCGCGACGTCACCCTGTACCCCGGCACGATCCTGCAGGGCGACACGGTGGTGGGCGATGGTTGCGAGATCGGCCCCGACACCCGCCTCACCGATTGCACCGTCGGCAACGGGGCGGTCGTCGAGCACACGGTCGGCCGCGACAGCGAGGTCGGCGCCGAGGCCCGGGTCGGGCCCTACGCGTACCTTCCGGCCGGCAGCTCGGTGGTTTCGGGCGCTGTCACCGGCGCCTTCTACACTGCACCTGCAGACTGACGATGAGATCGCGGATCACTTGACCCAACAACGGGGAGCCATGCAAAAGGTCACAACCAAGCGGATGTCGCTCTACTCGGGGCGAACGCACCCCGATCTGGCGCAGGAAGTGGCCGATCACCTCGGCATCGAGCTGGGCAACCCGGGCCTGGTCGAGTTCGCCAACGGCGAGGTGAGGGCCCGCTTCGGCGAGAGCATCCGCGGCAGCGACGTGTTCATCATGCAGACGCACTGCGGGCACAACGGCCGCAGCATCAACGACTCGATCATGGAACAGCTGATCATGATCGACACCGCCTACCGGGCCTCCGCCAAGCGCATCACCGCCGTCTGCCCGTTCTACGGGTATGCCCGTCAGGACCGCAAGGCCGAAGGTCGCGAGCCCATCACCGCCCGCATGGTGGCCGACCTGTTCAAGTCGGCGGGCGCAAAGCGCATGGTCAGCATCGATCTGCACAGCGGCCAGATCCAGGGCTTCTTCGAGGGTCCGGTCGACCATCTGACGGCCATGCCGGTGCTGGAGAACTACTTGCGCGAGCACGCCGAGGCGCCCGTCATCGTCTCCCCCGACGCCGGCCGCATCAAGGTGGCCGAGCGCATGGCGCAGCACCTCGGCGACCGCGGCGCCGACCTCGCGTTCATCTACAAGCGGCGCCCCAAGGGCACCACCAACGTGGCCGAGGCCAAGGAGGTGATGGGCGACGTCGAGGGCCGTTTGTGCATCCTCACCGACGACATGATCGACAGCGGCGCCACCATCTGCTCGGCCGCCGACGTGCTGATGGCCCGCGGCGCGCGCGAGGTGTGGACGATGGCCACTCACGGCGTGCTGAGTGGCCCTGCCATCGAGCGCCTCCAGAAGTCGGTGATCAAGCGAGTGGTGGTCACCAACACGCTCCCGCTGGCACCGGAGAAGCAGATCGAGAAGATCGAGGTGCTCTCCATCGCGCC
>JBAVTH010000699.1:0-2939 GCA_049696035.1 Ilumatobacteraceae bacterium
ACCATGCGGCCGAGATGCACGACCCATGGCGGATGGGGCGGGCGGCACCCGTGCTGGTGGACTCGGCCAGCGAGGTCACCTTGCCATTGCCGAGGTCGATCTCGGCCAGCCCTCCATCACCGGCGACCACGACCGTCGCCGACCGCACGCCAGGCTCCTGCAGCGCGAGGGAGGCACCGACCGGCGACGGAACGGAACGACCACCTGGCAGCAGCACGGCCGTGCCGGCGACGAGCACAGGCCGATCGCCGATCGCCGTGACCTGATCGGCGGCCAGATCGTCGGGGATGTCGGCGCCGAACTCCTTGGTGGAGCCGACCACCGGCAGCCCCTCGTCGCTCAGCGTGATCGCGGTGAACGAGTCCTCCGTGGGATCCACCACGACCGCCGCCCCGGACGGGGTGACCACCAACAGGGAACCCACCGAGGCGGTGAAGGTGGGCTCGCTCGACGCCTTCCAGCCACCGATCGCCAACCCCTGGGTGACCCACACCTTGCCGGAGTCGCGATCGAGCAACGCTCCGGTGCCGCCACCCACACCGACGACACCGTTCGCCGGCCACTTCTCGTTGAAGAAGCCGGTACCGGTGGCCGGGTCGAAACGTGCAAGACCGCCCGCCGTGAGCGCGTACACCGTCGAGTCGTCCTGCTGCAGGCTCACCAACGCGTCGACCGCGAAACCGCTCTCCGCTTCCGCCGTCTGTGTGTTGACCCGTGTGACCCAGCCGCGCGTCTCGTTGTGCACCCACACCACGCCATCGTTGAGATCCACGTTCGTGGCGTGGTAGCCGTCGCTGCGCACCGCGGCCACGAACAGCGACGCCGACATCACCGACATCGCCACCGTCGTGCCGACTCTCGGCCGGAGACCTGCCCAGCGCTTCACCGAGATCATCGCTTCATCACTCCGCCATGATCGAGCCCTCGGGCCTGCCGGCCTATGGGTACCTCTCCCCGCCGCTCAACGACAGTCATGGCGTCACGCAGCCGGTGGCCACCGCAGCCGGGCTGGAGAACTGACGCACGGCGGTGACGTCGAGACACACCTCGCCGGCCGGCGGAGGCACCGAAGTGCTCAACTCCGACGTCAGGCCGAGATCGGTCGATCGTCCATCCGCTGTCGAGCGGGCAGCGAGCTCGTAGGAATCGCCCGCCTCGTGCCCAGGCGCGTCCCACGTGAACAGCACGGACCCGTCGGCTTGCACGACGCCGACGACGTTCTCCACGGCGCTGATCGGTTCCACGGCCTCGCCACCGACGGTCTCGCCGAACACCAAGGTCGTCGTCGATGCCGACGAATCGTCACCACCACCGAGGACGGAAACTGCCAAGACGCCCAGTGCGACGGCCCCCAGGAGCGCGCCACCGATCAGGAGCAGTTTGCGCGACCCGGAGTCGGCTGCGGGCACGGCCGCCTCTTCGGCCGGCGCCGCCGGCGGGCGATGGACGGTGTCGCCCACCTCGGGTTCGGCGAGCAGACCTTCCCTGCGGCGATCGGCGATGGGGCCCGACGGGGTCGGGTTCACCGGCACCGAGGAGATGGCCGCCGACGAGGTGGGCGCCTGCGCGCGGATCTCGGTGACGCCCTTGATGCGGGTGGCGTCGTCGTCGTCGATCGTCGGGCGGGCGCGTGCCGATGAGCCGTCGTCGGCCAGCTCCAGCGGCGTGACTGCCAGCTTCAGTTCGGCCTCCACGCCCTGCAGCTGCCGCAGGAAGTCGACCACCGTCGGCGGACGGTGCAGCGGGTTCTTCGCCATCGCCTGCGCCAGCAGGCGCTCCAGCGACGCCGGCACATCGGGCCGGCCCAGCGGCGGCAGCGGGTTGCGCTCGATGCGCGACATCAGGCCCAGCGCACTGTTGTCGCCGCCGGGCACCTCGAAGGGCGACCGGCCGGCGAGCAGGTGGTAGAGCGTGGCGGCCAGCGAGTACACGTCGGCCGGTACCCCGAGGTCGGCAGAACCGAACGCCTCCGGCGGCGACCACGGGATCGACACACCGCCGGTCTCCTCCGCTTCCGGCCCCTGTGCCGAGGCGATGCCGAAGTCGGCCAGGCCGGGACGGCGGAACTCGCTGGTGAGGATGTTGGCCGGCTTGATGTCGCGGTGCAGGATGCCTGCGCGGTGCGCCGTCTCCAGCGCGCTGCCCACCTGCACGCCCACCCGCAGCACCTCGGCGACGCCGAACTGCTCGCGTCGAGCGCGTCGCAGGTAGTTGTCGCCCGGGTAGTACTCCATCACGATGTAGGGCCGCCCGTCGGGGGCCACGTCGGCGTGGAAGATGGACACGATGTAGGGGTGCGTGCTCACCTTCGCCATCAGGTTGGCCTCGGCGGCGAACTGGCGTCGCTGCAGGTCGCCGGCGAGCACGTCGCTGACCAGCACCTTCACCGCCACCTTGCGGTTGGGCATGTGCTGCTCGTAGAGGAACACATCGGCGTAGCCGCCGGTTCCCACCAGTTCGATCGGGGTGTAGCCGGCGAGGACCGGGGGCTGTGAGCTCGCCCGCGTCGTCATCGGGCACCGACCGTCAGCGACACGTCGCCGGCAACCACCCGGGTGCCGAAGGGCGCCTCCACCCGTGTGCCGGGGGTGCACGGCACGCTGACCCCGTTCGCGATGACCACTGTGCCGTTCGTGGAGTGGTGATCCAGCACCCACACCCCGTGCGGCAACGGCCCGAAGCTGAGGTGGGTCTTGGACAACGAGGGATCCGCCAGCGGGTGCAAGCGGGCGGCAGGCGCCGCCGGGTCGGCTGCGGGGTCGCGGCCGAGCACGCCGCCGGCCCCCACGTCGATGACCCGTCCATCGGCGAGCACCAGTGTCGGCCCTGCCGCGGATGGCCGCTGCACCGTCGCGGCGTCGGAGTACGTCGAGACCGAAGCGGCCACGGGCGACGGCACCGAGTACTCGGTTGCCACCGGCTGGTGGTGCGCGCTCGCT
>JBAVTH010000700.1:0-4990 GCA_049696035.1 Ilumatobacteraceae bacterium
CGGCGACTTCGACGCGCTGAAGCACAACTTCGACGTCGAGGCGACCGGCATCGCCGGCCAGGTTTCGGCTGCCGCCCAGGTGTATGCAGATGTCGGCGGCATCTCGGGTTTCCTGCAACACCGCCAGGCCGACATCAAGAAGGCGGTGAAGTACCTGCGCGAGCATGGCTTCGACCTCAACATGATCTCCGATCTGCTCGGCAGCATCAGCAGCCTGCTCTCCCTCGCCGCGCTGATTCCTGGGTTGCAGATCCTCGGGGTGATCGCGACCGCGGCCGCGCTGGTCAAACTGGCCGTTGATCTCGTGCTGGTCGTCGCCGGCGAGAAGTCGTTCGGATCGTTCGCGTTGGGTGCGGCACTCACCTTGATCCCCTTCGGGCTACGAGGAGCCGGCGCTGCCGTCATGAAGGGGGGTTCGACGGCGACTCGCGGTGTCGTCGGCTCTGCGGTGAAGGGCAACACGCTGCTGGGGAATGCCCGGTTGCTCGGGCGTGCCCAGAGCTATCAGAAGTCGCTGACGTTCACGAAGCGCATCGATTGGGTGGCGCAGAAGGCGAACCTCGGTACCCGCGGCTTGAAGGGTCATACGCTCGTCGTGGGTGGCCAGAACGCGCTGCGCGGTGCAGCTGCAGAGAGCGCCGCCTGGAAAGTGGTCGATCTGTCGCGCGGCAACACGGCGTTGAACGTGGTCTCGACGACGTTCGACTACTCCAAGAAGGCGTATGGCTGGTACGAGCGAGGGAAGAAGGTCGTCGAGTTCAGCGAGCGCTTCTCGCACGATGACAAGGCGGGCAGCGATGTCCACTGAGCTTGTCATGTGCAGATTCGGGCACCTTCGTCCCGCGCGCTTGATGCTGCCAAGCGCATGGCATGTCCTGCCGCTGGACACCACTGCCGCCGACATCGAGGCGCTTGCGTCGCAGCACCACATCGAGAGCAAGTCCAGTCGAGTGCTCTTTCGGCAATCGATCATCACCGCGATGGACCAGGCGAGGCTGATCTCCGCCGTGTTCGTCGCAGTGCTCCTCTCGTCGGAGGCCAACCCTGTTGCCGCATCCATGGTTGCTGCGGAGTTCCCTGACGAACCGGTTTCAGCGGGGTCAGTGGAGCTGCAGTGGCGTGCCGCCGGTCGTCCATCGGAACGCTCGTCGATGGCGGAGGGCCCGATGGTGATCAGCGAACGCCGGATACCAGTTCAGTTGGGCGAGTCGGATGAAACGTTGGAGATGTGGGAGATGCAGGTGGCCGTGCCGCACCTTCGAACCGGCGGTCTGCTGTTCGCGGTGTCGACGCCGATGGTCCCGATAGCTGCGCCACTGCGCACGATGTCGCTGGCCATGATCTCCACGTTGCGATGGATTGAAGTCGAAGGGAGCCCCGATGGGGACGATCCGAGTTGACATCAGACAACTGTCCCTCCTTGGTACGGGTCTGCAACGCACGAGCGAACAGCTGCTGTACAAACGCGGGCAGAAGCTGACCGCTGGGCAGATCGGTCATCAGAAGGTGGCGAAGGCAGTCGACGAGTTCTACACGAACTGGGACTACCGCCGAGAGGAGCTCGCCGATGCGCTGTCGAAGCTCGGAGGCATGTTGCTGGACGCGGCAGGCATCTACAAAGCGGCGGAGGATTCGATCGTCGCTGCCTGTCACATCGACTGGCCATCGGAGGTACGAGCCACGGCGCCCGCTGGCAGCGGCGCAGGAAGCGGATCGACGGGGGGTGGCGGAAGTACAACTGGAAGCGGCAGCTCGCCCTCGCCGCATCGGAACGCGGGCAGCGAGGGCGGCTCCCCGTACGCGACTGGGGACGAGGCGTGGGACGAGATGTCGGACGAGGAGCGCCGCGAGTTCCTCGAGAACGCCGATCTCGACCAGGTCGGCAACGACGATCAGAACCCGCCGCACATGAGGTACTCCGCCAACCTCATCCGAGTCGAGGAGCAGATAGCGCTGCTCGAGTCGAAGGGCTCGTTGACTGCTGCGGAAGCCGCACGGCTCGCCTCCTACAAGCAGCTGGTGGAGGGGAACCCCCCGAAGCAGATCCTCTACTTCGATCCAAGCGGTGACGGCAGGATCGCGGTCGTCGAGGGCGACCTGTCGCACGCGTCGAACGTGGCCGTCAAGGTGCCCGGGATCAGCAACAGCCTGGACAACATCGGTGGGCCGATCGGTGAGGGAGAACGCTTGTATGCCGAACACCGAGAGGGGACCGCAGTCATCACCTGGCTGTACGACGCGCCAGTTGGCGTCAGCGTCGGGATGACGCCGCAGGAGATGGCGCAGATCGGCACCGACGCAATGGCGAGGCAGGCCGCACCGGAACTGTGTCAGTTCGTCGCCGGACTGAACCGCGGCTTGGGTGAGCAGATCAACCTGACCGTGATCGGCCACAGCTATGGCTCGCTGGTCGTAGGTCTGGCGGCGAAGCAGGGGATGAACGTGGACAACGTCGTGTTCATCGGGAGCCCCGGAGTCGGGGTCGGTTCTGTGGCTGAGTTCAACCTGCCGGTGGGGGCGCACGTCTACGCCGCCGAGCCCGGTGCCGCAGCGAGTGTTGGGGGCGTCGGCATCGGAGGCGACTACGTGAGCAACCTCGGTCACCATGCCCATCCATTCGGTGCGGTGCCGACGGAGTCCGGCTTCGGCGCCGAGATCGTCGACATCGGCAATCGCGGCAAGGCGTGGGAATCACACGACGACTACTACGCGGACGGCTCCAAGAGCCTGCATCAGCTCGGTCGAATCGTGCAGGGCTCCGGGCCTGCATGAGACCGACCAACCGTCGTTCCACTGAGGGACACTCCGAGACGAAAGACCTGACATGAGCAACTCGAACTGTCCGCAGTGCAACGCGCAACTCACCGAAGGCCAGTGGATGTGCCCGTCGTGTGGCACGCCAGTGCCGTCGGATGATGTGGAGCGCACGGTCGTCCGCCCGGTGCTGCCGTCGCCCGCCCCGCCGATGCCCGGCGTGATCACCAGCGTTCCGAGCGCGGGGACATGGGATGGGCCGGGGACGCCTTCGTTCGCGCCGCCGGCCACCTGGTCGCCGATCCAGAGCACGCCGGCGGACCTCGGCGACAACCCGATGCAACGCTCGTCGACGGCCATACCCACGGTTCCGATCGTCGCCCCAGCGGCCAGCGCCGCACAGAAGTGGCTGCCGAAGGTCGCAGTGGTGCTGGCGCTGCTGAGTGTCGGGTTCGTCGCATGGAAGGTGATCGGCAGCGGTGACGACGAGGCCGCATCGTCGGGCTCGACGATCGCCGGCGAGGTGATCGCCGGTTCCACGGTTCCAGGAGACACCTCGGTCGACGGGTCGTCGACCACGGTCGCCATCGAGAACACCGTGCCGACGACTGTCCCACCCACCACCGCCCCCGCTACCACGGTCCCGCCGGTCACCGAGCCACCGGTCACCGTGCCTGCCCGCCCGCCGTGGCCGGCGCCGGCGATCCCCGACCCGCCGATCTTCTCCGGATTCGGACTCGCCTATGCGATCTCCGACCCGCTGGTGAGCGGCATGCCCTCCGACGAACCGACTCCGTACCTGGCCTTCGCCCAGCAGGTGTTCGACGAGATGGCCCTCGACGACTGGGCGACCGCGTTGTCGCACTTCTACTTCCGGGCCGACGGTCTTGCGGCAGGCCCGTACACGTTCGACAAGCAGAACCAGTGGTCGGTTGCCGACCGGCTCTCGGTGCTGCTGGTGGATGCCGCGCCGTCGCCTGACGGGTTCGGCTACGACCTGCGGGTTGCGGTGGTCGCCAACTTCCCCGGTTCCACCAGCCTGCTGTGCGGTCGCCTGCACTCCGATCCGAACACCTACGCGGAGGTCATCCAGCTGGGCACCTTCTCGTTGCTGGCCGACGGCGACCCGCCGTACATGCCGGAGACGTTGCTCAACGATCCGGCACGGATCGCGGACATCCAGGCGAGGTGCGTGTGATCCCGCAACCGACTCGGACAGATCGCTCGGCCGTTCCGGCGGTGGTGCTGTTCGCGCTCACAGCCGGGACGTCGCTGCTCGCCGGCGCGCTCCCGGTGTCGAAGTACAGCGACTCCAACCTCTTCGATGCCGGCGGGCTGCAGATAGCGATGACGGTGGTACCGGCTGTGCTGCTGGTGCTGGCGGCGGCCACCTGCAACAGCAGTCGGGCGATGGTGGGGCTGGGTGGAGGTGCTGCACTCGCCGCCGCGTCGTTCATGGGTTCGATGTCGCTCGCCATCTGGAACTCCACCGACGGGGAAGGCCTCGGCTCCGGCAGCACGATGATGATCGTGGCGTCGATGGCGGCGGTCGTGACGGTGGTCGTGGCCCTGGCCACCTCCAGCTCCGGCCGCCGCTCGGCGCTACATGTCGTCGGGCTCATCGCGTCCGGCCTGATGTGCATCGGCGTGACGTTGGTGCCTGACGAGGCGAGAGGTACCAGCTGGGGCGATTGGAACTACTTCTCCGACCGGTACGACGCTCTGTACACACTGTCCGTCCACCTCCTGGTGTGGGCGCCCTTGCTGGCCGGCTTGTTCGCACTGATCAAGGGTGGGCGCGCCGGGGCGCTGTTCGGACTGGCCGGTTCCTCGGTGCTCGCGTGGGCCATCGCCGACACTGCCGTGGCGGATACGTACTCGGGTGAGTTCCGCCCGATGATGCATCCGCTGGCGGCCGTGGGTGCCGTTGCGACCGTCGTGCTGTACCTGATTGCGGCCGGCGTCTCCGGGCCCGATGCAGCGCCGTCAATCACCGGCGCTGCCGCAACGACTGTGCCGCCGCAGTGGGCCGCCGATCCGTTCGGCCGCTTCGAGACTCGCTACTGGAACGGCACGGAGTGGACGGAGAACGTCGCGAACGGCGGCGTGCCCGCATTCGACGCGCCCATCCCCGCAGTGTCGTCGTCGATGTCGCCATCGCAGGCGGGTTTCCTGCCGGCTCCTACGACCTCGATGCGGCAGGTCCAGCCCGCCCAGGTCCAGCCCGCCCAGGTCC
>JBAVTH010000701.1:0-2365 GCA_049696035.1 Ilumatobacteraceae bacterium
TAGTCCCAACAGGGATTGACGTGTGTGCGCCCCCCTCCAATAGTAGCCAAGGGGCTCGCCTCATTGAACGTGCGCGCATTCGTTCGAATCTTGAGTGCATGGCGCGCCTGCTCAGCGATCTCACGCGCTCGCGACACGCGAACAACCCCGTCGCGACTCAGTTCGAGTCGCAGGAAGGGACCGCCGACATGGGATGGATACCGCTGAGCAGTGAGTGGCACCCCCTTGAGAACAGGTTGCTCGGGGAGATTCTCCTTCTCGCCTTTCGACTCACGATCGTTCTCACGTTGGTCGGCGCTGCTGGCGTCGACATTCGTGCGCAGGGCATCCGCATCATTCCCGACACCCCCAGCTGCGCTCGATGCGACATTCGCATCGCATCTCGCATCGAGCTCGTTGAGCCGGATGCCGCGCCCTTCGTGGCAATGCCGAATGCGGTCCGAATGGACTCTCGAGGGCGCCTGTGGGTGCTGCAACCCCTTGAGCTCCCACAGGTCTTCGCGCCTTCGGGTCGATTCCTCGCGAGCATCGGTCGAAAGGGAGCCGGTCCCGGCGAGTATCGCATGCCTTTCGAAGCCTTCTCGACGCCGGGCGATTCTGTCGTCGTCCTCGATGCAGGGACCAATCGCGGCACCGTCCTAGATCCCGATCTGTCGCCGACTCGTTTCTTTCGCATGCCGTGGGGCGCGAAGCCAGTCATCGTGCTGAAGTGGCCGTCAGCGATCCTGGGAGCAGCGCTCATCCGAACGCCGGCTGCGGCGGGCCTTCCACTTCATCGCTTCGACGTATCCGGATCCGAGATGTCAGTGACCGCTTCCTATCGCCATGATGGCGACGTGCTGCGCCCCAGCGAGTCGGCCGTGAACTACATCCCAGTGATCGGGACTGGCGGGCGGCTGTGGACGGCGGAGCGCAACCGCTTCCGACTGACCGAGTGGACGACCGACGGACGCGTGCTTCGTGGGGTCACCCGAGCTCCCGCGTGGTTCCCGACCATTGCCAACCCAGGATGGGGAAATCGGACCACTGCACCACCGCCGGCGATCGCTGGCATGGCGCTCGAGGGATCGGACCGGCTCTGGGTCGTGATCTCACGGCCAAAGTATTCATGGCCGAAGGCCTGGCCGGCGCAATCCGGTCCCCGAGGCGAGATCAGGACCAGCGACGTGCGCACCGACCTGCTGTACGAGAGCGTGCTGGAGATCATCGACGTCGCGGCAGGGACGGTCATCGCCCGCGCGGTGCTCCCTGAATTCGTGATCGACCTCCTCCCCGACAGAAGAGCCGTCGTTTACTCGACCGCAGATGACGGAACGAGGTCCTTGGCGGTCATCACCCTCGTCGTCGCAAGACGATGAACGCCGCGCTTGGCGGCGACCACTTCCACCGGAGCGACTCATGTTCCGACGTAACTCGATTCTCCAGATGTGCTGTGGCCTAGCTGGGTTGGTCCTGTTGACCGCGATGAGGGTGGTTCCGGCAGAGGCATCGCTATCCGACGACTTCAGTTGCGGGTACATCAACGAGCTGGGCTGCGGCGGCGGCGGCAGTCACAACGTCATGGCCACTGGGGCCGGACAGCAGCCAACTCACGAAGGTTGCCTGATCTGCGAGACAGGTCAACCGTCGGGTTGCCACTCGGGCTGCAATGGGGCGCTCGCTCCTGATCTGAAGGTGCGGTATGAAGGCCTTCTCGATGCCGCGCAACGGGGGGACGTACGCGCTCTGGTCGCACGCGGTTCGAGTCTCGAGGAATTCGTCATCTTCAACGAGGGGCGATCTGCTGTTCAAGTGCGAGATTGCTCGAAGACTTACATCGTCGCGAGTATCACGCTTGACGCGCCGACGGCCCGCATCGCCAAGGCATCGCTCCCGATCTGGCACGATGGGACCGCGGTTGCGACGTCGGATGGCATCGGACTCAAGTAAGTCCGCGGGCGCACGGAACCGTTGAAGCAGGCGCGATCAAGAACGCCTTGGGCGAACGACTCGATTACGTCCACTGGAAACGGATCGAGCCGTTCACTCTCGAGGCCCGGATTCTGTCTTCCGGTCCGCGCCTCGAGCTCGTCGCCGTCGACCACCACGAGGTGGGCGCCCCCCCCCCCACCTCGAGCGAGCCGAACCGGTCCCCGCGGCCGAAGATCCGCGGCGGCCAGAGCGTCACGCTCCTCAATTCATCCTCGGGCGAGAGCCCGAAGACCGCCGCCATTCCCGCGACGTACGGCAGGTCGCGCACCTGAGCGCCATTGTCGACCGACCCGATCGCGAGCCGCACTTCAGCCACCGCCAGTTGTCCTGGCGCCGAGAAGTTGATGTCGTACGGGTCGTCGTCGCGCGAGGGCAGCGTGCGCTCACTACCGTC
>JBAVTH010000702.1:0-2370 GCA_049696035.1 Ilumatobacteraceae bacterium
GGGCGTACCCGCGCGGCAGCTGTCCCCGCTCGAGGCCGGGTACCTGGCCGGGCCCGGCCGCATACTCGACGAATGCCGCATAGTCGCTGCGGGCCGGCGCGTCGAGGCTGAGGGGCGCGACGGCGGCGTAGGTGAGTGTGGTGAGGGGGTAGGCGCCCGGCGCGTTCGCCGAGGGTGCCGGCTCGCGCACTGCAGGAACCGATGCGGCCGCCATCGCGGCGACACCGCTGGTCAAGCTCTCGGTGTCCGGCCGAATGAAGGCGCGGCCGGCACCGTCGTCGCCGGCTCGGCTGAGCCTGGCCATCTGCAGCCCGAACTGCAGGGCCGACGGTGTGTCGGTGAGCGTGAGCATCGAACGAGTACCGAGGTACTGCGGGACGTCTCGCGTCCACACATCACCGGAGCCGAGCGCGTTCGGGTTGTCGATGATCTTGGCGCCGTCGAACGCGATGCGGCCGATGCGAGCCGCATCGGCGAAGTTGCGCGCATACGGCATCCAGTCCGTGCCGCACAGGACGGGTGGGACGATCGAGTTGTTCGTACCTCTCGACGGCGCCTGGTAGCAGTACGGGTCGCCCTTGGGGAACGAGTTGGGAACCGGGTCGCCGAAGGGGAGGCCGGCCGGGTTGGCAGCAGCTGTGGTCGCGTACACCGGATTCACCTTCATGCCCCACTCGTCGGGAGCGCCGTCCAGCCACGCACGCGCCTCGGGGTCGGCGAGCACCCACTCCCACACCTGACGTGCGGCGTCGGTGTTCCCAGCCGGCAGTTGCAGGCCGCTGAACGTACGGCCGTCAGCGATCTGCAGCTGCTGGAACTCCGGGTTGAACTGCAGGAAGTCCGGATCGCGTCCCAGGTGAGCGGCGTTCTTCGCCATCCACGGGTAGCCGGGCGACTTCTGGATGGTCACCTGCTCGGTGTACGACTGGGTGAGCAGCTTCGCCACCAGCCGCGGCGTGAGGTTCAAGTCGGCCACGCGCACGCCGGCGATCTGCTGCGCGTCGCTGGGCGCCTCCGGCTTGGGGTTGCGTTCGATGTTGAAGCCGATCGTCAGGCCCGACACGCTCAGCGGTGCGTAGATGATCGGCTTCCTCGGGTCGGCCACTGCCGTGAGTGGTCGCGAGACGGCCACCAGCCCGGGCGCCCCCTGGGTTCCAGAGGTGAGCTGCTGGCGTGCCGCGGCGTCGCCCACCGGCGCATAGGAGTAGGGCGGGCCGGCCGCGCACAGCACCGGCTGCCAGCTCGCCACGGCAGTGAGTGCCAGCTCGGAACCAGAGATGCGGCGTTCGTCGTTGTCCAACGAGCACGGTGAATCGACGGGGTTGAACTCGATCGGGATCGCGATCCGGTGCTGCCACGCGCTGGGCGACAGCGGAGAGGTGTACACGCCGAACTGTTCGGCATTCGTCTCGTACGGCGTCCCTGCATTCGAATCGGCCGCCGAACCGCGGGGAACGATCACGATCCAGCACTTGGGCACCTTGGTGCCGCCCCCGCCCACCGGTTGCACCGACTGGCCGCACCCCAGCCCTGAGGCCTGCACACCGGTCTGCACCTCGAACAGCTCGGCGCCCTTGCCGTCCTTACCCGTCGCCGCGCCGGCGATCTCGTTGGTCGTCACGATGTTGAAGTACGGGTTCAACCAGTAGTTCCCACCGACCAGCGCCGGGTTGAACGTAGGGTCGACGTGCACTCCGATCTCCGTGCCGTTGACCGCGCGGAAAGGGCGCCACACGTTGGTGGTGCGCGGGTCGACGCGGCCGACCGTCGAGTCGTAACCCGGCCAGCTCGATCGGAAGATGACCCTCGTGGTCGCCAGCCCACCGGGGAACGCACCGACGGCAACGCCGGCGTAGGTCGCCGAAGCGGCGCCCTGCTCGCACTGCTCCGGCGGAGGACCAGGGTTGCCCGGCACGGTGCCGTCTTCGTCGCCCCAGCACTGCATGATCTGGACGAAGTCGGCGCCGAAGCGGCCGGGGCCTTGCAGCGTCGGCTCGCCACCGGTCCAGGTGATCGAGACGGCCTGGTTGTTGAGGTCGGTCGTCTGGTTGACGGTGAACGCCATCTTGGAGAACGTCCCGCGGCCGTTGATCGTGACGGCCGACGGCGTCGGCGGCAGCGAGGTGTCGGTGCCCTGGCTGCCGGCCAGCGAGTCGGCCCCGACGCCCGGCGCCCATCCGGCGGCGGCGAGCAGGATGGCCAGCGGCCCGACGAGCCACCCCGACGATCGGCGGCGTGCGCTCATGCCGGCTTCCTGCTGGAGTAGTGACGCCACCCGAAGGCCGGCGCCAGCACGAGGCCGAGGGTGAGCAGGATGACGAGCACCAACAGGCCGATCGACGCGCCCCAGCCCGACTCCTGGCTCAGCAC
>JBAVTH010000703.1:0-3952 GCA_049696035.1 Ilumatobacteraceae bacterium
GAGCAGCGGTCGGACCTCTTCGACGTGCACGGCGTACGCAGTTTGCCGGGCAGCCCACGACTCATCGGACAAACCGCCGGTCAAGAAGTCACGGTCGAACCATTTCATCATCGCCTCGGACGGTAGCCGCATCGCTCGCCCGCCACCCGCCCCGATTGCCCGGTCCGGCTCCTTCACCCAGCACGGGATTGTCGGCGCAGAACAACGTGCGCGAGATCGGCAGCTATGCGCCCTTGCAGGGGTCATCAACCATCGCGGCAGGGATCCCCGACGTGCCTTGTCTCGCGCTGCAGTAGGCGTCGAACAGCGAGCCGGGACCTTCCCCTGTGGCCCACTTGAGCTCAGTCGGAAGGCTCTTGCACTCGACTCGCAGGACACGCTCCCGTCCGGCGTATTTCGTGACGGTGAGTCTCACTTGGGCTCCTCGCGACAACGGGGGTAGGCAGTCTGAGATACCGGAGTCACGCCACGAGTTATCGACGCCCAACCACTCGACGCCGGTGCCGACCACAAATGAGTGGGTTTTGCCGCCGCCTACGTCGATCGAGATCCCAGTCCCGTCGATGTTGACGTTCTGGCTGGTGCCCGAGTACGTCCGGACGTCTCCATCGTTGGTGCAAGCGATCGGCACAACGATCAGTGATCCAACCAAAAGGGCCGCCCAACGTCCGATCGCCACCCGAGCAGAATGCTTCGCTCTGGGCGCATAACGCAAGTCACCTGCGCGCACAGATCATCCGATCTGAGCGTCCCCTACCGCCGGTTCCGCGGCCCGGCCCAGTTCCCGGCTGGCCGTCATTCGGACGGTCGCGTGACAGTCGCGGCAGAACCTCGGTCGCCGTCAGACGTGCGGGCCGGCTGACTTCCACTCGTCCACGAACCTTTGGTGCATGTGTGTGGAGGCCTGAAGAGTGAACTTCGAGCCTCGGTGCGGCGAGGTGCCTCGTTCGGGCACGGAGAGACTCTGCCAAGGGGTTAGGCAGCGGACGTCGGGCGACCGCGCCCGAGGGGAACCGGTCAACGACGGACATGGCGGTCACTTGCGGACAGCGAACGCAACCGCAGCACCACCACATCGTCCCAGCTCAGTGATCACGATCCGCGCCGCATCCGCTAGTTCACGTTGCGGCTTCGACCTTCCCAGTACGGCGCACGCAGATCCTTCTTCAGGATCTTGCCACTGGGGTTGCGGGGCAGCACATCGGCCCAATCGACGCTGGTAGGGCACTTGAACCGGGCCAGGCGCTCACGGGCATACTCGATGATCCCCTGCTCGGTCACCTCCACCTCCGGCTTGCGCACGACGATCGCCTTGGCGGTCTCTCCCCACCTGTCGTGGGGCACACCGATCACCGCCACATCGGCAATGGCGGGGTGGCCCATCAGCACGTTCTCCACCTCGGCGGGGTACACGTTCTCGCCGCCGGACACGATCATGTCCTTCACCCGGTCGTGGATGTAGAGGTAGCCGTCGGCGTCGAGGTAGCCGACGTCGCCGCTCTTGAACCACCCGTCGGGAGTGATCGCCTGCTCGGTCTCCTCCGGCATGTTCCAGTAGCCGATCATCACCTGCGGCGAACGGATCCAGATCTCGCCCACCTCGCCGGTCTCGCAGGTGCGCGGATCGCCTTCTTCGCTGTCGGTGTCGACGATGCGCACCTCCACACCGGGGCCGGGCAGGCCGCAGCTGCGCAGGCGGTGACGGTTGGGGCTGTCGAGCGCGTGGTCGGCGGGCGGCAGGTTCACGACGGCCCCGGTGGTCTCGGTGAGGCCGTAGGCCTGCCAGAACTTGCAGCCGAACACCTTCACGCTGCGCGCGAGCACGTCCTCGCTGATCGGAGAGGCGCCGTAGACCAGCACCTCCAGGCTGGAGTAGTCGGCCTCTTCGGCGCCGGGGACCATCAGCACGAACTGCAGCACCGCCGGCACGACGAACCCGTGAGTGATGCGTTCCTCGCCGATCAGCCGGATCAGTCCGGCCGGGTCGAGCTCGCGCAGGATGATGCTGGTGGCGCCCTCGTACTGCCCGGCGACCGCCCAGCCACCGCCACCGATGTGGAACAGCGGCATCGCCACCAGGTTCACCGACCGCGGGCTCAGCTCCCAGATCTCCTTCGCCAACGGCAGCAAGCCGAAGAAGTTGGAGTTGGCGAGCATCACACCCTTGGGGCGACCCGTAGTGCCACTGGAGTACAGCTGGAAGGCGACGTCGTCGGACGTGCTCGTGAAGCCAGGGTCGGTGTCGGGTTGCGCCTCGAGCTCGGACGCGTAATCGGGGTACGTACCGTCGCCGTCGATCACGAGGATCTTGCTCACCGTCGTGAGGTTGCCGGCGATCGCGGCAAGGATCGGCACGAAGTCCTTTCCCACCACCAGCACCTTCGCGCGTGCGTCGTTGACGATGTACTCCACCTCGGGGGCGGCCAGTCGCCAGTTCACATCGACGCACACCGCGTTGAGCAGGGCCGCACCGTAGAACACCTCGAAGTGCTCGATGCCGTTCTTGTCGATGAACGCCACCCGGTCCTGCGGACCGACACCGTTGGCAGCGAGCAGGTTGGCCATCTGGCGGGCGCGTCGGTACAGATCCGCCCACGTGAGGCGTCGCTCGCCCTCCACCAGCGCCGTGCGATCGGCATGTTCCACGCCGTGCACCCGAATGATGTCCGAGACCGTTTCGATGTTCCCCATGATGGCGCAGAGTAGTGCGCCACGGTCGCTTCAGCGGACGGCGTAGCCCAGCCGGAAGCTGCGCACGGCGCGGGCGAAGATGTTCGGCTCCACGTCCGGTTCGGCGACCACCCTCAGCTCCGTGATGCGGCGCGACAGCTGGCCGAACACGGCGGCCAACGTCGTGCGGGCGACGTGCGTGCCCAGGCACAGATGGGTGCCGAAGCCGAACGCGACATGAGGGTTCGGGTCGCGGTGGATGTCGAACGTGAACGGGTTCGCGAACACCGCCTCGTCGCGGTTCGCCGACGGGTACAGCATGATGATCCGGTCACCGGGCTGGACGGCCTGACCCCCGATCCGGTCGGGGCTGACGACTCTGCGGAACATGTTGTTCAGCGGCGTCACCCACCGCAGCACCTCCTCCACGGCACCCGGCACCAGGGATGGATCGGCAGCCATTGCCTCCCACTGCTCCGGGTGATCGACGAACGCCCGCAACCCATGGCTGATCGCGGTGCGAGTCGTCTCCGCTCCCCCACTGATGAACAGGCCGACCTCGTGCACGATCGCCGCCGGGGGCAGCGGCTCGCCATCGATCGTGGCGTTCACCCACGTGCCGATCAGATCGTGTGCCGGGCAGCCGGCGCGCTCCTTGGCGAGCGGCATCAGAGCCTGCACGAACTCCATGTTGGCGGCGATGAAGTCGCTCATCACCATCTCGTCACGGTCACGCATGTCGGTGCGCATCAAGCGCTCGCTCCAGCTCTTGACCTCCCGCCACATCGTCTCCGGGTAGCCCAGCAGGCGGCACGTCAGACGCGCCGGCAACTGACCCGACAACGAATCGACGACTTCCACATCGGCGTGCAGCACCATGGCATCGATCAATTCGGTGGTCAGGGCCTCGATCTCCGGCTTCCGAGCGGCGACGGCGGCGCCGGTGAACTCGCCCTGCACCAGCATGCGTTGCTGGCGGTGCCGAGGGTCGTCCTGGGCGATCATGTTGATCTCCTCCTCGGCGGGCACCGCCCTGTATGCATGGTCGCTGGCGAACACGCTGCTGCGCCGCTCCACCTCCTGCAGGTCGGCGTGTCGAGTGACGGCCCACAAGCCGTTGCGGTCGTCGCGGTACACGGGTTCGTTGTCGCGCATCCAGGTGAAGGCGGCGTGCATCCCGACACCATCCTGGTAGAACGCCGGGTCGAGCAGATCGAAGACGGGACGGGCGGTGCGGGGCGGGTCGTCGAGCGCGGTCATGGTCGTGGAATAACACACAGCT
>JBAVTH010000704.1:0-5260 GCA_049696035.1 Ilumatobacteraceae bacterium
GGTTCGTCGAGGGTTCCGGCCCACATCGCAGCTGCATGAACGGCAAGGCTCTCCACCCCGCCGAGGCTGACGGCATGGGTGAAGAGGCGGAGTCCGGCGACGAAACGCTCCGCGGCGGCGTAGCCGCCGTCTACCTCGACGGCCAGCAACGATCCGAAGCCGGCCATCTGCCGACGGGCGAGTTCGTGTTGCGGGTGCGTCGGGAGGCCCGGATGATGAACTGCTGCGACGCGCGGGTGGGCCTGGAGAAACTGAGCGACCGCAAGAGCAGTGTCGTTCTGTTGTCGAACCCGAAGCGCCAGTGTGCGTAAGCCGCGCAGTAGCAGCCAGCCGTCCATCGGGCTCATGGTGGCGCCCACGACAACAGCAGTTCGCCAGATCTCGGCGCACCGTGTCTCGGTCGTGACAGCGATGCCGGCGGTCAGATCGTGATGTCCGCCAAGCGCCTTCGTCGCCGAGTGCATCACAATGTCGGCACCGAGCGAGATCGGGCGTTGATTGATCGGCGAAGCGAACGTGTTGTCAACCGTGAGCAGCGCTCCGACGCTGTGAGCCAAGTTGGCCACAGCCGCAATGTCGGTGAGCGCGAGAGTCGGGTTGGCGGGAGTCTCGATGTGCACGAGAGTGGTCCCGGGGCGGATCGCTGCGGTGAACGCGTCGACGTCGGTCTGATCGACGATCGTCACCGTGACGCCGAACCGGGGAAGTACCTCGCTGAGCAGCATGCTGGTGCCCATGTAGTGGTTGTTCTGAGCAACGACGTGGTCCCCGGCGCGCACGACGCTGAGCGCAACGGTCGAGATCGCGGCCATACCGGAGGCGAAGCAGAGACCGGATTCGGCGCCTTCCAGGCCGGCGACGAGACGGGCGACCCGATCGTGGAGGGGGTTGCCGTAGCGCGTGTAGTAGCGGGGATGCCGTGCCGTTGTCGCCATCGACTCGAAGTCGTCGGCGTCATCGGCAACGAATGTCGCCGAATATGGGATCGACGGGGCAACGGTGCGCTCGCCGGGTGGGCGCGGATCACCGTGTAGGAGCCATGTGTCGGCGTCGAACGTGCTCACGGAATCTCGACGATTGGGGTTCGCTGTGTGCCGAGACCCTCAATGGTGGTCGACACGACTTGGCCTGGTCGCAGGTAGTTCTCGAATCGTGTTCCGAGTGCGGTTCCTGCGGGTGTTCCGGTCGTGATGATGTCGCCAGGGTGAAGTGTCATGAACCCGGTGATGTAGGCGATGAGTTCGTCGACTCGGTGGTGCAT
The DNA here is from genome assembly GCA_049696035.1 of Ilumatobacteraceae bacterium. Taxonomy (GTDB): domain Bacteria; phylum Actinomycetota; class Acidimicrobiia; order Acidimicrobiales; family Ilumatobacteraceae; genus UBA668. The sequence continues at coordinate 1,262 of JBAVTH010000704.1, forward strand.
ATCGCTCGTGTTCGCCCGTTGCCGCGACTCGCCGTCCACCATGAGATGCATGTCGAGTTGGTGAGGATCGGCGACCTCATCGGCGGTGACGAGCCAGGGGCCGATCGGTGCGAACGTGTCGTGTGCCTTCCCTTTGTCCCAGGTGCCCCCGCGGTCGAGTTGCCATGTGCGTTCGGTGATGTCGTTGACGATGCAGTAGCCGGCGATGTACTCGACCGCGCGCGCACGATCGACCCGAGTTGCTGTGAGACCGATGACCACCCCGAGCTCGACTTCGTAGTCGGCTTTCAGAGCGGAGGGCGGAAGTGTGATGGGGTCGAAGGGGCCGCTGATCGCTGATGCGGGCTTCACGAACAGGAGCGGCTCGTCGGGGAGCTGCATCGCTGCTTCGAGCGCATGCGACCGGTAGTTGAGACCTACCCCGACAATCTTGCCGACCTGCGCAATGCATGGGCCGAGCCGGTCGTGAACTGCCACGGGGAGCAGCTCGAGATCGAGCCCTGCGAGATGCTCGAGTGTTGTCGGCGCGAGCGTCTGTCCATCGATGTCGGCGACGTGGGCTGAGAGGTCTCGGGTGACACCAGCGGCGTCGACGATCCCTGGTTTTTCCTGGCCGGGTGGTCCGTGACGGACGAGTTTCATGGTTGAGCCGTCGACAGGTTCATCGCACCGCAACGCATTCGATCTCGACCTGCGCCCCCAGCGGCAGCGCCGCGACGGCGACAGTGCTGCGCGCCGGGAACGGACCCGGGATCGCCTCAGCGAAGACCGTGTTCATCTCGTTGAAGTCGGCCATGTCGACGAGGAAGACGTTGCACTTCACCACCGATGCGAAGTCCAGTCCGGCAGCAGCCAGCACGTGCGCCAGATTGACCAGCACCTGCCGTGTCTCGGCCGCCACTCCGCCAGTGACGATCTCGCCACTGGCGGGGTGCTGACCCGTCTGGCCGGACAAAAACACGAACTCGCCAGAGGCGACGACGGCATGCGAGTACGGACCGGCTGGAGCAGCGATCTCAGGGCTGGTGATGATCTGACGCATGGAGGCCACTGTGTGGGCAAGTGGATCTCGACGCAAGAGCCACTTGCTGCCAAAGTGGCTGGAATGAGCGTGCCTGCCAACCAACCCATCGACCCTCTGAGACGACGCGCCGCACGGTTTCCGCGCAACGACATCATCTCCCTGCTCGACACCTTCCCCACGCACAATCTGGGCGAAAGCACCTCACAAGATCTGACCTTCAGCGACGTCCTTGACCTCATCGGTGCCGACGCGTTGCGACGTCTTCGTCTGGGTTACGGCACCGCCGAGGGTGACCCCACACTGCGGGCTCAGGTCGCTGTGTTGACCGGGATGAGGGCCGAGCAGGTGATCACGACGCAGGGCGTCGCACTCGGCCTGTATCTGCTCGCGGTCGAGCACTGCCGGCCGGGCGACGACGTGCTGATCGTCACCCCGATGTTCCCGCCGACTCGCGATGCAATGATCGGCAGCGGTGTCACGGTGAACACCGTGCCGCTCAGCTTCGATACCGGCTATCGCATCGATGCCGAGATCATCGCCGCCGCCCTCACGCCCGACACCGTGTTGGTGTGTGTGGCGAGCCCGCAGAACCCCAGCGGTGTGCGAGCGCAGCGCAACGACATCGAGAGCCTTCTCGTCCACATGTCGCGAGTGTGCCCGGAGGCGCTGCTGCTCGTTGACGAGATCTACCGAGACGCGACCTACGGCGACGATGAGACGCCCGACAGCTTCGCCGCCGCGGACTCACGCGTGATCACGACGGGCTCGATCTCGAAAGCCCACGGTGCCCCTGGTCTGCGGTGCGGATGGCTCACCACTCATGACCCCGATCTGCGAGACCGGCTGATGGTGGCGAAGATGAACATCGTGCTGTCCGGCTCTGTGCTCGACGAGGCCGTGGCTGCCGCTCTTCTCGCCGTCCGTGATGATGTCCTTCGGCCGCGGCGGGCATTGCTCGCGAGTGCGCTGAGGACGGTCGAGGAGTGGCAGCGCAGCGAAGCCGATCGAGTCGACTGGGTCCGCCCGGAGGCTGGCGCGATGTGCTGTATCCGGCTTCGGTCCGACACGTTCGACGACATCGCAGTGCAGCGCTTCTGGTCGGCTCTGCCCGAGCTGGATCTGCAACTCGCCGCCGGGCAGTGGTTCGGTGAGTCGGCCCGCATCGCTCGGCTGGGGTTCGGATATCTGCCACTCGATCGGTTGGCATCCGCACTCGAGCAGCTCACCGCAGCACTCGACCTCGCCGAAGGCGCCCATGGACGCAGTTGAGCTCGCGCCGCTGCTGACCGACTGGCGGAACCATCGCGGTCCGCTCCACCAGCGGCTGGCCGCATCGGTGGCATCGCTCATCGATGCGCGGCTCCTTCGGCCTGGGGATCGCCTTCCGTCAGAACGCACCCTCGCTCGTCGACTGGCAGTCAGTCGCAACACGACCGCCGCCGCATACGACCTGCTTCGACAACGCGGGGATCTCCACAGCGTGCGCGGCAGCGGCACAACAGTGGCTGGAGCTCGAACCATCCGCCACGACCCGTCAGTGGCGGCGCTCGCATCGAACCCGTTCATCGGCCACGCGGGCCACCACGCGTCGGCCGGCTACGTCGACCTCAGCGTCTGCCGCTTCGACCCACCACTCGTCGTCACCGACGCTCTGGCCAACGACACCGAAGGACTTCTTCGTCTCATCGGCGGCGGCCACCACACCGCAGGGCTACCAGACCTCCGGGATGCACTCGCCCACACCCTCACCTCCTTGGGGCTACCCTCCTCGCCCGCGCAGCTCCTCATCACCACCGGCTCCCAACAGGCGCTTGCTCTCGTCGCATCCGAACTCGAACGCAACGACCGGGTCATGATCGAGGACCCCACCTACTTCGGCGCGATGCACGCGTACCTGGGCCAGCGAGCCAAGCTCATCCCATTCGCGATCGACGAGACCGAAACCGCCCGGACTCTCGCAGCGCATGAACGACGCGTCGATCTGATTCACGTCACCTCCGCGATCCACAACCCAACCGGCCGGCAGCTCAGCCGAAGGGCTGGTGAACGACTGGTCGATCTCGCCGCACAATGCGGTGCCACGCTCGTCGACGACCACGCCCTGCGCTACCTCGCGGACCTACCACGACCTTTCCTCGCCACACACGACTCCACCGCCGACATCATCACCATCGGATCCTTCAGCAAGGTGCTCTGGTCCGCATTGCGGGTCGGATGGCTGAGGGCACCCACTCCGACCATCACGAGGCTGAGCGCCCGCAAGGCCGCGCTCGATCTCGCTACCCCAGCGCTCGACCAAGGCCTCGTGCTCCACTGCCTGCCGCACCTCGATGTGCTCGCTGCGCTTCGACGCCAGCAGCTCTCACACTCACGAAGCCATGCCCGACAACTCCTCGCCGAGCAACTGCCGGACTGGCACGACGAAGGCCACGAGCACGGACCCTTCCTTTGGCTCCGCACCAATCTCCACGATGCCGAGCCGCTTCGAGAGGCCGCACACCGCGCCGGCGTCGGCCTGACAGCCGGCAGAACACTCACACCGACCGAGCACTGGAACGGCCACATTCGCCTTTCAATCACCGCGAGCGACGACGAACTCGACACGGCGATCGATCGCCTCGCACAGATCTGCCTCGGGGCCTCGACGGTGTAGCTAAGCGACGAGAGCACGAGATGGACAACGAGCTGGAACAGGCAAGCTCCACGCTCCCCCGGATCGACACCGTTGTGCAACGAGTCAGTGCACAACCACCGACAAGACCGTGCGTCGCCATCTCAACCAGCGTCGCTGAGTGCTCTCCAGCCTGCTCTGACATTCCCGAGTTCGACGAATTCAGGGCGCGACGACCGGGTTGTCCACCGGCTGTCCATCCGAAAGATGGACAACTCACCCGCCCGACCAGTACTTGCACACCACAAGCACCACCATCTACCAGGTGTTTTGAGCGCCCCCGGCAGGATTTGAACCTGCGACC
>JBAVTH010000705.1:0-1641 GCA_049696035.1 Ilumatobacteraceae bacterium
GCGGTGAGGAACCACATCCAGCACATGCCGGGGAACAGCCACGCGGCGCCGAACAGCCAGCCGCGGGCCAGCCGCTGCTTGTCGCTGGTGGCCTGCTGAGCTGCGGTTTCGTAGACCGCGACGCCCAGGAAGGCGAGTGGCCAGAAACCCCACGGAGGCAGCGCGGCCGCGACCATCAGGCCGCCCAGGACGGCGAGCATGGCATGTCGTGACGGTGGTCGCAGGCTGCGGGGCATCGACGTTCGACGCTACTGGCTGGGTGCTGCCGGAGGCGGTGGTGCGGTGGTGTTCGTCGCTCTGCTTTCCTTCAACCTCGTGAGCAGATGGCCACGCATCGTGGTGGACGTTGTCAGAACATTGACCACTGAGTGTATTGCTTTGCCTACCTACCTCACATACGGTAAGAAATGCGCCAGAGATGGCGAGTGGGATGCAGTGATCCGCCGGCCGCAATTGGTCGCTTCGCCAGCGGGGAGCAAGAGCGAACCCGACCCACGAAGACCCAGATGTCGCGGGACGTCAGGGCTGAGTGACGGGAGGGTCAATCACATGTCCAAGATCCAGCAAGCGGTATCGACGCAGACCCGTCGAATCGTGGCAGCAGTGCTCCTGCTGCTCGGTGTGATCACCACGGTGCCCATGTTCGCCGGCGTCGCCAGTGCGCACCACCCGGAGATCACGGGCTCGGTCGACTGCACCGCGACGGTCAGCTTCACCTCCACCGCGTGGGTCGGCATCGCTGACGACCCCAACACGGCGCAGAACGAGAACTACCTGTCGCGGAGCAACTCCAACATCCGCATCGACCTGCTCAACGGTCCGGCCTTCACGACGGTGTCGGCGACGACGAACGGCGCGTACACGGCCAACACCAACCCCAAGTTCCAGTTCTCCGGCACCTTCACGTGGCCGGCGGGTGTCGCCTCGGTACGCATCCGTGCCACCGCGGTCGCCAACTGGGGCAACGGCTCCGGTGGCGGCGACTTCACCACCACAGCCACGATCACCCCGCCCACCAACTGCGGTGGTACGCCGGGCGTGTCGAAGTCGGTCTCCTGCGTGGGTGGCACCGTCAACGGTTCCGGCACGGTCGTGTTCACGTTCACCAACACCGCCAGCAGCCCGTTCGCCAACGCGGTCACCTACAACATCCCGGCCTTCGCCGGCCAGGCTGCACAGACCTTCACCGTTGCCAAGGGCGCCACGGTCACCAAGACCTTCACCGGCGTCGCCGATGGCAACTACACGGTGCTCATCACCTCGGGTATCAGTCCCAACACGACACCGCAGACGCAGACGTTCACCGTCGACTGCAAGAGCTCGGTGCCGTCGGTCAGCAACGTCGCCAGCTGCAACGCCGGTGATGGCAAGATCATCGTCACGCTCACCAACTCCGGTGGTGAAGCGGTCACCTTCGCGGTCACCCCGCCAACGGGTGGCGCGCCCACCAACTACACCGTGGCCCCCAACAGCAGCACGCCCGTCACCTTCACCGGCCTGCCCGACGCCACGTACACGATCGTCATCACGATCGGCGCCACGCACTACGACCAGACGTTCACGGTCGACTGCGATCACCCGGCTCCGGTGGTCACCAGCTCCGCCTCGTGCGACGCCGGCTCGCATGACGGCACCGTCACC
>JBAVTH010000706.1:0-23844 GCA_049696035.1 Ilumatobacteraceae bacterium
TCGCACCAGGCGCACCCGGATCACCAGGATCACCCTTCGCACCAGGCGCACCCGCATCACCAGGATCACCCTTGGCACCAGGTGCGCCGGGAAGACCAGCAGCACCATAGACGCCATCCACGCCATCCACGCCGTCCACGCCATCAGCGCCGGCGGGGCCGGTCGCACCGGTGTCACCCTTGGGGCCGGCAGGTCCAGCGGGGCCGGCTGCGCCGCCGCCAGACGAACTCGGGACGTAGTAGCCCACCAGGTCGATGATCACGTCGACGCTGCCAAATGCGTTGTACACGTCGAACTGCCGCGTGCCGCCCAGCTTGGTGGTCGTGGAGTTCGCTCGCGCGGCCGAACCGTCCCAGTTCACCGTGCTCGCCTCGGGGCGAGCCTCGCCGGTCGGCCACATCGTCAGGTACGAGGACGTCGTGCCGTTGACGACCGTCACGTTCACTGCCGCAGCATCGGCGTCCGCGGGCAGCCGGGTGTCGAGCGACACCGTGATGGTCTGCCCTGCGGTCAGTGCATGCACCACACTCGACGCCGGCCGCGTGTCGAGCACGCGGATCGGCGCGATCGCGATGAACGACGTCGCGGTTCCCGAGGGAGCCGCTGACGCTGAGAACAGCCCGCCACCCCCAAGTGCGATTGCTACCGCTGCTCCAGCGGCTGCCCATCGTGAACGCCACAACTCTTTTCTCATTTGTTGACCCCTTTGCTCGTCCCATCGGATACGAAGACAGGTATCGGCAGGAATCGCATCGGCTGAATCGCAACAGCCCGAGACCGACCCGAAATGAGTCGAACGGACTACCCGCCGACACTGACGGTGACCGGTTGCCGCCCGCCCAGGCGCGGCCAGCGCCGGTGTCGTCAGTAGCCGGGGTCGCTGGGCCAGTTCGGCTGGAACAGGTGCCACTGCTCGGGCGCCCGCCGGATCAGGAACTCCAGCTCGTAGGCCAGGTTCTGGGTGACGCGGGCGACGTCGGCACGTAGGCCGTCGCCGGACCGAACCATCGCCAGCGGGGGCCGCACGATCGCCTCGTGCCCGTTGTACTGCGACGTGTAGTAGACGCCCACGGGCAACACCGGCGCACCCACCCGCAGGCCCAGCATCGCCGGCCCGGCGGGAAGCGTCGTGCGCTCACCGAAGAACTCCACGGGTACCCCGTTGCGTTCGATGTCCCGGTCGCACAGGAGACAGACGATGTCGTTGCGCTTCAGCGCTGCCGTGACCGCCGCTGCCGCGCCCGGGCCGGTGGGTACCACCGTCATGCCGAGCGCCTTGCGGAGGTCCGCGAACCATTCGAACAGCTCCGGCGGTTCCAGCGCCTCCACCACCACGGTCAGCTGGTAGCCCTGGTCGGTCATCCAGCGCCCGGCCCACTCCCAACCACCCATGTGGGGCAGCGCAAAGATGCAGCCATTGCCCAGCTCGAGCGCATCGGTGATGTGTTCGAACCCATCGACGGTGAAGCTGCGCGCCACCGTGCGCTTGCTCAGCGAGGGGAGCCGGAAGCTCTCCATGTAGTACTTGGCGTAGCTGTCGAACGCCTGTTGCGCCGCCACACGCAACGACGCACCCCGCAGGTTGGGGTTCACCCGCCGCAGGTGGCGCTCGATCATCGCCCGCTTGGCCGGGCTGGAGAAGCTGGCGCCGAAGCCGAGCGACGTCGCCGCGGCGGCCGCGACCGGGCCGGGCATCAGCTTGGCGGCGAGCGCACCCAGCCGGTAGGTGCCCACCGTCGCGGCATCACTGAAGCGCTTGCGGCTGACGAGCGGCTCGACCGGTTCAGTCACGGCGCATCGACGTGCGCCCGGTGGCACGCGAGATGCGCGTGCGACGCCGTTCGGTGCGCACCACCCGGCGGCTCTGCCGGCGGCTGCGCCGCAACTCGATGCGCTCGGCGGTGACAGGAGCAACCGCCGCCTGCTTCCAGACCTTCACGAAGCGCTGCACCGCGGTGACGGCAGTGAGGGCCAGGGTGACCCACAGGATCGGAACGAGCAGCGGCTCGAACAACAGACCCAAGCAGAGCGCGATGATTCGTTCGGCGCGCTCCATCAGCCCGCCCTTGGCGTCGAGACCCAGCGACTCGGCCTTCGCGCGCATGTAGCTGATGACCGAGCTGAGCGCCATGACGGCGAAGGGCAGCATCGCCATGTGGGCCGATTTCGTGCTCGCGAGGTGCCATGCCACCCCACCGAAGAGCAGCGCATCTGCAAATCGATCGATCGTCGAGTCGAAGAACGCTCCGCGCTGGCTGGACGAACCCGATGCCTTCGCCAGTGCACCATCCAGCAGGTCGGGCAAGGCGGCGAGCACGACCAGTAGTAGGCCGAGCCGGAGCGACCCGAACCCGATCGCGACCCCTGCGCCGATGGCGACCAGCAGCCCCATCACCGTCAGGTGGTCGGGCGTGAGACCGGTGCGGCGCAAGCCGTTGCCCAGTGGCTTGACGGCCTTGTCGACCGGGACGCGGAACTTTCCGTCGAACATCGCGGCCAAGGCTACCCCGTGGCCTCTGGCACCGTGACGAACTGCCCCACTGTCGCACCATCGCGAACCGCGGCACCGCGCCGCGAAGTGGCATCATGGCGATATGAGCAGCGCCTCACCCGACGACCTCGCCGTCACGTTCCGTTCCGTTCCCCGCCGCCTCCGCGAAGCGCAGGGCGACGCACCTCATGCGTCGATCGCCAATCCTGCTTCCGAACTGCACGGTCTCCTTGCCGAAGCGGGTCGCTTGTTGGGTACCAATGAGGACCCGGTCGCGTTGGCGGAGGCGGTGAGCGCCGTGCACGCCGACGCGTGGGATGATGCCGTCTTGGACCGTTTGCGAGAGATCGCACTCGACCTGGGCCGCTTGCTTCGCCACATCGCCGCGCTGGCCGAGGGCCAGGACTGACGCTCGCTCAGACGTCCCAGTCCTCGGCGGGGTTGTCCTGCACCAGGTGCTCGAGCACCCGCCCATCGACGGCGTCCACCAGCACCAGCCCCCGCCGGCGCGGCGGGTCCTCCGCGGAGTAGATCAACACCCGCCACGTGGGACGGCTGCGCAGCCCACGCCAGACCTGTTGCGCCGAGGCATGCCCTACGGCGAAGCCGACGGCACCTTGTGCGGCGACCAACGCCTCCTTCTCGTCGACCTTCATCCGCCAGCCGGACGTGATCGAGAACACCCCGACCGCACCGAGCAGCACCGCGGCCCACAGGAACCCGTTGTTGACGATGGCCGACGAGTCGCGAGCGACGAGCCACACCACCAGAGAGATCGCCGCGAACGCGAGGTACAGCATGCCCGGCTTGCGGCGCCGGCTGTTGTCGGGGAACTCGTACGGGCCGACGTACTCGTGAGCGTTGAGATCGTCGGGCAGTGCGTCGCGGAGATCGTCGGCCTCCGCCGGCGGAATGTCGTGTGCGGTGTCGTGAGCATCGGTCATGGCGGCAGCCAGGCTACTGCGAGCGTCGGCGTGCGGCCTCATGACGCGCGCCGCTCGGGCATATGGCACCATGGGCGGATGAGCACGTTGCGCACCGATCGCGTCGCCTGTGGCGATGCCGGCGAGATGGATCTTCATGTCTGGACACCTTCGACGCCACCGAAGTCGGCCGTGCTGTTGATCCAGGAGATCTTCGGTGTCGGGCCATACATCCGGGCGGTCGCCGAGCGGCTGGCCGCAGCCGGCTATCTGGTAGGGGCGCCCGACGTGTTCTGGCGCTTCGCTCCCCACTGGGAAGCCGGCCACGATCAGGACGGCCTGACAGCAAGCCTCGAGAAGGTCGGCCAACTCGACTTCCCCACCGCGGTCGGCGACCTCTGTGCGGCGCTCGACCACCTCGGTGGCCAAGCCGGCATCGAGCGTTCCCCGGCCGTCATGGGCTTCTGCCTCGGCGGCACGCTTGCATGGGCCGTGGCTGCGGCAGCGGCACCCTCGGTGTGTGTCAGCTACTACGGCTCGGGTGTCCCGGGCATGCTCGGCATGATCGATCAGGTCGCCTGTCCGACGCTGTTCCACTTCGGCAACCAGGATGCCTTCATCCCCAACGAAGGTGTCGACGCCGTCGGCGCCGCCATCGCCGGCCGTGAAGGCTTCGTGCTCAACGTCGAGCAGGCCGGCCACGCCTTCGACAACCACGAGAGCGAGATGTTCTTCGACGAGTCGGCGGCCAAGGCAAGCTGGGCCAAGACCATGGCGTTCCTCGGGCTGTACCTGCCGTCCTGAGGCAGTAGGGCCGGGTCGTCTACTCGTCGAACAGAGCCGGCGGCCGATCGACCACGGGAACGGCCAAACCCATGTGCGCGTAGGCCGCAGGCATCGCGATGCGGCCACGAGGGGTGCGCGCGAGCAGGCCTTGCTGGATGAGGAACGGCTCGTACATGTCCTCCACCGTCTCGGGCTGCTCGCCGACACTGATGGCGACCGTGCTGAGCCCGACCGGGCCTCCGCCGAACTGCTGGCAGATGGCGTTGAGGATCGCGCGGTCCACCTTGTCGAGGCCGCGCTCGTCGACGCCGAACACCTTCAGGCCCTCGCGGGCCGTGGCTTGCGAGATGGTGCCGTCGCCGCGGACCTCCGCGAAGTCGCGCACTCGCCGCAAGAGGCGAAGCGCGATCCGCGGAGTGCCCCGCGATCGACGGGCGATCTCCCACGCACCATCGGAGGAGATCTGCACCCGCAAGACGCCTGCCGCCTGCCGCACGATCGCTTCGAGCTCGTCGTCGGCGTAGTAGTCGAGTCGCGCCACCAGACCGAACCGATCGCGCAGCGGCCCCGTGATCATCCCCGTGCGTGTGGTGGCGCCGACCAAGGTGAACGGCGGCAGGGTGAGCCGGATGCTGGACGCTGCGGGCCCCTTGCCGACCACGATGTCGAGCTGGAAGTCCTCCATCGCCGGATAGAGGATCTCCTCGACGGCGCGAGACAGGCGGTGGATCTCGTCGATGAAGAGCACATCGCCTTCCTCGAGCTTGGTGAGAATGGCCGCCAGGTCGCCGGCACGCTCGAGCGCCGGACCGGAGGTGATGTGCAGGCGCACGCCCATCTCCGCAGCGACGATGCCCGCCATGGTGGTCTTGCCCAAACCGGGAGGCCCGGCAAGCAGCAGGTGGTCGGCCGGCTGGCCACGCAACTTGGCCGCATCCAGCACGATGCCGAGGTGCTCCTTCAGCTCGCGCTGGCCGACGAACTCGCTGAGCCGGCGCGGCCGGATGCCGACCTCATCGACCTCTTCCCCGCTGTCGATCATCTCCGGTTCGAGGAACTCGTCACGCACGCTTGGCCCCCAGCAGCTTCAGAGCGTCGCGCAGCAGGCCCGACGCATCGCCGTCGGAGGGAAGCTCGCGCAGGACCTCGCGCACTTCCTCCGGCCCGTAGCCCAGCCCGCCGAGCGCCTCGCGCACGTCGCCGATGACCGAGCTCTTGCCGCCGCCGACCGGCAGCGGGTCGAGCATGGGCAGGTTGAGGCGATTGCGCAGCTCGATCAGCAACCGCTCTGCGGTCTTCTTGCCGACACCGGGCACCAACGTGAGGCCGCCGATGTCGTTGGAGGCGATGATGTCGACCAGCGCCGATGGAGAGTGGGTGCCCAGGATGGCCAGCGCCATCGCCGGCCCGACCCCATGAGTGGCGATGAGCACCTGAAACGTGGTGCGCTCGTCGCGGTGAAGGAAGCCGAACAGGGTCTGCGCATCTTCACGGATGTGATGGTGGACGTACACGAACACCGGCGCGCCGGGTTCGAGCTCGGCCAACGTGCGCGGTGTGACGGACACGAAGTAGCCGACACCCCCAACCTCGATGAGGGCCGACGACTCCTCGGTGCGCTCGAGCACCGTGCCACGCAGCGAGCCGATCATCGCACCGCTGCCTGTGCGATGCGGCGCCGCATCGGCGCCGCTGCGATGTAGCACAGGGCCAACGCGGCCGCATCGGCAGCGTCGGCCGGCTTCGGCGCCGTCGAGAGGCCCAGCCGGGCCTGCACCATGCGTTGCACCTGCGCCTTGTCGGCGCCACCCCACCCGGCGACCGTGTCCTTCACCTGGTTGGGCGTGAACTGCACGACATCGCACCCGAAGGCTGCGGCCTCGGCCAATGCCAGGCCGCTGGCCTGCCCCACGCTCATCGCGGTTCGCACGTTGGTCTGGAAGAACACCTGCTCGACGGCAACGGCGAAGGGACGGTACTCGTGCAGCAACAGCACGAGCTCGGCCTTCAGCGCCGCCAAGCGCTGTGGCAGCGCATCGGTGGGCGGCGTGCGGATGACACCCAGGGCAATCGGCCGAACTGCGCTGCCCGAGGCGTGCAGGACGGCGTACCCGCAACGGGTGAGGCCTGGGTCGATGCCCAACACCACGGACTCGTCTCGAACGAACACGTGTACGAGGCTAGCTGCAAGATCGCCCACCGGCGCGGATGCCGGGACGGTTCGGCTGTGGCAGCGTAGGAGCATGCGCCGCCGCGTTCTCACCACACTCCTCGCCGCCGCAGTCGCCGTTTCGCTCGGCGCCACAGCCTGCAGCGACCAGCCGAGGTCCACTACGCCGAGCAGTGCAACGGCGGCCACGACGACAGACGCGCCGAGCACCACCACGGCCGACGAGGTGCTCAGCGAGTCGCTGGCCTGCGACCCGCTCGATGAACGGGCCTGCCTGCTGCCGTGGCCGAACGACGCCTTCACGGTGCCCGATGACTCCACGCCCACCGGACGTCGGCTCGACATCCGCAACGGCCCGGGCGACAGGAACTCCGACGACAACGACAACGACAGCACTCCCGCGAATGCAGATGGCGTGCACATCGACGTCACCGACCAGAACCGCGCCGACGGCTTCTCGCCCGGCACGGCGGTGCTCGCCATGGTGCCGGAGCTCGATGTCGCCACGACTGGCATCGCCCCCAGCACCGACATCGGCGCCTCGCTCGCCACCGACGCGCCCGTCGTGCTGCTCGACACCACCGACGACCGGCGGGTCCCGTACTGGGGCGAGCTCGACGCCGCGGCGCCGCCGGGCGACCGGTTGCTGATGATCCATCCGGCGATCAGCCTTGGCGAAGGCCATCACATCGTGGTGGGGCTCCGACACCTGAAGGACGCCAGCGGAGCGATCATCGAGCCCACCAGCGCGTTCGACGCTGCGGTCGAGGGCACACCGGAACCGGCCGAGCGGGCGACAGCGTTTCGCCGGATCCTGGCCACCCTCGCCGATGCCGGCGTCGAGGAGGACGGGCTGTACCTGGCATGGGACTTCACCGTCGCCAGCGCAGAGAGCCTCAGCGGGCGAATGCTGCACATCCGCGAGATGGCCTACTCCGAGCTCGGTGACGGCGCCCCGGCGTTCACGGTGACGGCGCAGCGGGACGATGGCACCGTGAGGACCGTCGACGGCACGTTCGAGGTGCCCAACTTCCTGACCGGAGACGGAGCACCCGGCAGCACCTTCCTGCTCGGCCCCGACGGTCTGCCCCAACGCAACGCCGAGGTGCCCTACTTCACGGCAGCGTTCCGCTGCGTCGTACCGGTCGCAGTGCCGACGCCCGTCCCCGGCATCGTCTACGGCCATGGTCTGCTCGGTAGTCGCGACGAGGTCGACGCCCTCTCGTTCGCCGCCCGGATCGGGGTGGCGGCGCCATGCGCGACCGACGAGATCGGGATGAGCAGCGACGACATCGGCAACCTGGCCGCCATCCTCGGCGACCTGTCGGCGTTCAACCAGCAGGCCGATCAGATGCAGCAGGGGTTGCTCAACGCGCAGTTCCTCGGCCGGCTGCTGAACAACCCCGCCGGGTTCGTTTCCTCGCCCGCCTTCCAGTCCTCGGCGGATGCCCCTTTGATCGCCCACGGCGCGACTCAGTTCGTCGGCAACAGCCAAGGTGGTGTCCTCGGCGGTGCGGCAAGCGCGGTGAGCTCCGAGTGGTCGCGAGCGGTGCTCGGCGTGCCGGGCATCAACTACTCGTTGCTGCTCCCCCGCTCCAGCGACTGGCCGCAGTTCCAGGCGGTCTTCGATGTGGCCTACCCGGACCCGGTGGATCGGGTGCTGGCACTGCAGCTGATCCAACTGCTGTGGGACCGCGGCGAGAACGACGGCTACGCGCAGCATCTCACCACCGACCCCTACGCAGGGCTCGAGGCCAAGCACGTCTTGCTGATCGAAGCCTTCGGCGACCACCAGGTGGCCAACGTCTCCACCGAGGTGCTGGCGCGCACGGTGCACGCCGGCGTCCACGAGCCGGCCCTCGCCGACGGACGCAGCAACGATCTCGACCCGCACTGGGGGATCGAGGCGCTCGACCCGTCCGCGCCCGCCAACGGCGTGCTCGTGGTCTGGGACTTCGGCACCCCCGCTCCCCCGCCGGTCAACCTTCCGCCCACCGAACCCGAGTACGGCGCCGACCCGCACGGCGCGGGCAGCGACGAGCCGCTGGTGCTCCAGCAAGCGCTGACCTTCCTGCTGACCGGCGAGTTCGACGATCCATGCCACGCAGGGCCGTGCGCCAGTGACGCGCTGGCCCGATGAGCCCAACGGCGGTGGTGGTCGACCACGAGGAGTTGCCCGCGTCGAAGTGGCTCGCTGAACCCCACCACCCAGTGTGAGCACAGCGAACGGCTGCACACCTCGCCATCGCGGACGACGACCAGATCAAGGCACACATTCGCGCACCACGCCAAACCACCCTGAGCGACAATTCGGCCCGAAAAGCTTGTGAATACCTGGACTTCAGTTCCGTAGAAATGAGTGCTTTACTGCATTCATCAGGTTCGCGAGTGCGGACCGACGAACAGCAAGGCGGCATCATCATGCGGGCAATCACCAACAAGAAGCGGGCTTCGCTCCTGCTCTCCATCCTCGCCACTGCGGTGGTCTCCGTGGGAGCCCCAGGGCTCAGCGCGGCCGATTCCCGGGTCACGCCGGTCTCCACGATCCAGTCCACCAAGGGCGAGACACCGCCGCCGGCGGCGTCGTCGTCGTTCATCCCCGGCATCCGGTGGTGACCATGCGCCTCCGTGCCCTCCTCTCGGCCGGGCTCGGTGGCGCGCTGCTCATCCCTGCCTCGGCTGTGTCGGCCACCCCTTCAGATCACGCGAGCGTCCGCCACGTGATCGTGATCGCGGAAGCCGGCAGGCTCGGCGAGACCGTGCAACGCGCCGCCGCGCTGGGCGGCGAGATCGAGCGAACGCTCGCCCTCGTCAACGGCTTCTCGCTGACCATCTCCGACGACCGGCTCGACGACCTGCTGGCCACCGGCATGGTTCGGTCGGCGACCCCCGACGTGGCGATGAAGGCAATGGCCGTCGACCCCGTCCTCGGCTACGACCCTGCCAGCACCTCCTCGCTCGCTGCGGTATCGCAGATCACGGGCGCCAGCTCGATGTGGAGCGCCGGGTACACCGGTAAGGGTGTCGACGTCGCGGTCATCGACACCGGCGTCACCACCGTGACGGGCCTGAACGGCGCCGGCAAGGTCGTCAACGGGCCCGACATCTCCTTCGACTCGATCGAGCCCACGCTCGTCTCCCGCGACGCGTTCGGTCACGGAACGCACATCGCGGGCATCATCGCCGGCAACGACGTCACCGCCACTTGCTCGAAGTGCGGCACTCCTGCCAGCTACCTCGACCCGACGAAGTTCGTGGGCATCGCCCCCGACGCCAGGATCATCAACGTGAAGGTGGGCGCGTTCGACGGCGCCGCCGACGTGTCGCAGGTCATCGCCGGAATCGACTGGGTGGTGCAGCACCGCAAGGACACGGGCTTCAACATCCGGGTGATCAACCTCAGCTTCGGTACCGACAGCGGCCAGAGCCTTGCTCTCGACCCTCTCGTGCACGCCGCAGAGATGGCCTGGAAGTCGGGCGTCGTCGTCGTCGCCGCTGCCGGCAACGACGGCCTGCTGACGACCAGCCTCGCCGACCCGGCGATGTCCCCCTTGGTCATCGCCGTAGGCGCCAGCGATCCGCGGGGAACTGTCGACACCACCAATGACACCATTCCGCTGTGGGCGCAACACGGCTCGGCGGCCCGAGCCGTCGATCTCGTGGCTCCCGGCGTGTCGATGATCAGCCTGCGAGTTCCGGGCGGGTTCGTGGACTCCAACGTCACCACCGGCAAGGTGGGCACACGGTTCCAGCAGGCGAGCGGCACCAGCCAGTCCACTGCCGTGGTGTCAGGCCTGGTCGCGTTGCTGTTGTCGAAGTTCCCCACTGCGACACCCGACCAGGTCAAGTCGTACCTCAAGGCAAATGCGCAACCACTCACCCTGATCGCGTACAGCGGCAAGATCGCATCAGCGATCAACAACTGGTACTCGGGCGCCGGCTCCGCGAGCGTTCGGGCTGCGGCCACACTCGCATCCCTGCCCGCTGCTCCCTCCGCCACCGGTGGCAGCAGCGGCAGCGGCACGCTCGAGGGATCCCGCGGCTCGTATCACGTGGGGGGCACCGTCCCGCTGGCCGGCGAGAAGGACATCTTCGGTAAGGCCTGGGTGCCATCGACGATGAGCGCCGCCACCACCAGCTGCACCACCTGGAGCCTTGGCATCTGGAACGGCGCACGCTGGACCGGCGACAAGTGGACCGGTGGCTCGTGGGTCAACGTCACCTGGACCGACAACGACTGGACAGGCGCCCGCTGGTCGGGTGCCCGTTGGTCGAGCACGGTCTGGGACGGTGCCCGCTGGTCGGGCGCACGTTGGTCGGGCGCACGTTGGAGCTCGGGCACGTGGAGCGGTGCTCGCTGGTCGGGCGCACGTTGGTCCGACTACGGCTGGGCCTGAGGCCGGGTCGAACCGAGCAGGTGTAGGGCATGGACACGGACGGGCACAATCTCCCGAGGCCGCAACGGCTCTCGTCGTCGGCGGCGGGCCGGCGCACGATGGCCCTGGCCGCCGCGCTCGTGGTCGTCTCGTCCGGCGTGGTCGCGGTGCTGCACCTCGAGTCAGCACCGGGCCAGTGTGTGATCTTCTCGTGGTGGTCGATCGCACTCGTCGCCATCGTTGCGGAGATGATGGAGTTCCACGTCGAGTTCCGCCGCGAGCTCTACTCGTTCACGTTCAGCGAGATCGCGCTCGTCATCGGACTGTTCTTCGCGACGCCGCGCAACCTGCTCATCGGTCGGCTCATCGGTGAGGCCGTGTTCCTCCTGTTGCGCGAGCGACAACCCCTTCGCAAGGTGGCCCTGAACCTGGCGGCCTTCCTCGGCGAGGTGACGGTGCTCCTCGCCGTGCACCAGGCGCTGGGCCGCCCCATCGACATCGCGGCCCCATCCACATGGATGGTCGCGCTGCTCGGTGTGGCCCTCGCCGATCTGCTCGGGTACCTGGTGGTCTACCTCGCGGTCCGGTGGCACGGGGCGCCCATCAAGCTGCGTTCGATCCTCGGCATCGGCGCCCTCACCATCCCGGTCAACACCAGCTTCGCGCTGGTCGTGGGCATCCTCATCGTGAAGAGCCCCTGGGCAACGGTGCTGCTCACCGGAATCGCCGCCTTCCTCCTCGTGTCGTACCGTTCGTACACGGCATTGAGCCAGCGCTTCGAGAGCCTCACCATGCTCTACGAGTTCACCCGGCTGGTCAGTGGCGCCCAGCGGCCCGACTCGGTACTGGAAGCCATCCTGACCCAGGCGAAGAACTCCCTGCGCGCCGAGCGTGCCGAGATCTGGCTCACCGACGACAGGGGGGCCTACCAGCGCCTGCAGGTGGACGATCACGGCCGTTCGAGCGCACCGCTGGAGGAGCACCATGGAGCGTCCGTCAGTCAGTGGATGACGAGCGTCGACGGCGCAGTGATCGCCCAGGTGGGTTCGGCGACGCTGTACCAGCGCGAACTGGTGAAGGCCCTCAACGCCAACGACGCGATCGTCGCCCCCATCACGGAGTCGGGGGAGATCGTCGGCCTCGTTGCCGTTGTCAATCGTCTGGGCGAGGTGGTGCAGTTCAAGGAGACCGACCGCACCATGTTCGCAACGTTGGCCAACCACGCCTCGGTCGCCTTGGAGAACGGACGACTGATCGACCGCCTGCACGAAGAGGCACGACGCCGGCGCCACGAGGCGATGCACGACGCACTGACAGGGCTGCCCAATCGCGTGCTGTTCGGCAGCAAGCTGCGCGAGCAGTTGAAGGCCAGAGACGACAGCGGCCAACGGTTGGCCGTGGCCGTGATGGATCTCGACGGCTTCAAGGAGATCAACGACACGCTCGGGCACCAGATCGGCGACGTGGTGCTCTGCGAGGTCGCCCACCGCATCTCCCACGCCGTCGGCGACGCCGCACTGGTCGCTCGGCTGGGCGGCGACGAGTTCGCCCTGCTGTTCACCACGTTCAACGATCGAGACGACCTGGAGCTCACCGCCCGACGAGTGCGCGACGAGGTCGCCAAGAAGCTGTACACGGAGGGGATGCAGATCAACGTCACGGTCAGCATCGGGTTCGCCGTGGCACCCGACGATGCCGACGATGCCGCCACGCTGCTCCAGCGCGCCGACGTGGCCATGTACAGCGCCAAGAGCGCCAACGGCAGCGGCATCGACTTCTACGAAGCACTGCGCGACGAGAACTCGCCGCGCCGGCTCACACTCTCCACGGACCTGCGCTCGGCCATCGAGCAGGGCGCGTTGACGATCGCGTATCAGCCACAAGTGCGCATCGCCGACAGCACCATGGTGGCGGTCGAGGCCCTCGCCCGCTGGCGGCATCCGATCTTCGGCCACGTCCCACCAGCGGAGTTCATCCCGCTGGCCGAACGCACCGGGTTGATCTCGACCCTCACCGTCGCGATCCTTCGATCGGCACTGCTCGACGCGAGGCGTTGGCTGGACGCAGGTCACCAGTGGACGCTGGCCGTCAACATCGCAGTTCGCAACCTGCTCGACCCGGACTTCGTCGCCACGGTGAGCTCGCTGCTCGACGACGCCGGCGTCGATCCGGGGATCCTGACCCTCGAGATCACCGAGACGGGCGTGATGTCGGATGCGTCACGCACCATCGAGGTGCTGGGGCAGCTGGCCAAGCTGGGTGTACGCCTGTCGGTCGACGACTTCGGCACCGGTTACTCCTCGCTGTCCTACCTTCAGCAGCTACCGGTGACCGAGATCAAGATCGACCAGGTCTTCGTCAGTGAGCTGGCCTTCGACCCGAACGCCGAAGCCATCGTGCGCTCGGTGCTGGACCTGGCGCGAAACCTCGGTCTCGACGCGGTCGCAGAGGGCGTCGAGGACCGGGCAGCCTGGGAACGCCTGCGTGCGCTGGGCTGCAGCACGGCACAGGGCTACTTCCTGTCGCGTCCGATGGCCGTGGAGGAACTTGCTGGTTGGGCGACCACGCTGCCGGAGATGAACCTGCTCGAGCGCCGGCGCCCGACGTCGCGGATGCGTGCCACGGATCAGCTGCTGATGGCAGCGGGCAGCTGAGCCGCTACCTGGGAAGACCCAGCAGCACGTCGATGAGCTCGCCGACCGGACGGAAGGTGAGGCCGGCGATCGCGCGGTGTGCGTAGCGCACCACGCCGTCGGCATCGAGGATGAACACGCTGCGACGGGGGAACCCGAGCGGGCCGAGCGTGCCGTAGGCGGCAGCGACGGTCTTGTCCGTGTCGGCCAACAGCGGAAACTTGAAGCCATGCTTGTTGGCGAACTTCTCGTGGCTCTCGACGCTCTGCGCCGAGATCGCGACGACTTGTGCGTTGAGCGCCTCGAACTGCGACAGATCGTCGTTGTAGCTGTTGAGCTGCTTGGTGCACACAGGGGTGTCGTCACCGGGGTAGAACACCAGCACCAGCGGCTTGCCCAAGTAGTCGCTCAACGATGCCTCACCGCCACCGGTGGCGGGCAGCGTGAACGACGGAGCCCGATCGCCGATGGAGAGGCTCACTCGCCGACTGCTTCCATCAGGGCTTCACTGATGTCGAAGTTGCTGTACACGTCCTGCACATCGTCGTTGTCCTCCAGCGCGTCGATGATGCGCAGGATCTTACGCGCATCGTCGGCATCGGTGACCTCGACCGTCAGGCTGGACACCATCGTGCTCTCGGCCGAGACCACTTCCAAGCCGGCGGCCTGCAGGGCATCGCGCACTTCGAACACCACGTGCGGGTCGCAGGTGATGCGCCAGGCACCATCGCCGTCGTCGGCCACGTCGTCGGCGCCGGACTCCAGCGCAGCGAGCATCACCGCGTCCTCGTCGCCACCGTTGACCTGCAGCACGCCGCGGCGGCTGAACTGCCAGCCCACGGCGCCAGGCTCGGCCAGCGAACCGCCGAGCTTGGCGAAGATGTTGCGGACGTCGCCACCGCTGCGGTTGCGGTTGTCGGTGAGCACGTCGACCAGCATCGCCACCCCGCCGGGCGCATAGCCCTCATACGTGATCGCCTCGTAGGTGCCGCCATCGCTCACGCCGGCTCCGCGCTTGACGGCTCGGTCGATCGCGTCGTTGGTCATCTGGGCGGCCTTGGCCTTGAGGATCACCGTGCGGAGCGACGCGTTGGTGGTCGGGTCGCCGCCGCCCTCACGAGCCGCCACCTCCAGCTGGCGGGCGATCTTGTTGAAGACCTTGGCCCGCGCCTTGTCGGCGGCGCCCTTCTTGTGCTTGATCGTTGCCCACTTGGAATGGCCCGACATTGGACTATCCCCTTTCCCTCTTGGTGGTGAATCCGTTGTGTTGCAGGAACATCTCGTGCAGGCGAGCGTCCGGGGTGATCTCAGGATGGAACGATGCCACCATGACGTGCGCCTGACGTGCCAGCACGGGCACGTCATCGTGCGTGGCCAGCACCTGCACTGCGCTGCCGACCGCTTCCACCTTAGGTGCCCGGATGAAGACGGCATGGAAGGGTCGATCGAGACCGTCGACCGCGATGTCTGTCTCGAAGCTGTCGACCTGGCGCCCGTACCCGTTGCGACGGACACGGATGTCGATGGCAGCGAAGCTTCGCTGATCGCTCCGCCCGTCGATGACCTCCTCGGCGAGCAGGATCATTCCGGCACACGTACCGAACACCGGCATTCCGGCGGCAATCCGCTCCTTCAGGCCCTCGAACATCAGCGACGTCTCGAGCAGGCGCGACATGGTGGTGCTCTCACCGCCCGGCATCACCAGCGCGGTCACCTGGGCCAGATCGGCGAGCGTGCGCACCTGGCGGGTGGCGACCCCCAGCCCGCGAAGGGCTGCCTCATGCGCGGCAAACGCCCCCTGCAACGCCAGCACACCGACGACGGGGTTCACCTGGTGGCTCCCCGGCGAACTGCGCCATCGCGACTACCAGCCACGCTCGGCGAAGCGCTGGGTCTGGTTGAGCTCGTCCATGCCGATGCCGGTCATGGGCGCACCGAGCCCACGGCTGACCTTGGCCAGGATGTCGGCGTCGCGGAAGTGCGTCGTGGCCTCGACGATGGCCTTGGCCCGCGGCGTCGGGTCGTCGCTCTTGAAGATGCCGGAGCCGACGAACACGGCCTGGGCGCCCAACTGCATGGCGAGCGCTGCGTCGGCCGGCGTGGCGATGCCGCCGGCGCAGAACAACGGCACCTGCAGCCAGCCGGTTTCGGCGATCTCCTGCACCAGCGGCAGTGGCGCCTGCAGCGTCTTTGCCCACTGGAAGAGCTCGGCGTTGTCGGCCTGGGTGATCTTGCGGATGTCGCCGATGATGTTGCGGAGATGGCGCACGGCCTCGACGATGTTGCCGGTGCCGGCCTCGCCCTTGCTGCGGATCATGCAGGCGCCTTCACTGATTCGACGCAGCGCCTCGCCGAGGTTCGTGGCGCCGCAGACGAACGGCACGGTGAACGCCCACTTGTCGATGTGGTGGGTCTCGTCGGCCGGGGTGAGCACTTCGCTCTCGTCGATGTAGTCGACACCCAGAGCCTGCAGGATCTGCGCTTCCACGAAGTGGCCGATGCGGGCCTTGGCCATCACCGGGATGGTGACGGCCGCCTTGATGGCTTCGATCATCTCCGGGTCGCTCATGCGTGCGACGCCGCCGTCGCGACGGATGTCGGCGGGCACTCGCTCGAGCGCCATGACGGCACAGGCGCCGGCATCCTCGGCGATCTTCGCCTGCTCTGCGTTGACGACGTCCATGATGACGCCGCCCTTCATCATTTCTGCGAGGCCACGCTTGACCTGCATGGTTCCAGTGGCGCGCGAGGTTGACGTCTGCGAAGTCATGCCCGGAAGCGTATCGCTCGCGAGGTCGTGGCTCCTCAGTCGAATCCAGGTGCCGACACCACCACCGCAGGCCGACACGCAGCCGTCCTGTTTCCGCGTGATCAGGTGACGGGGTTGGCGGTTCCCACGCGGGCCAGCTCGATGAACGTGCGGCCCGGTGTCAGCCGGATCGCGTTGCCGCTGGCATCGTGCAAGACCACGGCGGACAGCCGGTCGTTGCGCGTCCAGGTGCCGCGGACGAGCACACCGCCGGTGAACACCATCACCTCACCGGTACCGATCGTCTGAGCTTCCGGGCTGCGAGCATCGGCGGCGCTGGCCTGGTAGTCGACGTACATCACGATCACGTTCTCGGTGCTCACCTGCCCGCTGAGCGCATCCATGTGCGGGACACCGCCGTTCGACCGCAGGTAGGCACCCAACCCGAGGTCGTAGCGCCATTCGATCTGCAGCCCGTCCATCTCGAGGTCGACGCCGGCGGCAGGTTCGCCGATCGCCGGCGAGCCCGAGGGAAGGTAGGCGAACTGCTGCGGTGGTGCACCGGCACCCTCCGGAGTCAGGGTCCAGGCGGCGCTCGCCGAGGCGTACAGGTTGTGAGGGGCTTTGTGATCGTTGCTGCGGAAGAACCCGGCAGCCGAGTAGACGTTGCTGCGCTGCGCGCTGAGGTTGACGAAGTCGCTGCCCTCGATGGCACGCGTGACGTTGCCGTTCCCGCCGCTCCACATGAACAGTGGCTGGTTGAACGAGCCGAGCAACAGGATGTCCTGCGTGCGGCCGGACCGGATCGGCCCCACCGGATCGGCGGCCTGTGAGTGGAACACGGCGGCGAAGCGAGTCTGGACCTCGACGATCTCCTCGAAGACGATGTCGGCCTCGTTGAGCCCGCTCTGTGGTCGCGCACCCTTGTTGTTGTCGATCTTCACCACCAGCGCCGGGCGCGCGGCGGCTGCATCGTCGGCGACGGGCAGCCCGGTGAGCGGGTAGACCGGCACCGGCACGGTGGTGGTGGTGGCCGGCAGCGTGGTGGTGGGCGCTGCCG
Source organism: Ilumatobacteraceae bacterium (assembly GCA_049696035.1). Taxonomy (GTDB): domain Bacteria; phylum Actinomycetota; class Acidimicrobiia; order Acidimicrobiales; family Ilumatobacteraceae; genus UBA668. The sequence goes on from JBAVTH010000706.1 coordinate 17,189, forward strand.
TCGTCGGGGCCTCGATGGTGGGTGCGACGGTGGAGCTGGTCGTCGCGCTGGCGGTCGAAGCCGGCAGCGTCGTCGGCGCATCTCCGCCACATCCGGCGGCGAGCACCATGAGCATCGCCACCGCGCCGGCTCGAACGGAGCGGCTCACAGCTCTCGCAAGAGCGCGATTCGCTCTTCCAGCGGCGGATGCGTGTCGAACAACTTGTTCCACTTGCCCATCTTGCCGTGGTCGCCGACGCCCGACATGGGCTGCTCGATCCACATGTGCGCGGTGGCCGTGGATGCGGAGTGAGTGACCGTCACGTCGTCGCGGAGCTTCTCCAGCGCCGAGATGAGGCCGGGTGGGTATCGGGTGAGCTGACAGGCGGAGATGTCGGCCAGCGTCTCACGCTTGCGGCTGATCGTTGCCTGCATCGCCTTGGCGATGATCGGTGCGAAGATGAGCAGCGCGAAGCCGGCCAGCGCCAGCACGTTGCCTGCGTCGCCGCGGTCGCCGTCGCGGCGCTCGCGGCCTCCGTTCCACCACATCATCCTGATGGCGATGTTGGTGAGCAGCGCGATGGAGCCGACGAGGGTCACCGCCAAGGTGCTGACCAGGATGTCGTAGTTGCGGATGTGTGAGAGCTCGTGAGCCACCACGCCCTCCAGCTCCACCCGGTTCAGCTTCTCCAGCAAGCCGGTGGTGACTGCGATTGCCGCGTGCTTCGGGTCGCGCCCTGTCGCGAACGCGTTCGGCGCCGGATCGTCGACGATGTAGACGCCCGGCTTGGGTAGGCCGCTGGCGATGCACAGCCCCTCCACCAGGTTGTGCAGGCGTTGGTACTCCACCGGGTCGGCAGGCTTGGCGCGACTGACCCTCAACGCGATGGCGTCGGCCTTCCAGTACGAGAAGAAGGCCATCCCGGCGGAGAACACCAGCGCGATCAGGGTGCCGGCGATGCCGTTCCCGATGAGATAGCCGACGGCCGCCCCCACCAGACACAGCACCAGCACGAACGAGGCGATGAGCGCGACGCTGCGCCGTTTGTTGGCGCGGATCAGTTCGAACATGAGCGGTTCAGAACTGGACCTTGGGCACCTCGCGGGCAGCCTCGTCGGTCTCGAAGTACTCGCGCTTCTCGAACTTGAGCATGTTCGCGAAGATCACGGTGGGGAACGCCTGCAACTTGTTGTTGTAGCCCAGGACGCTGTCGTTGTAGAACTGCCGGGCGTAGGCGACACGGCCCTCGGTGGCGCTCAGTTCCTCTTGCAGTGCCAGGAAGTTCTGGTTGGCCTTCAGGTCGGGATACGCCTCGCCCAGCGCGAACAGCTGCCGCAGGGCGCCGGTCATCGAGGCGTCGGCGACGGCCTGACCGTGAGGAGTTGCCGGCGCCGCGATGGCGGCGTTGCGGGCGTTGATGACGGCTTCCAGCGTGGACTTCTCGTGTGCGGCGTAGGCCTTCACGGTCTCGACCAGGTTGGGGATGAGGTCGATGCGGCGCTTGAGCTGGACATCGATCTGCGACCAGGCGTTCTCCACCTGGTTGCGGCCCCGGATGAGGCCGTTGTAGCTGACGATGCCGTACACGACGAGGAGCGCTACCGCCACCAGGACGATGATCAGGACCATTTCGTTGACTCCGAGGGGTTGGGGGCGCAGGCGTGCTGCGCAGCTATGGCGCCATCATACGGGTGCGACGACGCCCACGCGGTGACACCGGGCCGGACATGAACGGCCACGGCGACATCGGACGGCGCGTCCGGCTGGGGGGCGCCGCCACCTCTCGGTACATCTCGGCGTAGCGCCGGGCGAGCGCAGCCATCGAGAAGTCGTCGGCCCGGTGGTCGCCGGCGGCCACCAGCCGATCGGCGAGGGCCGAGTCGTGCAGCGCTCGGTTGATCGCAGCGGCGAGTGCGCCGGCATCGCCGGGGGGGACCAGCAAGGCGTCGACACCGTCGGTGGCCACGTTTCGATAGCCGTCGAGCGCGCTGGCGACGATGCAGGTACCGGCCGCCATCGCCTCGATGAGGACGACGCCGAACGACTCGCCGCGCAGTGATGGTGCGCAGAACACGTCGGCGCCCTTCAAACGGGCGATCTTCTCCTCGTCGCTGAGGCGGCCCAACCACTCGATGCGCCGATCGGCCCGCGTCTGGCTGCGCAGACGCTCCGTGTCGGGGCCGTTGCTCGCCACCCACAGCTTCACGCCCGGGCCGATGTCGGCCATCGCGGCCAGGAGCACGTCGAGCCCCTTGCGTTCCTCGTGACGCCCGCAGAAGAAGATGGTGGGACCCTCCGTAGGGAACGGTGCCGCCTCGCGATAGTCCTGCAGCTCGACGCCGTTGTAGAGCACCTCGTAGTCGCCCGGCACGTGCTCCTGCACCAATGCGAGCGCGTCCTTCGAGACGGCGACGCGGCGAGCGATGTTCTTCGCCGCCGCCTTCATCGGAGCATTGCCGTACTTGTAGCTCGGGCTGTCACCAGCAGCATGAAAGGTGGCGATCACCGGCGCCGGATGCAACAACATCGAGGTCATCGTCGGGCCGGGAGCGAACGGCTCGTGGAGGTGCAGCACGTCGAACTGCTCCTCGAAGAGCACTCGCATCGTTCGCAGCACGCACGCCGGATCCGGTGCGAGCGGAGCGATGGAGCCGTTGGTGGAGGTCGGGAGGCTGTTGCCCAGCGGCGTCACGAAGGTGGCCGGCGGGGGGCCGTCACAGGGACCGAGCACGCGCACCTCGATGCCCATCCTGCGAAGCTCGCGCGCCAGGCCCATGGTCTGCATCTGCACGCCGCCGGGCACGGTGAGGCTGTACGGACTGACCATTCCCACGCGCAGCATGCGCTCCTCGTCCGACACGCCGACGACCATAGCGGAGTTGGTCGCGGGCCGCTCCCGACGCCGGCTCATCCGCTACTCTCGCCAGGTCGGGCGTTCAATCCGGAACACCTGCTACGGGTCCAGCAAGGCGCGGGTACCGGTCGTGACACGACACTTGGGCAGCTTCTCCACACGACGATCGGCGGCAGTCGCGTCCCTGCTGCTGGCGTGCACGGTGATCGCTCCGCCACCGCTCGCTGCGGTCGCTGCCGCGGGACCCGCAGCATTCACGCCGGTCGCCCCGTGCCGGCTGATCGACACTCGGCACGACCAGTCGCGGCAGCTCGACTCCCACACCATTCGTCTGCAGGTCACCGGCGCCTGCGGCGTACCCGACGGGGCATCGGCCGTCGCGCTCACCATCGTCGCCACCGACACCACCGGCGCCGGGTTCATCGCCGCATACCCCTCGTCACAGACGCGACCACTCGCCTCGGTCCTCAACTACACCGCCGCCGATACCCGAGCGAACGGCACGATCCTCGCGCTGTCGCCGTCGGGTCAAGTCGATGTCTACACGTCGTCGCCCGCTCATCTGATCATCGACACCACCGGCTACTTCTCCCCCACCACCAGCGGTTCGGCCACCGCCGGACGATTCGCGCCGCTTCCGGCCACGCGACTCGTCGACACCCGCTCCGGCAGCAAGATCTCACCGACCACACCGTTCCCTGTGAACCTGCCGGCATCCGTGCCGTCCGACGCCGTCGCCGTCGCCGTCAACCTCACGGTGGTCGACCCCGAACAGACCGGCTTCCTCAGCGTCTACCCAGGTGGCGCGTCCCCGAGCGAGACCTCCGTCCTCAACTTCCCCGCTGCGAGCCAGCCGCGTGCCGCCACCGTCATCGTGCCGGTCACCACCTCGGGGTTCCTGGTGCGCACTGCAGCACGCACTCACCTGTTGATCGACATCTCGGGGTACTTCACCGGACCCTCGGCGCCCGACAGCGCCGACGGGCTGCTGGTGGCCACCAGCCCGACCCGGCTGCTCGACACCCGCTCGCCCAGCTCGCCCCTCTACCCGCACGGCGCCACCGAAGTAGCCACGCCACCCGGCGCCGCGGTGGCCATCCTGAACGTGACCATGGTGCCGATGGGGCCGGGCTTCTTGTCGGCGACTCCGGCCGGCACTGCCAAGGGAGTCCCCGAGGTCTCATCGGTCAACGCCGGTCTCGCCAACCGGCCGGTCGCGAACATGTCGATCGTTGCCACCTCCACGCGTGGCGTGGAGCTCTACAGCTCCGCAGCAACCCACGTGGTGGTCGACCTCAACGGCTACTTCACCGGCGCCTCCGTCGGCGCCGGGCTTCCCGCTCGACCCAACGTGAAGCCACCGAACCCCGTGGCCGGCGGCTGCCTCAGCGGCCCGGCCGAGAGCGACAAGACCGGTCGCTGGCTGCAACAGACCGTCAACAAGTGGGGCAAGATCGGCTACTACTCCGGCTTCGGGGAGAACGGGCCGCTCGTGATCGTCGGCGACTCGCTCACCTGGCAGTCGATCATTCCTGCGATGAACACCCTCATCGATCGCGGGTACGGGCCGATCTGTCTCGATGGCGTGATCAGCCGCAACACGCTGGCGGGCTCGCCGTCGATCACCTCCGCCCGCTCGGCGGTCGATCGGATCAAGGCCTCGCACCCGTTCTGGCAGTCGCAGTCAGTTCGCTGGGTGGTCGCGATGGGCACCAACGACATCGCCTCCACCGGCACCAGCGTCGCCCCCGCGAGACAGCGCATCGACGCCATGGTGGCCGCCATCGGCTCCGAGTACTTCGAGATCGGTTGGGTGAACCTGCGCACACGTCGCGGCCCGCCGTGGACCGAACGCGAGGACGTGTTCAACGACCAGATCGCAGCGACGCCCGGCGTCTACGTGATCGACTGGGCGACGCTCGTCCAGCCGTCACCGCCCACCTTCATCTGGCAGGCCGACCTCATCCATCTGACGGTCGTCGGCCAGCAGGCTCGCTCGGACCTGACGGCAAACCAGCTCGACGCGCACTGATCCGCGACACGGCATGCGCAGAGCCTCGCCAGAGCGAGACAAGGTCGGCGAGGCGACACCAACACCACGATCCCGTCTGCGAAACTGGCGGGAACCTGAAGGGGGTTCTGTGCGTCAGAGGTGGTACCTGTGCGGCTGACCGGATGGAGCTCGTCGTTGTCGTCAACCCCCTCCGCCTTCGTTCGGCGGGCCACACTCGCTGCGGCGCTGGGCGCAACGCTGGTGGGGCTCGGCGCCGTCGAGTCGTCACCATCAGCGGCCGCGGCAACCGACGCATCCCTCGAGGTCGTGGCCGGGCTGCGGAGCTGGTTCGATCCAGGCGATCATGTCGTGGTCGCCGCCAAGGTCAGCAGTGACGAGCTGTTCTCCGGGCACATCGACGTGGTCGCCGGTTCGGGCGGCATCGTGTCCAAGGACATCCAGGTCGCCGGCGGCACCACCAAGACGTTTCTCCTCGTCGCCCCCACCTCGGTCGACGGCGCCCCGGTCGACATCAGGTTGTACACGGGCAACGAACTGGTCTCCAAGAAGTCGGTGGCGATGAAGGTCGCCGACGAGGTCGAGTTGGTGGGCGTCCTGCCCGCGCTCGTCACCCGGGTGGGGAAGCTGCCCGAGCAGGCGAACCTCGCCACCGAGGCGGGGAAGGCCCAGCTCGCCGAGCTGTCGCTCGACCAGATGGCGCTCGGCTCCGCGGCGCTGGACGTGTTCGATACCGTCGTCGGCACGGCCGCCGACCTTCGCTCGCTGCAGACCGACCAACGCTCGGCGCTGCTGGGTTGGCTGAACCGAGGCGGCCGTCTGCTCCTCGACGACGCCGGCGACCTGAGCGCGCTGCCCGCGCAGTGGCGGCCCGGCGACAACGGCTGGGCGCTCGCTGGTCGCGGCGAGGTCCGGCTGGTCGACGGCAAGGCCTCCAGCGGCCAGTGGGCATCGATCATCGAACCGAGCGGCTCGTCGACCAGCGAGCTCAGCGGCTTCGCCGGCTCTGTCGAGCAGCTCGGCAGCGTGCAACAGGACCTCGCTCGCCGGGCGGGCGTCAAGCTGCCCTCGATGGTGCCGCTGCTGGTGCCGCTGATCGCCTACTGGGCGATCGTCTCGGTCGTTCTGTTCTTCGTGCTCAAGTCGTTGCGCCGCCTGACGCTGGCCTGGGTGGCCATCCCCGTGCTGGCGGCGCTCACCGCCGGAGGGGTGATCTGGTACGGCCAGCAATGGCGTTCGGCGGGCAAGCCGGCGTCATCCACCTTCGTCGACGGCTACCCGGGCGGAGGCGATGCCGCCACCAGCCTGCTGACGTTCAGTCGTGACGGCGGGACGGTCAACGTCACGATGCCCAGAGGGTGGCAGAGCGACAGCGAGATCGCACTCTTCTTCGGAGGGGGGTCGGCGATCGCGCCCAAGGTCAAGCCGCGAACCGACGACACGCTGCTCCAGGTGCGCCTCGACGCCGGTCAGGTGACGACAGCGAACATGACCGGCCCGACCGGTGATGTCGGGCTGGTGGCCGAGGCCAGGGTGAACGACCGGAAGGTGGTGGGCACCGTCACCAACCGCAGCGCTCTCACGCTCCACGAAGTTGCCATCTTCGGTCCCGGTGGCGCACAGCTGCTGGGAACCATGGCTCCCGGAGCCAGCGTCGACTACTCGCTCCCGGCCGACCCGCTGCCCACCGGCTTCAGCCTCGCCGATCGCGTCTGGGATGCCGGCGGCGACACTCCCGTCGGACCCGACGACATCGCCGAGTTCGGCATCTGGACCAACGCCGGCTTCGGCCGCGTGCTGTATCCCAGCGG
>JBAVTH010000707.1:0-10854 GCA_049696035.1 Ilumatobacteraceae bacterium
GCTGGAGATGACGGCCGATGGCATCGGTGGCCGCCGGCTCGCGGATCCGCTCGGCCGCCGGCCGCAACTGGCCTGCCAATGCATGCTGTACGGAGGCCTGCAACCCGGTGAAACCGTCGTAGCCGAGCTTGCTCGCCAGTCGCACCACCGTGGCCGCGCCCGATCCCGATGCCTCCGCAAGCTCGGCCACCGTCCCGAAGGCCACGAGCTGCGGCTGCTCCAGCACGACCTCGGCAACGCGGCGTTCAGCCGGCGTGAGCGAGGTGTTCGCCTGTCCGATTCGCTCTGCCACTTCCACGCGTGCGAGCGTAGCCAGTCGAGCTCGTTCGATCTGGATGTTCCATTCGGGTGCTATCGTTGGAATGAACGTTCCAGCCAGAGAGAGCGACCATGAAGACGCTGACCGAACACGTACTCCCCACCATCATCGACTCGCCAGCATGGGCCTCGCTGCCGGTGCCGAGCGGAGCCGCCATCGACGAGGCGTTCGTCAGCGCTGCTGGTCATGCGGCGCGGCTGATGCCGGCGGTCATTCATGATGCACTCGTCGACTTCACCGACGCTCCCCCGCAGGCCGGTGCGATCGTGCTGCGCGGTCTGCCAGTGGGTGAGCTCCCCCTCACTCCCCCGTCGCCCACCGCCGTCACGGCGAAGGATCGCGTCAGCGAGTTCACCTTGCTCACCGTTGCCCGCCGGCTCGGCCAGCCGGTGGGGTACCTGCCCGAGCACGGAGGCGATCTCGTTCAGAACCTGGTGCCCACGCAATCCAACGCCGATCGCCAGGTGAGCACCTCCTCGAAGGTGGCGCTGATGTTCCACACCGAGGCCGCCTTCCACCCTCACCGCCCCAAGTACCTGATGTTGCTGTGCCTCCGTGGCGACGAGCACGCGTTCACCACGTTGTCGTCGATCTTCGAGGTGCTGCCGCGGCTACCCGACCTGGTGGTCGAGACGCTGTTCCAGCAGCGCTTCCGCACCGCGGTCGACGAGAGCTACCTGCACGGCCGCAGCAACGTGCTGGGTGCACCGATCTCGGTGCTCAGCGGCGAACGCGACCGTCCGACCATGGTGTTCGACGCCGACTTGATGGTGGGCATCGATGAGGAAGCCGACGACGCTCTCCGCGCCCTCTCGGCCGCGGTCGAAGGCCACCACACGCGCCTGGCGTTGGAGGCCGGCGACCTGCTGGTCGTCGACAACAACGTCGCGGTGCACGGCCGGTCGCCGTACTCACCGCGCTTCGACGGCTACGACCGTTGGTTGCAGCGTTCGATGGCCATCACCGACCTGGCGCCCAGCGCCGGTGAACGGAATGGCCGCGTGATCGTCACCCGCTTCGGGGTCTGAGACTGCTGGTTCGGTGCCTGCGAGTCGACGTTAGGGTGCGAGGGTGACGTCCCTGCTCGCCAGAATCTGGTTGTTCCTCTGGCGATGGGACACCATTCCCCCACCCGGCCCACTGCCGCCGCGCTGCGTCGTCATCGCCGCTCCGCACACCACCAACTGGGACTTCCCGATCACTCTCGCCATGGCGAAGGTCACCGGCATCAAGATCTCCTGGCTGGGCAAGCAGTCGCTGTTCAAGGGCCCGATGGGGCCGATCATGCGCCGGCTGGGCGGCGTGGCCATCGAGCGCAGCGCGCCGGGCGGCATGGTCGCGTCGCTGGCGACCGAGTTCGCCACACGAGATCGACTCGCGCTGGTGGTGCCGGCCGAAGGCACCCGATCGCACACCGAGTACTGGAAGTCCGGCTTCTACCGCATTGCCGAGCTGGCCGAGGTGCCGATCGTGCTCGCCTTCGTCGACCGCTCCACTCGCAGCGGGGGCTTCGGCCCGGCGATCACCCTCACGGGCGACATCGGGGCCGACATGGATCGCATCCGGGCCTTCTACGAGGGCAAGGAGGGCCTCAAAGGGGGCCGATTCGGCCCGATCCGTCTTCGGGAAGAAGCCGCCGAACCGCCCGCCGACTGACGCAGGCGGCGGTCAGGCGCCGCCCAGGGAGAGCCAGTGGCCGATCACGTCCAGATCGCCCGACAGCTCGACCTGTCCATCGGCCACCGGCCGGCCCCACAACCGCAGCAGCACCGATTCGGCGGGCCCGGTCAGCTCTGCAGCCGGCACCGCTTCAGGCGACGCCATGACGACGGCACCGCTTCGGCCGTCGATCACCCAGCGCCCGCCCGCATCCGAGGCGTTGACGGCGATCACGGAACAGGGCACCGACAGCGACTCACGGGTGATTAGGCGCGGCAGCATCACGGTCCAGTACTCGTCGATGCCGTCGGCCGCGAACTCCATCGCGATCGTCGGCGTACCTCCGATCGCGTGCTCGGCGTCCCAGCGGTGCACCGACGCCTCCTGCGCCTGCCGCCGGGGCCAGATGCCGAGCACCTTCGGTTCCACCGGGAAGGGGTGCCACGTGGGTTGCTGCGGGTCGATCGTGCGCAGCGTGTCGAGCAGCCGGCCAGCGCCCTCGCGCAACCAGCCGGCCAATCCGGCAAGGTCGCCCGGTGCAGGGTCGCTCGCCGGGTCGAGTCGAGGTGGTTCGCCGGTGAGGATCGCGTGCCGCGCCCAACGCTGCACGGTGCCCAGGTGGGCGCCCAGCGCCGGCAGCGTCCAGCCCGGACAGCCGGCGATCTCGGCCGCTGCGGGACCGCTCTCGATCGCTCTCGCGAACGCTTCCGAGTCGGCGGCCAGCAGGGAGAGGAAGTCGAGGCTCATGGAGTCGCACAGTACGCGCGGCAGAATGGGCGGCGATGCTCAATTCACGTGTTGCCTCCATGCCCCCGGCCCCGGAGCTGGCGTTCGCCAGCGACAACGCCGCCGGCGGCCATCCTGCGGTCGTGGAAGCATTGGTCGCGGCCAACGCCGGCCATGCGCTGGCCTACGGCAGCGACCGCTGGACGGACGAGGCGCAGGCACGTTTCCGCGACCTGTTCGGGCCCACGAGTGAGGCATTCCTCGTGTGGAACGGCACCGGCGCGAACGTGATGGCACTGGCGACCATGGTGCGCCCCGCCGACTGCGTGGTGTGCACCGAATGGGCTCACATCGCGGTCGACGAGGCCGGCGCGCCCGAGCGAGCCCTCGGAGCGAAGCTGCTCACGCTGCCCACGCCGACGGCAAAGCTGATACCGGAACAGCTCGAGGCGCTGGCCCACTTCCAGGGAGTCCAGCACCACGCGCAGCCAGGTGTCGTCAGCATCACGCAGAGCACCGAACTGGGCACCCTGTACACCGCCGAGGAGGTGGCGGCGCTCTGCGAGACCGCGCACAAGATGGGCATGGTGGTGCACCTCGATGGCGCTCGCATCGCCAACGCGACGGCGGCCCTCGGCGGCACCGTCGCTGCGCTGCGCAGCTTCACGGTGGATGCCGGCGTCGACGTGGTCAGCTTCGGCGGCACCAAGGCCGGCCTGATCGGTGGCGAGGCGGTGGTGTACCTCGACCCGGCGCTCGCGCAACGGGCGAAGTTCGTCCGCAAGATGGTCAACCAGCTGCCCTCCAAGATGCGCTTCGTGGCCGCTCAGTTCAATGCGCTGCTGGAAGACGACCTGTGGATCCGCGGCGCACAGCACTCCAACGTGATGGCCACGCGCCTCTACCAGGCAACACGCGACATCCCCGGCGTGCAGTACGACCACGCGCCGCAGGTCAACAGCCTCTTCCCCTCGCTTCCGGCCCAGGCCATCGCCCCGTTGTGCGACTGGTGCTTCTTCTGGGACTGGGACGTCAGCCGCAACCAGGTGCGTTGGATGACGGCATGGGACACCACGTCCGACGACGTCGACCGGTTCGCCGCCGGTGTTCGCCACCTTCTCGGCTGAAATTCGCCTCCTGCTCTTTACGGGAACATCTCCATCACGTATCCTGTCGGTACTTGCTCAGTGCAAGTAACTTCGCCGGCATGAATCAGGGGGTTCCATGGCAGCGGTCGATCTCTTCGTCCAACGGGTCATCACCGACGATCGGTGGATGAACGACGCAGCCTGTCGCGGGCTGACGCACTTGTTCTTCCCACCTCCCGCCGAGCGGCCGCAGGCGCGGGAACGCCGCGAAACTGCGGCTCGCGATGTGTGCGGCAGCTGCCAGGTGAACGCCACCTGCCGCTCGTTCGCCCGCAGCAACCACGAATACGGCTACTGGGGTGGCGAGAGCGAAGACGAACGGCACGCCGCCGGCTTCCGCCTGATCGCTCCCATCGGCGTGCGCGCCCGAAACGTCGTCTGACCTGTCGTCGGCGGTCAGTCCGCCGGCCAGCTCGCCTGCGAGGCAACCGGCGGCATGCGACTCATCGATACCTCTACGATGCCCTGGTGAGCGGATCCCTCCCCCACCGAACGGCCGTCGCTGCGGCGTGGAGTGCCTACGGCGACCGTCGCGGCATCGTTGCCGTCGACGAGGTGAGTGCCAACGTCTCCACCAACCGGGTGTACCGGCTGCACCTCGACGACGGCACGACGCTCATCTCCAAGGTCTCGTCCTACGGTTCCTACTTCCTCTTCTACGAGGACCACGACCGGCTGAATCGGTGCGCTCGTCTGCTGGAGACCACCCGCTTCAGCGGCATGCTCGCAGAGGTGTGGCGCCAGGACGACGGCCGCATCTTCACCTGGTACGACCAGCGCATGTGGGCGGTGTTCTACGACGACGTACCTCGCCGAGAGCAGTTGCCCCGCATCCTCAGCGTTGCCCAGGTGCACAACCTCGGGCGTGAGATCGCCGAGTTCCATCTCGCCTGCACCGATCTGGCTCCCGAGATCCCCGCCGGATCCAAGACGGTGAAAAGCGATGCGATCCACCTGCTCGACCTGCTGGAGAGCCCGTTCGCACCCCGCAACTTCGACCTCCCCCCGGAGTCGATCGGCGTGCTGTGGAAGCACACTCATCGCTTCCTCGAGCGCCTCATCGCGGTCGGCTACGACGAGTGGCCGAAGATCCCGGTGCTCATCGACTGGAACCTGGGCAACTTCTCCGTGGCGATGGAGCCTGACGGCTCGTTCCGTTTGTTCAGCCGCTGGGACTACGACTGGTTCCGCATCGAACCGCGTGTGCTCGACTTCTACTTCCTCTCCCGCGTGTCCAGCCGAACGGGCGATCGCACCCAGTTCACCTACGGCGCGCACACACTCGTGGAGCCGACGTTCCTCGAGTTCCTCCGCTCGTACCGGCGGGTGTTCCCGATGACCGACGACGAGGTGATGTTCCTGCCCGAGGTGTACCGGTTCTTCATCCTCAACTACGTCGTGCGGGAGGGTGCCCGCTTCTTCCGCCCCGACTTCTGTGCCAAGTTCCGAGCCGACGCGGTGCGCACCTACCTTCCCGGCCTCGATGCGCTCGATGCCGCTCCCCTGCTGTCGACGGCGTCGTGAGCTGGCTGCCGGCGGACCTGCCGCAACTCGTCGAGCTCGACGGCATCACCTTCGTGCCACTGACCCCGGCGCTGCTGGAGCAGGACTATGCAGCGGTGATGCGCGACATCCCGATGTTGCGAGCCTGGAGCGGGCAGGACTGGCCGAACGCCGAGTTCCCGATCGAGTGGAACCTCGACGACCTGCAGCGCCACGACCGAGAGCAGCAAGAACGCGTCGCACTCACCTACAGCGTCCAGCTGCATGGCATCGTGCAGGGCTGCATCTATGTGCGGCCTCTGCTCGACGCGCTGGGCAGCCGCGACATCACGGTGCCCGAATCGATGCCGCTACCGTCCGCCGACGTAGTGGTGCGGGGATGGCTGCACGATCGGCCCGCGCTCGACCTGATCCGGGCCACCATGTCGTGGTTGGGCCAGGCACCCTTCGCCTTCCCGCGCCTGTGGTGGCAGACGAACTCGCACTGCCTGCAGCAGCTGGCCGCGTGCGATGAGCTGGGCCTCACCGACGAGCTGGCGTTCGAGGGCAGCGATCGAACGTGGCTGATGCGGGCGGCGCCCGCGTGGCCTGCCCCGGCTCACGCCGCTGGCGCCACGGCATGACACGATGACGCTCGTGGCAACCATCGACTACACCCAGATCACCGTCACCCACGAGGGGCCGATCGCAGTCATCACCCTCAATCGCCAGGACAAGCTCAATGCGTGGACGCCTCGCATGGCAGAGGAGCAGGTGCAGGCGATCGCCGCGGCGAACGACGACCCGAGCATCGGCGCCATCGTGATGACCGGCGCCGGTCGCGGCTTCTGCGCCGGCGCCGACATGGAGGCGACGTTCCAGACCCGCATCAGCGGCACCGACCCGGGCAACGACACGGCCGGAGGCGTCGGCGGCATGCCTGCCGGCCTCGATTGGGTGGCGTTCCTGCGAGCCAGCAAGCCGCTGGTGTGCGCGGTCAACGGCGCTGCGGTGGGCATCGGCGTCACCATGTGCCTTCCCAGCGATCAGATCATCGCGTCGACCGCCTCCAAGTTCGGCATGGGCTTCATCAAGATGGGCCTGGTGCCCGAGCTGGCCAGCACCCGCCTCCTGGCGGCGCGTGTCGGTTTCGGTCGCGCCAGCGATCTGTTCCTGTCCGGTCGCCTCATCAGCGGCACAGAGGCGCATACCATCGGCCTCGCCGACCGTCTCGCCGAGCCCGACGAACTGCTCACCACGGCCCTCGCCGTCGCCAACAGCTACGCGGCCAACGCCGATCTGCAGCTGCGGATGACCAAGCAGCTGCTGACCGAGAACATGGTCGACACCGATCTGCGTGCCATCCAGAAGCGCGAGCAGGTGATGCTGCAGGAGTGTTGGAAGAGCGCCGAGCACAAGGAGGCGGTCGCCGCGTTCCTGGAGAAGCGACCGGCCGTGTTTCGCCCGGTGACGGAGGCGTGACGTTGTTCGACGTGTGCGTGGTGGGCAGCGCGAACCTCGATCTCGTGGCCACGGTCGAGCGTCTACCCGGACCGGGCGAGACGGTCCCGGGCAGCAGCTATGCCGAGTATCCCGGCGGCAAGGGCCTCAACCAGGCGGTCGCGGCAGCTCGTGCGGGCGCCTCCGTCGCGTTCGTCGGCGCGGTGGGGGCCGACAACGCCGGAGCCGTCGTGCTGCAGGTGATGGCCGACGACGGCATCGACGCCTCGCAGGTGACGACTGCCGACGTCGCCACCGGGCGGGCGCTGATCGGGGTGTCGGCTGCCGGGGAGAACTCGATCATCGTGGTCTCGGGAGCCAATTCGACGGTGACCGCAGCGAGGCTCCCACACGCGAAGGTGGTGCTTGCGCAGCTCGAGGTTCCGCTCGTCGCCGTCGAGCGCGCCATGGCCGCGGGCCGCTCGGCCGGTGCCATCACCGTGCTCAACCCGGCGCCGGCAGCTCCGGTCGGCGCCGAGATCCTGCAGTGGTGCGACATCGTGGTACCCAACGAACACGAGGTCGAGCTCCTGGGAGGCGCCGCTCGTCTGCTGTCGCTGGGGGCCTCGGCCGTGGTGGTCACGCGGGGGTCACGTGGCGCGGAACTGCACAACGCCGACGGAGTGACCCACATCGAGGCGTTCCAGGTGACACCGGTCGACACGACGGGTGCCGGCGACACGTTCACGGGCTCGTTGTGCGCCCGCCTCGCCGCGGGCGATTCGCTACCCGACGCGTTGCGCTTCGCGGCCGCTGCCGGCGCACTGTGCACCACTGCAGCCGGCGCCGTGCCGTCGATCCCGCGCCGCGCCGCCGTCGAGTCGCTGCTCGGGAAGTAGCCGACCGGAGCTCGGATCGGTCAGTAGCCGGGCGGCGGCTGGAAGCAGTGCCACTCGCGCTCGAGCAGTTGCGCGAAGCGCAGGGTGGTCCGATCCTCCAGGTAGGGCCCGATGGCCTGCAGGCCCATCGGCAGGCCGCCGGAACCGAGGCCCGCGGGAAAGGCCGTTGCCGGCTGGCCGGCGAAGATCGCCCACATCGGGTAGATGATGTTCGTCATGTACGGCACGTCATGGCCGTCGATGGTGAGCAAGCGCGCGTTCATCTCGCCCACCTGGTGCGGGAACGCGGCATCGAGTGCGGTCGGGCAGACCAGCACATCCCAGTCCAGGAAGAACGTCCGCCACGCGGACCGCGCCACCTCGCGCCGGTTGAGCAGCTTCAGGAAGGCAACCGCATCCATCGTCAGCCCTTCCGCTTCCGCCAGCCGCATCGGGTCGCCGCTTGCACGCGAACGCTCGGCGGCGGCTTCGCGCACCTCCCGGCTGAGGCCCTGGGTGGTGATCGCCATCAGCAGCATCAGGTAGTCGTGAAGGTACGCGCGCTGATCGACGACCGGCATGGCCTCGCCCACCGCCGCTCCGCAGGCGCCGAGGTACGACGCGAGCTCCTCGACCTTGTGCCGCATCTCCTCCGACGGTTGTGCGATCGACAGCGCCGGCATGATCGCCACGCGCAGGTCGGCCAATCGCTCCGCCCGCGCCGGCGGCAGCGCAAGCCGCCAACCGGCGTCCTCGCCCACCACGGGGCCGGCGACCACATCGAACAGCAACTCGAGGTCGACGGCGCTGCGCGCGAGCGGGCCCTGCACCCCCATCACCGCTGCGGGGTTCGGCAGCTCGGCCAGGGGGAACGAGCCGGCCCGCGGGACGGCCGTTTCGGAGGGTCGGTGCCCGTACACGCCGCAGTACGCAGCAGGCACACGTATGGAGCCGCCGATGTCGCTGCCGATCTCCAGAGGCGTCAGGCCGGCAGCGAGCGCGGCTGCGCCGCCGCCGGTGCTCCCTCCCGGTGTGCGGGTGAGGTCCCACGGGTTGTTGGTGCGGCCGTACACCGGGCTGTCGGCCTGCCAGTCGCCCAGCGCGACCGGGATGTTGGTCGTGCCCAGCAGGCAGGCGCCGGCACCGAACACGCTGCGGGCGATCGGGCCGTCGTTCACCGGGCGATGGTCCTTGAACGGCATGAGGCCGGCGGACTGCGGCAGCCCCGCGGCCTGCGTGGATTCCTTCAACGTCATCGGAATGCCGAGCAGCGCGCCCTGCTTCCCTGCCGCACGGGCGGCGTCGGCCCGCTTCGCCGATTCCAGCGCGCGCTCGGTGGTGCGCACCGGAATCGCGTTCAACGGCCCGTCGAGCGCATCGATGCGGTCGAGGTGCAGCTGCGTCAGCTCCACCGAGCTGATCGTGCGGGCGTCGAGTGCGGCCAACATCTCGGTGGCGGTGCTGAACGGTCCGGTCGTGTCGGCCATCGTGGTGCTCCTTTCGCTGTGCAGCACGAGCTTCGCGCGGTTGCGAACGCCTCGAGTTCAGCGCAGGGTGACGGCCACCCAGCCATCCATCTCGTCGGTGGCCACCGCCTGCAGCGGGGCCAGCGCCGCCAGCACGTGGGCGTGGGCGGCAGCGAGCACCCCGCTGACGACGAGTGCTCCACCGGGGGCGACGACCCGCCGCAGATCGGTGGCCAGCGCCACCAGCGTGGGCGCCAGGATGTTGGCCACCACCAGGTCGTAGCTGCCGTCGACGTCGGCGAGGTCGACCGTGCTGACCGACACGGCGGCTGCGACCCCGTTGGCGGCGGCGTTCGCCTCGGTCACGGAGACGGCGGCGGGGGCGATGTCGATTCCCACGGCGTGCCGGGCGCCGAACACGCATGCGGCGATGGCGAGCACACCGGAGCCGCAGCCGACGTCGAGCACGGAGCACCCCGGCTGTACGAGCCGGCGCAGGGCTCGCAACGACAGGATCGTCGTCGGGTGGTCGCCCATCCCGAAGGTGGCACCGGGCTCGATGTGCAACACGGTCGTCCCGGCGGGTGGGGCGAAGGGCACCCAGAGAGGGCGAACCACGAGATCGGGCTCCACCCACGTCGGCTCGGCGAACCGGCGCCAGGTGTCGGCGACCGAGGAGTCGACTTCCACGAACCGCCACGGCCACGGCAGATCGACATCGGCCTCGACGGCGTCGTCGCCCAGCGACGTCCACAGCTCGACGGTGTCGTCGGCTCCGGTCCGCTCCTCCACCGCGACCACGCCCAGCCCCCACAGCGCATCACTGGCCAGCTCGACCTGCGCCGTCTCCACCGTCACCACCAGCTGACGCATCAGTCGATCCGTCGCAGCTCGACCTTGTACCGCACCGTGCGGGCCAGGTAGGAGGCGACCCCCGCATCGATGTCGCCCTGGCGCGCTCTGCCCGACTTGATCACCGCCGGTGTGCCGACGGCAAGTGCCCCGCTGGGTACCTCCGTGTCGTTGAGCACCACCGCGTTGGCAGCGACGATCGCTCCGGTGCGCACCATGGCCCGGTGCAGCACGATGCTGCCGTTGCCGACCAAGCAGCCGGATTCGATCGTGCACGCCTCCAGGTGGACCATGTGCCCGATGACGCAATCGTCACCCACCACGGTGGGGCGGTCGGGTGTGGTGTGCAGCACGCAGTTGTCCTGCACCGAGGTACGTGCCCCGATCGTGATGTAGCCCTCGTCGCCGCGCAGCACCGCGCCGGGCCAGATCGAGCTCTGCGGGCCGATGTGCACGTCGCCGATGATCACGGCATCGGGGTGCACGAAGGCGTCGGGGTGGATGTTCGGGACGAGGTCGCCGAGGGCGTAGATGGGCACGCTGCGAGGGTACCGAATAGCGATCACGGTGGAGCGAAGTGCCCTCCACCAGATACCGTGGACGCCTATGTCCCGCAGGATCGAAATCGAGCTCACCAGCGCGCGCCCAGACGGCACGTGGACCTGGCGAGCCGCAGGTGCCCAGAAACCCAAAGGCGTGCTCGACGGCGCGCTGCTCCCGGCCGGCGCCAGCATCGGCATGGTGCTCAAGGCAGACGCCGAAACCGAGCTCGACGGCACCAGCATCCTGTCGGTGAGCCAGGGCAAGGCGAAGGCCGACAAGGCCGGGCTGCTGGAGCTGATAGCGAGCGACAAGCCGTTCGAAGCCGTCACTCAGACGTTGGC
>JBAVTH010000708.1:0-6629 GCA_049696035.1 Ilumatobacteraceae bacterium
CATCGGCAGTGGCCCAGAGGGCCGCGCCTGGCAGGCACTTGCCGTTGGCGACAGTTGCGTGTTCCACCTTCGTCGGGCGGCAACCGGGTGGCAGTTGTTGCGGTCGTTCCCGCTGGAGACTGCCGAGGCGTTCGGCAGCCATCCGGTATTGCTGTCCAGCGTGTCACCGCCCCCGTCTGCGGGCATCGATCTCGCTGGGGGCCAACTTGCCGCCGGCGACGTGCTGCTCGCCGCCACCGACGCCGTCTCGGAATGGTTGCTCGAGGACCCCGAACGCCTCGCGTTCGCAGTGGAGGCACCGATCGACGACGTGGCGCAAGCCGTGCGCGAGGCGCGCCAGAGCCAGGCAATGGTGAACGACGACGCGACGTTCATCCGTTTCATGGAACTGCGATAGCCATGGCCGACCCGTCCTCCGACGCAACCCTGGGGCGGATGCTGTTGACGTTCCTCGTCCTCGCACTGTTGTCTGCGGCAGGGGTCGCAGTGGGCCGGAGCTACAGCAGCGACGACATGCGCAGCGCCGATGCTGCATTCGTCGACTCCAGCAGCCCGGTCGTCGCTGCGCCAGTCACCACGGCCGCTGCGGTAGCTGCAGTAACCGAAAGCTCGGTGGTCATCACCAGCGCGGCGCCCACAACGACGCTGCGGCGCACAACGACGGTGCCGCCCACCACCACACTTCCGCCGCCGCCGGTCTACAAGCTCTACGAGGCCGAAGGAGTCAACGTTCGCTTCAACCCCTGCCAGAACCCGATCACGATCCTGTTCAACCCTGTCGGTTACCTCGACGACGGCCAGGTGGCCCGCGTCGAAGCTGTCCTCATCGAGCAGGCCGCCGAGCTGTCCGTGCTCACCGGAATGAACATCGTCTACGGCTTCCTCACCGACGAGGTCAGCCAGAGCAAGTACAAGTACGGTGAGAAGATCCTCATCCACGTCGGGATGCCCGGGGAGGGCCTGATCGCTGCCGGCGACGACTACGGATGGAACTGGCACTACTCCTGGGATCGCACGTCGGGTGGCTTCCGCGAGGTGGATGCTGTGCAGGCGCAGATCAATGCCGACGTCGGATCGTTCTTCGACTCGGACAGTTTCGACAGCATGGGTCGCAAGTTGCTGATGTTCCTCTTGGGTGCGGCCATGGGGCTCAACGCGCTGAGTGACGCCGACATGGTGGCCGCAGGTTCGACCGACCCGGCACATTGGGACGAGGAGATCATGTATCGCACCGGCCTTCCGTCCGTGCCGACGTGGGGCCCTGGCGACAGGGCAGGGCTGGCAGCCGTGGGTGCGGTGAACGGGTGCTTCTGACGGCCGGCACTCAAGGCGGTCGACCGTGACGAGCCCCTCCACCGACGCAACGCTCATCCGCATGTTCTTCACGTTCCTCGTGCTTGTGTTGCTGTCCGCGGGTGGGCACTGGTTGGGCACCGATGCGTTGCGGAGTGATGCCGACGCGGTGTCCGAGACGACCATCCCCGAGGAGGAAGCGGTTCAGTCGACGCAAGCACGGATCGATCCAACCCCGACGACGGTTCCGCTCGTCGCGTTCCAACTCGTCGGTACACCACCGGTGGTGTCGATCGCAGACGCGGGACACAATGTCTCGACGCTGTCTCTCAACGACTGCTTCAACCTCGTCCCGACCAGCCCGGAGTTTGCAGATGCCACCTCGGTGGCGTGCAACGACGAGCACCACTACCAGCTGTTCTGGCGGGGTGACCTGGGCAGCGAAGTGACAGACTTCGATCTGGTGGAAGAGGCAGCGGCGAATCTCTGCATGTGGCAGTTCTCTGGCTTCGTGGGCGTGACTCCCGATGTGTCGGAGTTCCAGCTGTGGA
Source organism: Ilumatobacteraceae bacterium (assembly GCA_049696035.1). Classification (GTDB taxonomy): domain Bacteria; phylum Actinomycetota; class Acidimicrobiia; order Acidimicrobiales; family Ilumatobacteraceae; genus UBA668. The sequence continues at coordinate 1,845 of JBAVTH010000708.1, forward strand.
CGTACTGGCCACGGGTGGAGTTCTGGCCCGACGACCGACAGGTGAGCTGCGTGCTGGCGTTGCAGGACGAGAGCAGTTGGCTGGGCAGCGGCCAGGGCGCCCAGTGGTGACGTTCGTCGGCTACCGAGATGTGGCGCGGGTAGGTGCCGGCGGCCTGAGCAACCTGTTCGCCACCGCCAGCGACGACGGCACCAGCATCGTCTGGAACACGGCGGATCTCGTCGGGGGAGCCAGCCTCGCGTGCTGACGCTGCCCGGTTATGACCATCTGGTGCAGGTGGGTGAGGGTGGGCTCGGTCGCGTCTATCGGGCCACGCGCGTCTCCACCGGTGGGACTGTCGCGATCAAGGAGCTGCGCGACGTCACCGAGGCCTCGCCCGCATGGCACCGCGCGCTGCGCGAGGTGGAGGCGATGTTGCGGCTGAAGGGCCACCCGAACGTCGTCAGCGTGGAAGAGATCCTGCCCGGCCCGTTCGGGCCCTGCATCGTCATGGAGTACCTCAGCGGCGGGTCGCTCAACGATCGAATCCGTGAGAGGCAGCTGTCGGTTCCGGAGGTGGTGTTCGTCGGCCACCAGGTTGCCGGCGCCCTGCTCGCAGCTCACTCGTGGGGGGTCATCCACCGCGACGTGAAGCCGCACAACCTGCTCGTCAGCGGGTTCGGGCACGTGAAGGTGGCCGACTTCGGCATCGCCGCCCTCATGCGCGACTCGGGGGCTCGCACGCAGACGCAGTCGCTCACCCTGGCCTACGCGAGCCCTGAGGAGCTGGACGGCGCATTGGACGTCGGCCCACCGGCGGATGTGTTCTCTCTCGCGGCGACGCTGGCCCATCTCGCCACTGGGGTGAAGCCCTCGTTCCGTGACCGCACGATGCCGGTCTTGCCCTTCGATCACGATCCGGCACTGGCGCACATCGGCCAGCTGCTGCGTCGTTCGATGGCGGTCGACCCGACGCAGCGGCCGACGATGGCCGACCTGGTCGCCGTGCTCGAGGACGCGCAGACCCGCCTCGGTGGTCGACGGGTCACGAGCCTCGTTGTGGGCACGGAAGCGCCGACGGCGCTACCGTTCGCCCTCCCCGGAGCGACGAACCAGAGCGACATCACTGCCCAGCGGCCGTACCCGGTCGCGTCCGCTCCCGGCTTTGCTCCACCTCCGGCGGCTGCACCGCTCGATCCTGCTGCAGCGACCGCGCTGCGACCTGCTCCTGTCGTGGCTGCCGTTGGGGCCGCGCCCACCGACTCCGGTCGGCGGACAGGGCTGGTCGTCCTCGCCGCCGTGGTGGCCACGTTGTTGCTCGTCGGTGTCGCCTACCTGGTGGCGGGTCGGTCGTCGCCCGGAGAGGGGAGTACCTCGGCAGGGGCGACCGCATCCACGACGGCTGCAGCCACCGACGTGGAACCGACGGTCGCGACCTCGGCGACCTCGGCGACCACGTCGCCGCTCGCCGCACCGATGGCGCCGGAGTCGACGGCGCCGGGAACTACCACTGCCGTCGCCGCCACCACACCGGCGACTGCCAGCACGGCTCCTGACCCGGTGGCGATCGCGAGCGGAGAGCTGAGTCGGCTGCTGGCGTCGGATCGGGCGACCGCCGACTCGCTCGTCGGCCAGTTCGTACCGCAGTTGAGTGCCAAGTTCGTCGGACTCGTGTACCAGGGTGTCACGTACGGTCCGGTGGAGATCCTCGCCGACCACGAGAAGAACCGCGACGCGTACGGAGCCATTCTGGTGGACAGCGGGCTGTACATGTTCGAGATCAACGGAGGGCCGATGGTGGGCTGGTACCTCACTGTCGTACCGACGTCGTTCTCCACGAAGGCTGCCGCAACGCAGTGGTGCACCGACCATGGCCTGGGCCCTGACGACTGCTTCGGCAGAGAGTTCAAGCCGGTCAGGTGATGCGGTTCCCCTTGCCGTCGCGACCTGTGCTGATGGTGGGCGCAGCGCTGAGCGCAGTGCTCATCGCCAACTGCAGTTCGACCAACCCGTCGTCGTCGACCGTTGTCGCGAGCACCGTCACGTTGGCGGTCGGCACTCTGCCGGTGGCCACCGGCACCGTGGCGCCCGACGGCACCCTCGTGACGACGTCGGAACCGACCGAAGCGCCGGCTACCGCAGCACCCGTCACTGCCGCACCGATCACGGCCGCTTCGACGACCACTCCCGACCCGTACGGCGCCTGCCTCGCCCAATGGCCGCTCCGTGATCGGATCGCGCTGCTGGTCTGGCCGGCGGTGTACTCGAGCCAATGGCAATCGGCGGAGAGGGTGGTGCGCGATCAGCGGGTGGGAGGCGTCATCCTGATGCGGCCATCCGACGCGTTCGCAGCCGACCTGGGCGCCAACCTCGCCGCGCTGACGGCATTGAGCGCACATGGTCTGGCGGTCGCGACCGATGAGGAAGGCGGCGCCGTGCAGCGGCTGGCCGCACTCGGTTCGATCCCGTCGCAGCAGGAGCTGTCGTCGCTGGGGCCCGACGCGGCAGGTGCGATCATCGCTGCGCACGCGGTCGTGCTGGCCGACGCGGGAATCGACGTGATCCTCGGCCCCGTGGTCGACGTTCGGCCCGAGGTGGGCGACGATCCTCTCGGGCAGGGCCGGCTCTTCGAGGGAACGCCGCAGGAGGTTGCTGCGCTCGGTGCGGCGTACGTGAACGCATGGCAGTCGGCAGGTTTGACCCCGATCCTGAAGCACTATCCCGGTCACGGCTCGGCGTCCGCCGACACACATCAGTTGCTGGCCACGACACCCGAGCTGAGCCTGCTGGCCGCGAGAGATCTGGTGCCCTACCAGTTGTTGGCCGGCAGCGGTGCGGGTGTGATGGTGGGCCACCTCAACGTTCCGGGCCTCACCAACGGCCAGCCCGCCAGCCTCAGCCCGGAGGCCGTCGCGTACCTGCGTGCCGACCTCGGGTGGGGGGATGCATTGGTGATGACGGACGCACTGGGCATGGGTGCGGTCGGCCTGCCTGTCCCGGAGGCGGCTGTTCGTTCGCTGCAAGCGGGGGTCGACGTGGTCATCTTCACGTCGACCGACGATGCTGCACCGGTCATCGACGCAATCGTGGGCGCCGTCGCGGCGGGAGCGTTGACCGAGGCGGAGATCGACGACTCGGCACGCCGGGTGCTGCGGATCTTGGAGAAGGACGGTTCGACATGTGCAGGTTGAGATGGGCCGCGGCGGCAGTGGTGCTGTCGGCCGCGAGCGTTGGGTGCGGTGACGGGACCGACCGGCCATCGAAGGCAGGTGGCGCGCCGGCAGCAGTGGGCGAGGTGACCCAACCGGTGACCGAGAGCACGGCCGAGGTGTCCGATCTTCCCGTCGGCACGACCGCACCGGTTCCCTCCACTGCGTCGGTCACGGTGCCACCTGCGACAACGCCGTCGACCCCAGCTGCAACCGTGCCCCCGGCTGCCGTCGTCCCCGTCGTCGCGTCAACGCTCTCGCGGGGTGCGACCGGCGACGAAGTGATCGCGCTACAGGCGGAGCTGATCGCGCGTGGCTATCAGATCGACATGGACGGCGAGTTCGGGCCGGGTACCGAACAGGCAGTTCGCGACGAGCAGGCCGACATGCTCTTGCCGGTGGATGGCATCGTCGGCCTCGTGACGCGTGCGTCCCTCGGTCTCGGCGGCAATGGGCTGACGAACTTCACGACCACGGACGCCTTCGTCGCCGCCTTCCTGGCCTTCCTCAGCGACGGCACACCTGGCGCGTTGCCGGCCGACGCGCTGACGGCATTGGAGATGTGGCGCGACTCGGACCTTGCCGGCGTGACGTGGGGCGACAACGGCACGCGCGACGAGGTCGGTGGGCGACTCGTCACGTTGCTGGTACTGGGTGGCGACGGCGGCGTGTTCAACACACTCGAGGTGTGCACCACCCCGCCAGGTCGAGTCATGTGGTGCGGGGTGTGGAGCGCGAGCTTCCACTGAGTGCGATGCTGACGACCTGTGATTGACCCTTCCTTCCACCTCACCGGTTACCGCGACGCCGTCCTGATCGGGCAGGGCGGGCTCGGCAGGGTCTATCGCGCCGTGCGGGAGACCACCGGCGGATCGGTCGCCATCAAGGAGCTCCAGCACGTCGGCGCCGCTTCGCCGGCATGGCATCGGGCCCGGCGCGAGCTCGACGCGATGCTGCGCCTGAAGGGTCACCCATATGTGGTGAGCATCGAGGAGATCGTGGACGGCCCGTCGGGACCGTGTCTGGTGATGGAGTACCTGCCTGGCGGCTCGCTGAGCGATCGCGTCGCCTCCGGGCCGCTGCAGCCGGCCGAGCTCGTGGTGGTCGGTCAACACGTCACCCAGGCCCTGGCCGCCGCCCACGCAGCCGGTGTCGTGCATCGTGATGTGAAGCCGCACAACCTGCTGATCGGCGCGTTCGGTCAGGTGAAGGTGTGCGATTTCGGCATCGCCAGTGTCGCTCGCGGTGAGAACGGGCAGACGTTCACTCAGGCGTTGACGCTCGCGTACGCCAGCCCGGAGGAGCTCGACGGCGATGCCACGGTGAGCTCACCGGCCGACGTGTACTCGTTCGGAGCGACCCTCGCGCATCTCCTGACCGGCCGCAAGCCGTCCTTCCAGGACCGCATGGCGGGCCGGCCCGTCGTGATCGACGACATCACGGTGGACGTCGCGTTGCGTCCGGTGATGCCGGTGCTGGCACGTTGCCTGTCGCACTCGCCTCAGTCCCGACCGACGATGGCGGAGCTGGTAGCAGTCTTCGACGATGCTGCTGGGCTCCTCGGCCCGCGTCGCATTGCCGGGCTTGCGCCGCGAGT
>JBAVTH010000709.1:0-3052 GCA_049696035.1 Ilumatobacteraceae bacterium
GGCATGGCGCCCGCGCCGGTGACGATGATCGCGTCGTGCTCGCCGAGCACGCGCACGGTCATCGTCGAGGTGGTCGTATCGACGTGGAGCGCGGCGTCCGCGAGATCGTGGCGGCTGCCGGTCACGGAACCCGTGCCGCGCAGCACCAGGCGGCTCGGGGGTAGGCGAGTGGGTGTGACCACGCCGAACTTGGCCCCGTGCACCGGCCAGTCCGATGGCCATTGCGATGGCTTGTGCTCGAGCGCCGCAACGAACTCGCTGAACGGATGCTCACCGTCGCCCGCGAACTCGCTTCGGCGATCCCAGAAGTCTGCGTGATCGATCGTCAGGACCACGGCCTCATCGGTTCCCCAGACGACCGCCCCGACACGGCCATTGCCCAACGGCGTGCCATCGGCCCACTGGGCACCGAGCGTTGGACGGACCCGAACGTGACGATCGAGCAGCGCGCGACTGTGAGCCGGATCGACCAGCGAGCGGCGCTCGTCCGTCACTCGTCGACCGGCCAGAGCAGAGGGTTGCCGGGACCATCGACGAGCGATCCCGGCGCTGCACCGCCCAGCCAGATGGCGTGATCGAGTTGGCGCGCCGGTGAGTCGATCTCCCCGACGCGTGTGCCATCGGCGATGTAGATGACCGTCATCACGGATCGAAGGAGATCGGTCGGGTTGGCGTCCGCACGGTGAAGGGTCCACCCCATGTGGAAGGTCGCGTCGCCGGCACGCATCGCGCCATGTGTGCTGGTGGGCAGGGCCTGATCGCGCACCAAGGCGGCGAATCCCGCTTCCGACTGATCGCCGATGATGCCGTGGCCGAGATCTCCGCGCAGATGACTTCCATCGGCGAACGTCATGCTGCCCACCGCCGATGGCACATCCACGAGCGGCATCCACATCGTGACGCACTTGTCGTTGTCGAGCGGCCAGTACACCTGATCCTGATGCCACGGCGTGTTTCCCCCGCCGGGCTCCTTGAACAACGCCTGATCGTGGTACAACCGCACTCCACCGACCTGGAGCAGCTCCGCCGCCACCCGCGCGAACCGCGGAGCGAACGTGAAGGCACGGGCCACGTCGTCGGCGAAGCACAGATTGGGGACTTGGAGAAACGCCTTGCCGTAGGTGTCGCGCGACTCGATCGGTCGGACGTTCCTCGTCGCCCGTCGTACCGCCGACTCGATGGCCGGTCGGAACGCCGCTGCCTCATCGGGCGATGCGAGCCCGCGCACGACGGTGTGGCCGAGCACGGCCAAATCGTCGATCTGCGACTGTGGCACTGCGAACGTGGCTCGCAGTTCGGGCGTCGATGGCGACGTCATCGTCCGAGCTTCGCCATCGACTCGATGTGCTGTTCATCGCGGAAGTCCTCGTGGTGTCGTTGAAGCCTGACGAGCGACAGCGACTCGAGATCGACCGTGTCGAGTGTGTCCATCGACAGTTCGCCGACGTGGTGGTAGCCGCGATCGAACTCCTCACGCACCGCCGCGACCGACCCGTTGAGGTCGCCCTGTCGACCCGTGCCTCGATAGCCGTAGCCCTCGACGAGGTTGGCCGTGATGCTCGACTGGAAGCCGGTGCGCCACAGGAGCTTGTCGCTCGCGTCGGCCAACACCTCGGCACTCATCCCGAGCACGAAGTTCTCCTGCTGTCTCGCCCATGACTTCACACACGAGTTCGTGAGCACGTAGCGGAAGTCGTCGGAATGGTTCACCGCCCCGCCGTGGAGCAGACGTCCGTCGAACATCAGCACCGTGCCGGCGGGAGCCTCCAGGTTGATCGGCTTGGGGAGCGGGCCGTAGAGCCCGGTCTCGGGCGTCCCGTTCGCCCGGTGTGCGCCGGGCACCAACAGCGTGCCGCCGTTGTGCTCGTCGACGTCCTGCAGGACGTACATGGTGTTCACCAGGATCGGTGCGTCGAACGTGTGGATCGGGGCGACCCAGGTCTGGTCCTGGTGCATCGGCTGCGGATGGCATCCCGGGTAGGAGATGTTGGCCAGCAAGCTGAAGTGGTTCCACCCTGGCCCCAACGTCTCGTCGAGCAGACGTTCGATCATCGGCCCCGCCTGCACCGCGGCAGGATCGTGTTCGAGCAACCCGATGAAGTCGGCTCCCTTGTTCACCAGCGACCACACGTGCTGCTGCGACTCGACCATGTACGCGATGCCCAGCGCTCGTTCGGCGGCCGCCTGGTCTGCCACTCGGCTCCGGAGGCGAGAGCACTGCTCGTTCGACAGGCCGTCTTCGATGAGACAGAAGCCCCATTCGTAGAGATCGCGACGGAGCTGTTGGAGATCCTTCGTCGGTGTCGGCAGCACGATGTCGCGCCAGTACTCGTGCTTGCGCGCCACCGTCGTGTCGTAGTACCAGCCCTTGCCCCACTCGAGCTCGGCGTCGGCTTTCGGTGGCAGCAACCAGGGATTGTTGACGAAGATGGACGCGTACGGCTCGCCGCTGCGGAGGAACGCGGCGTACGGACGAAAGGCGTCTGCGGACGCTGCGTCGACGCCCGCGTGACTGAACTCGTGCGGCACCATCTGGCCCTCCCCTGCGCGAACGCTCGAACGTTACCGAGTTGGCCCGTGGGCTGGCGTGGTCGAAGGTCCTGGCATCGGTAGTCGTTGCACCACACGGCCGTGCCGAGCGAGTACGAGTCGCCGAGCGGGTCGAGGGGGAGCCCGCCTCCGGTGACGAATCCGATCACCAGTGGCGCAAGCACGGAGTAGTCCCCGTTGGCTGTCAGGCATCAGGGTTGCGTGACGGTGGTGCGCCAGAGAATCGTGTTGTCGACCTTCAGGTCGCCGGACCAGATGAGCTTGGCGTCAGGGGCCCAGGTCACGGTGTCGTAGCCGTCCTTGGGGCCCACATCCGCGGCGGTGTATTCGCGAGCCGCGACCCACGAGCTGTCGTTGAACGACGGCGAGGTCCACCCGTCGGGTTCCGGGAGGATCTCGTGAGTGCACGTCGTCGCGGGTGTCGTCGACGTCACGCAGTCCGTGTTCAAGGGTGCGCGGAAGATCACGAGCCCCTTCCAGGCAGAGCTCGTGGTTGCGACGA
>JBAVTH010000710.1:0-13274 GCA_049696035.1 Ilumatobacteraceae bacterium
ACGGCGACGTGCCAGATGTAACCCTGGTGCACCAGGCGGTCGCCGAGGTGCCGGAAGCGGGCCACGAGGCGGAGTCAGGCCACCGACGGAGCAGCAGCTTCGTCGACGACGCGCAGCACAGGCGTGCGGGCCTCGCGGCGGGCAAGCGCCGCCGAGGTGAGCTCGCGGAACAGCGGGTGCGGCCGATCAGGGCGGCTCTTGAACTCCGGATGCGCCTGCGTAGCCACCCAGAACGGATGGTCGGCCAGCTCGATGAACTCCACCAGCCGCCGGTCGGGCGACAAGCCGGTGCAGCGCAGCCCGGCCGCCTCCAACCGTGGTTTCCACTGCGCGTTCAGCTCGTAGCGGTGCCGGTGGCGCTCGCTGACCACGGGCTCGCCATAGGCGCGATGCACGCGGCTGTCGGGCTCCAGGATCGCGTAGTAGGCGCCCAGTCGCTGGGTGCCGCCCTTGTCGCTGACGTCGCGCTGGTCGTGCATCAGATCGATGATCGGGTAAGCCGTCGTCGGGTTCATCTCCGTGCTGTTCGCATCGGTGAGGCCCATCACGTTGCGCGCGAAGTCGATGGTCATCGCCTGCAATCCCAAGCACAGACCGAGGCACGGGATGTCGTGCTCGCGGGCGTAGCCGGCGGCCGCGACCTTGCCCTCGAAACCACGGTCGCCGAAGCCGCCCGGGATCACGATGCCATCGAGGTCGGCCAGCCGTTCGGCAACGAGCAGACCTTCCACCTCCTCGGCCTGGATCCAGTCGATCTCCACCTGTGCGCCGTGATGGAACCCGGCGTGCTTGAGACTCTCGACGACCGACAGGTAGGCATCCTGGTAGTCGACGTACTTGCCGATCAGGCCGATCTTCACCGGCTTGGTGGCAGCCTCGACCTTGGCCACCATCTCGTGCCAAGGGGTCAGGTCGATGGGCGCTTCGATGCGCAACCGTTCGCAGACCACGGTGTCGAGACCCTCGTCGTGCAGGATCAACGGCAGTTCGTAGATGTTGCGGGCGTCAGCAGCATTCACCACCGCATCGTTGTCGACGTTGCACAGGTTCGAGATCTTCTTCTTCAAGTTGTCGCTCAGCGGCGCTTCGCTGCGACACACGATGATGTCGGGTTGGATGCCTCGACTGCGGAGCTCGGTGACCGAGTGCTGGGTCGGCTTCGTCTTCTGCTCACCGGAGGGCCCGATGAAGGGCACCAGCGTGACGTGGATGTAACAGATGTTGTCGCGACCGACATCGGTGCGGAACTGACGCAGCGCTTCCAGGAACGGAAGGATCTCGATGTCGCCCACCGTGCCACCCACCTCGGTGATCACCACGTCGACGTCGTCGGTGGCCAGGCGGTGGATGCGGCTCTTGATCTCGTCGGTGATGTGCGGGATCACCTGCACGGTCTTGCCCAGGTAGTCACCACGACGTTCGGCAGCGAGCACCGCCTGATAGATGCTGCCGGTGGTCGCATTCGAGTTGCGCGTGAGCGGCTCGTCGATGAACCGCTCGTAGTGGCCCAGGTCGAGGTCGGTCTCGCCTCCGTCGTCGGTGACGAAGACCTCGCCGTGCTCAAACGGGTTCATGGTGCCCGGGTCGACGTTGATGTAGGGGTCGAGCTTCTGCATCGTCACCCGCAGGCCGCGCAGTTTCAACAGGCGGCCCAGCGACGAGGCCGTGAGACCTTTACCGAGGGAGCTGGCAACGCCTCCGGTCACGAAAATGTGCTTCGGCATTGCTGACGACCTCCGTCTCAGATAACTGACAACGGGACTGCAGCCTACCGCGTCGCGCCCAGCACGCGCGGATGATGGCTCAGTCTCCCGCAACTATTCGCGCCGCGGCCTCCACGCCATTGGCAGCACCGGCCGGCAGCACCGGCAGCAGCAGGGTGCGCAGGCCGGCGCGTACGGCTCCGGCGTCGGCCACCACGTCGTCACCCACCATCAGCGCCGTGCTCGGCTCGACACCCAGCGCCGCACAAGCGGCCAGGAACATCCGAGCCGCCGGCTTCACGGCCCCGACCTCGTACGACAGCACGAACGTCTGCACCGTCCGAGCCACCTCGTGGGCAGCGAACACCGCCCGCACGTCCCAACCGGTGTTGGACACCACCGCGATCGGCACGCCGGCGGCGTGAATTCGCCGAAGGGTGGACACTGTTGTTGCGTAGGGCCGCCACTGCGACGGGTCGTGCATCGCCTCGTACAGCGCGACGCCCAACCCGGGGACCTCGCCGTCGGCAAGGCCGTACAGCACGTGCCAGCGCTCACGCCACACCTTGTCGTCGAGGTCTCGCGGGTGACGCAGCTCCTCCTCGGTGTGGGCTGCCTGCTGGATGCGCTCCGCCAGCTCCTGCGCCCAGCGAGTAGGCATCGGTGCACCCAGCGAACTGCACGTCGCTTCGATCGTGGTCGCCAGCGGGGCATGCGCGAACAGGGTGCTCCCGAAGTCGAACAGCACTCCCCGCACGTCCCGCATCGCCCAACAGTACGCACCCTCGGCTGCCGGCACGGCACTGCGGCCTGAACCGCTGGCCGTACCGGCGGCACGCATCTTCCTGGCCCAGGTGTCGCGGCTCGACCGGAGCACGCATCGATCAGCGGCACGACACGAGCGTGTGTAGCCTCGGCGCCCGTGACGCGCATCTGGCGGCAAGTTGTCGAACGACCCTTCCTGTGGGTCGTCGCGCTCGCCCTGGTGCTGCGCCTCCCCACGTTCACCACTCGACTCTTCGACGCCGACGAGGCCGCCATCGGCGTGCAGGGGCTGGTGGTCCGCTCCGGCGGCACGCTCTACCGCGACATCTACGATCGCAAGCCGCCCCTCCCTCCGCTCGCCTACGCAGCCTCGTTCTCGATCACCAACAGCACCGACATCCGCCTGATGCGTGTGCTGGTCACCGTCCTGCTCGCACTCGGCGGCCTGCTCATGGCGCACGAGGCCAAGCGCCGTTGGGGCACCAACACCCATGCGTTCTGGGCCGGCACCCTGTTCGTGGCGGGCGCCATGGCGCTGTTCCCCGCCGACGCCGGTGCCGCCAACTACGCCCACTTCGCCCTGCTGCCCGGCACCGCTGCACTGCTGTGGAGCCGCCGCGACCGGTGGGGTTGGGCACTGGCAGCAGGGGTGGCGCTCGGCCTCGCACTGCTCACCCGCCAGAGCTGGCTGCTGGCACTGCCTCCGGCGATGTACAGCGGCTGGCGCGGTGGCCGCTGGCCGCACATCGCACTGCTTGCCGCCGGCACCGCGGCCACCGTCGCGACGGTCGGCACGTACGCGCCGTTCGGCGCCTATTGGGAATGGAACGTCACCAACAGCCCGGGGTTCGTACTCGCCTCGGCGGGCGTCGGCATGTCGCTGCTGCGCGGTTTCGCCACCTCGGCGGGTTTCATCGGCTTCCACCTGACCGCTGCCGGTGCGCTGTGGATCGCGCTGCGTCACCGGAATCCGCTGCGCGCAGACGGCGGCGACGACCGTGATCTGTGGCTCTGGCTCCTCAGTGGCCTCGGCGCCGTCGCGGCCGGCTTCCGCTTCTTCGGCCACTACTGGCTGCAGGTGCTGCCTCCGCTCGTCGTGCTGGCCACACCCGTGGTCGCCGAGCTCGGCGGCCGGGCCCGCCGGCTCGCCATCGCCGGAGTAGCCGTTCCGACCTCCGTCGCCTTCGTGCTGCTGTTCGTACCCGGCTCCTTCCACCATCGCCCCGATCCCACGCCGCTGGCGACGTACGTGCGCGAGCACACGACGGCCGAGCAACGCGTGTTCATCTGGGGGTCGTACCCGGAGGTGCTGGTGCGGGCCGAGCGCTTACCCGCCGGCGCTCTGGTGCACACCGACTTCGTCACCGGCCGCTCCGGCGGCCGCGAAGACCCTGCTGTCACGCTCGATCTCGCCACCCCCGGAGCGCTGGAACTGATGCTCGCGGATCTCCGGGCGCATCCGCCGGCGCTGGTGCTCGACACCTCCACAGCGGCGAACCTCGGCTACACGCACTACCCGATGTCGCTCTTCCCCGACGTCGCCGCATTCGTCAGCGCCGGCTACGAGCGTGTGACCGAAGTCGCTGGTGTCACCGTGTGGCGCCGTACGGCTGACAACTGAGGCGAAACGCCCTACAATCGGCCGAATGGAAACGTGCGCCGATGTGGAGACTGCCGCGCCGCCGCACGCCCGCCACTTGCCGCCTCACGCCCTGCGGCACCCGAAGCCGGCCAAGCACGCCTGGTTGCGTGAGCTCGGCATCGTGCTCGGTTTCTACTACGTGTACCAGACCATTCGCAGCCTCGCCGATGTCGGTGGCGTCAAGAACCGTGCCCACGGCAACGCTCACCTCATCGTCTCGATGGAGAAGTCGACCTTCCTGTTCCACGAGCAGTCCATCCAGCAGGCGTTCCTCGGCGCCACCTGGTTCATCAAGGCGATGAACGTCTACTACGGCACCCTGCACTTCATCATCACCGCGGGCTTGCTCGTCTGGCTCTACGCGAAGCGGCACGGCGCGTACCGCCGCATGCGCAACCTGCTGGGCGCCACCACCGGGCTCGCGCTCATCGGCTACTGGGCGTTCCCGCTCGCGCCGCCGCGCCTGTACCTGCAGTGCGACGGCAACATCCCCGCGCTCGGCCCCGAGGGTGGGCTGGTCAAGCCGTCGTGCTTCGTCGACACGCTCGACAAGGTCGGCGGCCTGTGGAACTACCAGAGCAGCGCGGCCAAGGCCATCGCCAACGCCTACGCGGCGATGCCCAGCCTGCACTTCGGCTGGGCGTTGTGGTGTGCGATCGTCATCTGGCAGCAGGTCGGCGGCCGCAAGGGACACGTACTCGCCGTGCTCTATCCGGCGCTCACGCTGTTCGCCATCGTGGTCACTGCCAACCACTACTTCCTCGACGCCGTCGGCGGTGCCATCATCCTCGGTGGCGGCTTGGCAATCGGGCGCTGGAGCGACCGCCGCCGTTTGGCTCGCGACACGGCCCCATCCGCCTCGCTCGGCGCTGCCACCTAGGCCATCGGCCCAGCGGCCTTCAGCGCCTCACGAGGGGCTCTGCCGCACCCGGTCACCCAGCAGATCGGCAGCGTGCCGGCGGGCCGAGTCCGCGGCCTCGTCGCCGGACAGCATCCTGGCGATCTCCTCGATGCGGCCTTGACCGGAGATCGTGGCAGCCGAGGCGATGGTGACCGACCCCTCCACACGTTTGCTCACCACGACGTGGGTGTCGGCCAACGCCGCGACCTGAGCGAGGTGGGTGACCACCAGCACCTGGTGCCGCTTCCCGAGCGCCGCCAGGTTGCGGCCCACGGCAACTGCGGCAGACCCGCCGATGCCGGTATCGACCTCGTCGAACACCAGCGTGTCGGGAGCCTCGGTGAGCACCAGTCGCAGTGCGAGCATCGTGCGCGCCAGTTCGCCGCCGCTGGCCACGCGTGCCAGCGGCAACACCGGCGAGCCAGGGTTCGCCGCCAGCAGGAAGGCCACTTCGTCGCCAGGGTCGTGTTCGCCGACGGTGACCGTGACCGACGCATGTGGCATGGCCAACTCGCGCAGGTGGCCCTGCACATCGGCGGCGAGGCTGCCTGCGCCCGCCCGGCGGGTGCGGGCAACCCCGGCGGCAGAGCGTCGCTCCTCCGCCGCGGCGACGACGCGCTCACGTTCCAGCATGGCTACTCGCCCTTCGTAACCCTCCAGCTCGGCAAGGCGGCTTTCCACCTCCGCGTGGAAGGCAAGCACCTCGGCCAGGGTGTCACCGTACTTGCGACGGAGATCGCGCAGCAGCTGCATGCGATCGCGTACCGCCGCCAGGCGCTCCGGGTCCTCGTCGATGCCGTCGGCGCGGGCACGAAGATCGGCGGCCACATCCGACAGTTCGGCGGCGAGCCCGCGAACACGAGACTCCAACTCGGCGAACGGCGCCTTGCCGGCGATGGCCTTCAGGGCAGTGCCCAGCGCATCACCAGCACCCCCATCGTCGGTCAGAGCAGCCACGGCCATTCCGCCCAGTTCGCGGTACTCGACGGCGCCGGCCAGCTCGTCGTACTCGGCTTCCAGGGCGTGGTCCTCGTCCGCGGAGGAGATGGCGGCGGCGCGCAGCTCGGCTGCCTGGAAGCGCAGCAGATCCAGCTCGCGAGCGCGCGACTTGCTGTCGCCACCGAGTGCGGCGAGCGACGCATCCAGCTCCGTCAGGCGCGCCCGCGCCGATCGCAGTGCGCCGAGATCCGTTCGGCAGTAGCGGTCGAGGGCATCACGTTGCTCGCTGGCCGACAACAGGCTCTGGTGCGAGTGCTGCCCATGGAGATCGACGAACCGCTCGCCGATCTCGGCCAGGTTGCCCACCGTGGCCAGCCTGCCGTTGAGGTAGGCGCGCGACCGCCCGTCCGCAGGGATGACACGGGCGACCACGAACTCCTCGTCGCCGATGACGAACCTTCCCTCCACCCGCGCCTCGGCGGCTCCCGGCCGAACCGTGGTCGCATCGGCGCGCCCGCCCACCAACAGGCTGATGGCCTCCACCAGCATCGTCTTTCCCGCGCCCGTTTCACCCGTGAGAGCGGTGAGGCCGGGCCCGAGGACGAGATCCAGGCCCTCGATCACACCCAACGATTCGATGTGGAGTTCCTGCAGCATCTATCGATCCGTCAATCCGAACTTGGCCTTCAAGATCTGGTGGAAGCGACGATCCCCGAACCGCACGAAGCGAGCCACCTGCTCAGAGGGAGCCACGGAAACTCGATCCCCTTCCACCAAGGTGGCAGCCGGCTGGCCGTCGATCGACAGAGTCGCCGATCGATGGCCGATCACCTCCACCTCGACGAGCTCGGTGGGGTCGAGCACGAGTGATCGGTCGAACAACATGTGCGGTGACACAGGGGTGAGCAGCACGGCTCTCAGCCGAGGCGACAGCACCGGACCGCGGGCGGACAGCGAGTACGCGGTGGAGCCGGTAGGGGTGGCAAGGATCAGGCCGTCTGCGGCGTACGAGGTGAACGGGGTACCGTCGATCCACACCTGGAGACGAATAGTGTGTCCTGCCTCCTGCTTCTCGACCACACCCTCGTTGAGCGCCGTCCACGTCGTGGGCACATCATCGGCCGACGTGTGCACGGAAACGGCGAGCAGCATGCGCTCGTCGATGTGCCACTCCCCCGCCTGCGGGCCGGCGAACCATCGCTCCAGCGCGTGACTCAAGGATTCCGGCTCGACCTCGGTGAGGTAGCCCAACAGCCCGACGTTGACGCCGATGATGGGAACGTTGGCGCGCCCGATGAGCTTGACGGTGCGCAGCATCGTGCCGTCACCGCCGAGGCTGATCGCCAAGTCGGCCGACTCGGCGGCGCGGTCTGCCACCAGTTCGTCGAGCCCGAGCGGACCGGCATCGGCAGCCATCATCCACACCTCGTGGCCCCGTTCACGCAACCAGGCCGCAGCTACCCGAGCGAGTGCGCCGGCTTCGAGACGGTCATGATGGGCGACCAACAGAACAGAGCTCACGCGGGGAATCCTGACCGGTCAGTGGTGGCGTGCACAAGGAACTCGCGGTTACCGTCGCCGCCGGTGATGGGTGAATCGATCCATTCGAGCACGGTGCAGCCTGCCGCCACCAGCGCCGAATCCACCTCTTCGCGCACTCGTTCATGAATCGCCGGGTCCGTGATCACGCCGTGGGCCCTCGCCACCTCCACCCTCCCGGCCTCGAACTGTGGCTTCACGAGCAGCACCAGATGGCCGCCCGGCTCGCAGGCTCCGATGAGGGCGGGTAGCACGCGAGTCAGCGAGATGAACGACAGATCCGCCGTGACCAGCTGCACCGCGCCACCGATCGCTGCCGGCGTGGCATCGCGGACGTGAAAACGCTCGAACACGGTCACCCGTTCGTCGTTGCGTATCCGAGGATGCAGCTGGCCATGGCCGACATCGAGTGCGACGACGTGGGCTGCTCGTCGCTGCAACAGGCAATCGGTGAAGCCGCCGGTGCTCGCGCCGGCGTCGAGCACACGCCAACCAGCGACATCCAAACCGAAGCTGGCCAGGGCCACCTCCAGCTTGTCGCCGCCTCTGCTGACGAATCGCGACGGCGGGCCGGTCACGGCTACCGCGTCACCTGCGTGAACCTGCCTGGACGCCTTGTCGGCGAGAGCGCCATTGACGAGGACGCGACCAGCGTCGATGAATCTCGCGGCGTCGGTGCGGCTCTCGACCAACTTCCGCCTGACGAGCTCCGCATCGAGACGTTGACGTCTCGCCACGCTCAGGCCTTCTTCGGAGCAGCCTTCTTCGCCGGAGCAGCCTTCTTCGCCGGAGCAGCCTTCTTCGCCGGAGCAGCCTTCTTCGCCGGAGCAGCCTTCTTCACCGGAGCAGCCTTCTTCACCGTCTTGCTGGCGATGCCGACGCGCTGTGCGATCTCCTCGACACGGCCTTCGATCTCGTCGAGACGGCTGGCGAACTTGCCCAGCTGTTTGCTGAGCTCGGCCTGCACCGTGGAAACCAGCTGTTCGGTGGCGGAACGTCCACGCTCGACCAGCTGCTGCACCAGGTGCTCGCTGTCCTTGCGACGGGCCTTACCGTCCTTCACGAACTCCTTGACGACCTTTTCGGCTTGCTCCTGCGACATCTCGGTGAAGTGCGCACCGGCGTCGAGCAACCGCTTGAGAAGTGGATTTCCAGACATGCCAACAGCCTACCGCCGGATGAACGTGCCGTGGAGCAGCGCCCCTGCGACGGCTCCGAGATCATCCACTGCGAGGTCTGGCGTCGGATCGACGATGACCCCACGGGGCGTGACACCGCTCCAGACGTGTGCGTAGCCGCAGCCGAGCGTGCGAGCGAACAACCCATCGGTGCTCGGTCGATCGCCGACCATCACGGCTGCGCGCGCTGCCACCTCGCCGACCTCGGCGATCACCAACCGGGCCATCGGTTCGTACGGCTTGCCGGCAACCTCGGCGCTTTGTCCGCATGCAGTCTGCACAGCCGCAAGAATCGAGCCGCCACCCGGTATCGGCCCGTCGGGTGTTGGGTAGGTGGCGTCGTCATTCGTTCCGATCAGCCGCGCACCACGGCGAACCGCGCGGGCAGCACGCGTCAACCCGTCGAAGTCGAACGTACGGTGAAACCCCACCACGACAGCATCGGCATCACCATCGAGGCAGGTTTCCACTCCTCGTCGCTCGAGGGCCTGCACCACCCCGTCACCGCCGCAGACAAGTGCACGCTCGCCGGGCTGCAGCAACAGCGCCGCGGCCAGAGCCGACGTGAGCACGTCACCCGCCGCCGGGATGCCGATGCTCTCGAGGGCCGCCTCCTGCGCTTCGAGCCGGGCGGCCGAGTTGTTCGTGACGAACAGCACCCGGTGGCCGGCCGCGCGCAGCCGCGCGATCGCGTCCACCGACCCTGGAATCGGTTGGTGCGCGAGCCACACCACACCGTCGAGGTCGCAGAGCACCACTCGAGGTCGTTGTTCTTCAGTCATGGTCTGGCCATGTTGGCATGGAAGGTGCCAACCTGTGTGGGTGCCCCGCTTCGAACCGTTCCACGCGCTCCGCTTCAACTCTTCGCTCCCACTCGACGATGTCGCAGCGCCGCCATACGACGTCCTCAGCGAGACCGATGTCGAGGCACTCCTCGCCCGCCATCCACGCAACATCGTCGCCATCGACGTTCCTCGCGAGGTGGATGGTGCCGACCGGTACGAACGCGCAGCGAGACGGCTCATCGAATGGGTCCAGGAGGGCACGATGGTGCTCGACCCGGCGCCTTCGTTCACGCTGTATCGAATGCGCTTCACCGATGAGGCCGGCAACTCCCGCGAGACCGTCGGCGTGCTGGGAGCGCTCGAGGTGGTTGACGAGGGTGCAGGCGGAGTGCTGCCACACGAGCGCACCACCCCGAAGGCGAAGACCGATCGGCTCGACCTCACCCGATCCACCAACACCAACCTCTCCCCCGTGTGGGGGCTCTCGCTGACGGCCGGGCTCACCGACCTGCTACGTGAGCCAGGCGAGCCGATGGGCACGTGTCGTGACGAGCAGGGCGTGCTGCACACGGTGGAGCGTGTCACCGACGAGGAGCGCGTCGCCGCCATCTCGGCCAGCGTTGCGTCGCACCCCGTGCTCATTGCCGATGGGCACCACCGCTATGCGATCAGCCGTACCTTCCGCGACGAGGTGCGCGCCGCTCGCGGTCGCGACACTCCCGCCGAGCTGACACTCACCTATGTGGCCGAGCTCGTCGACGATCAGCTCAGCATCGATGCCATCCATCGCCTGTATCACGGCGTGACCGTCGAGCACTTCGTCCAGCTCCTCACCTCAGCCTTCGATCTTGCCGAAGCCGGCCCGGTGACCCCTGCCTTCGCGGCGGAGGTGGTCGACCGAGGCGCGATGTGCCTCGTGCGCCCGGACGGGACCGGGTCGTGGCTCACCCCGAAGCCGGCCGCCTTCGTCGGCGTACGAGCGCTCGATGGCGCGTACCTCGAGCACGTCCTGCAGCACCACGACATCGACGTCAGCTACCAGCACGGCGTGCAGCACGTGGTCGACCGCCTCGCCGCAGGCGACGCCGAGGTCGGCGTGCTCATCAGGCCCACCGGCATCGACGAGATCCGGCGCACCGCCGACGAACGGTTGCTGATGCCCCCGAAGTCGACCTTCTTCACCCCCAAGCTGCGCACCGGTCTCGTACTTCGACCGCTGGGCTGAGGCGCAATAGACTGCACCCGTGACCGCATCTTCTGACTTCCCCGCCGGCGTCCTCACGGGTGACGCCGTGACCGAACTGTTCGCACTGGCCAAGCAGCGTGGCTTTGCGCTCCCCGCCGCCAACTGCACGGGCAGCAACACCATCAACGCCGTGATGGAAACCGCCGCGAAGGTGAACAGCCCCGTCATCGTGCAGTTCTCCCACGGCGGAGGGGCGTTCGTCGGCGGCAAGGGAATCGCGCTCAAGGGCGATGCGGCAGCCATCGCCGGTTCGGTTGCGGGTGCGTTGCACGTGCACACGCTCGCCGCCGCGTACAACGCTCGTGTGATCCTCCACACCGACCACTGTGCGAAGGACAAGCTCGGTTGGATCGACGGCCTGCTCGACGCCGGCGAAGCCCACTTCGCCCGCACGGGCAGCCCGCTGTACAGCTCGCACATGCTCGACCTCTCCGAGGAGCCGATCGAGGAGAACCTCGACATCTGTGTGCGCTACCTCGAGCGAATGTCGAAGATGGGCATGACATTGGAGATCGAGCTGGGTATCACCGGCGGCGAAGAGGACGGCGTCGACAACAGTGGCGCCGACGAGAGCGACCTGTACAGCAAGCCCGAGGAAGTGAGCTACGCGTACGAACGGCTGCTCCAGGTCAGTCCGCGGTTCACCATCGCGGCAGCCTTCGGGAACGTGCACGGCGTGTACAAGCCGGGCAACGTCAGACTCAAGCCCGCCATCCTGAGGGCCTCGCAGGAGCACATCCAGAGCAAGCACGGCACCGCCGCCAACCCCGTGAACTTCGTGTTCCATGGTGGCTCGGGCAGCTCGCCGCAGGAGATCGCGGAAGCGATCTCCTACGGCGTCGTGAAGATGAACATCGACACCGACCTGCAGTGGGCCCTCTGGGACGGCATTCGCCGCTTCGAGGCCGACAACCACGATTACCTACAGGGCCAACTCGGCAACCCGAAGGGTCCTGACGCTCCGAACAAGAAGTACTACGACCCACGAGTCTGGCTACGAGCAGCGGAAGTGAGTTTCGTCGAGCGCCTCGAGCAAGCCTTCGGAGAGCTCGGCAACGTCAACACACTTGGCTGAGACCGGAACCGGCGGCGGTCGTCGACGAATCACGCAGCCGCTGGCTGCACCGACAACGCAGCGCGAGCCAAGGCCGCCCTCACGTGCCGCCGACGCGCCGCCGGCACGACCTCTGCCGCCACCACCTCGGTGCGGCTCTGGGTGAGCCCGCCGGTTCGGAAGAAGCGACGGCGAACGGTGCCGATGACCACCAACGGCTCACCTGCGACCCAGGCCACTTCAGACGGCGGATCGAACCAGGCGACTGGCACCGACAAGCTGGCACCACCGGCGACGGTGGTCAGCTCGAGGCTCACCAGCAAGGAGCCGGAAGCAAGGGTACGGCAGACCGGGTCGCTGCTGAGCGTTCCACGGAGGATGACGATGTTCATGGGGTTCCCCTTCATGCACCGCCGCGTCGAGCGGAGGCACGTGACGTGTTGTACGGGGGGAAGCCGTGTTCGCACCATGGTAGGGAATCGGTGTCACACCGTCCGACCGACAGCGGTCTGGTGCGTCAACGACCCAGCGTGCGCAGACGTTCCTTGACGTCCGCGAACTCCGCGTCGGCTGCGAGCACGAGGCCGAAGTAGCGACGAGCCTTGATCACGTCACCGGACCGGTCCAGGAGGTCAGCCACGACGTACCACTGTCGAAGGTGGTAGTCGCGGGGCTTCTTGGGCACCTCGAGCGCCTTCACCATCGTGGTCAGGGCGCCCTGCAGATCGCCCTGGTCGGCGAGTGCTCCTGCAGCGACGATACGACCCTCGGCAAGTAGCGCCGGAGCGGGCGACGCCTCGCGCAGCTCACGCCACAACTGCTCGACTTCGTGATAGCGCCGAAGCGCCCGATAGCAGTCGGCCAGCACGGCATGATGATTGACCGTGCCATCGAGCAAGCGAGCCGTTTCGAGCTCGGCGGCGGCCTTGCGCCACTGACCCAGTCGGTACAGCGCGAGGCCAGCGATCTCGTGGCCGAACGCCATCTCGGGGAGATCCCGGACCACCGACTGCACCATGCGACGAGCGTCCGCGAACCTTCCCCGGTCAAGGGCTTCCGCTGCAGATGCCAGGCGCTCCTTGTAGCGTGCCTGTCGGCTTGCTGCTGCCACTTTCGCCAGCTCCTCGGAGACTTCCGGCGCCAGTTCCGTGCGTGGCGCGCGACCCCTCGGCACTGCCTCCGTCGCCGCTCGTTGGGCAGCCTTGGCAGCTTCCTCGCGCATGGAGCCCTCATCGATCCACTGCTCCCGTTCCCATGCTGGCGGGGCGACTTCGGCTCGCTCCACCTTCGGGCCTCGCTTCGCCTTGACCATGATCGAGCGTTGATCTGCTGCCGTCATCGGCCGTTCGACACGCGAGCGAGCTGGCCGATCGGGTCGGCCACGGCTTTGACGATCGACGCCGGAGTCCTGTCGAGGATCACGCCGCTGCCCACCGGCACCACGCGGACGGTCGCCATCAGGACGCGGCCCACGCGGACGATCCGAACCATCCGGACGCGGCCCACGCGGACGATCCGAACC